>CAZAJX010000016.1:0-42892 GCA_964485815.1 uncultured Oscillospiraceae bacterium
ACAAAAAAACAAAGTCTATCTCTTGCTTGAAATAGACTTTGTCAGTAATCTGAGGGCTGAAAATTCAGCCCTTTTTGTTGTAATTCATTACTTGTATATGTCTATGATAATTCGTCGGCCATACTCCCTCGACCTCAGGAACTCCGTCGGGAAAATAAAAATACACAAAATCGGAAAAAGATTCGGTGATGGTGCTGTCTTTGTTTCCCTGAATAGTAGATGTTGCTTTAGTAAGATTACCATTTTTATCGTATTTGTATTCCAACTCAGCCTGCAAAGAACCGTCCGCAGCGTAGACTATACGTTTTGTTACTCTGCCATAATCGTCATAAGTGAATTCGTAGCCATCGGAAATATCAAGTATCTCTGCGATGTTGTCTGCCGCGGCAGTAGCATAATCATATTCCTCCAGTAAAGCACCGGACGCATCGTAATCCTGACACTTGATACCATTTCCGTCAGCATCATAGATATAGTTTACAACGCGGACTAAATTGTATTCAGAACCGTCTTTCGTCCTGTATAAAGTGCGTTTAACGATATTTCCCGTTTCATCATATTCGTACTCAAATTTTTTCGCATTTTTTGTAACATCCAACCCACGGACTTCGTCCATAAGGATAAGATTACCGTAAGCGTCATATTCGTGTTCAATAGTGTAACTGCCCACATTCGCATTTTTAATGGTCGCCTTTTTATAATAAATTCTGAATTTGCTCAGGTATTCCTTGGCGTCCTTGTAGTCGCCCAGCTCGTACAAAAGGCGGTGGGCTTTTTCGTAATCGCCCTTTTCAAGGCATTCAAGTGCCTTGGTATAATTTGTTTCCGGATCGCCGCTGCCGCAGGCAACCAGAGAAAAAGCGAACAGTATTACGCAGAGTAAAGCTAAAAATCTTTTCATATTTACCTCCGAATATGTTAGTGTTAATTAAGTATACCATAACCGGAAATCTCTGTCAAGAGACAGCATTTTTACCTTTGTTTTTGGGAATAATAGTAAAAATCAACCAATAAAAACAAAGGAGAAACATATGGAAAAAGAAAACAGTATTCTTGAACACGCGAAAAACATTCACGATTACCTTGTGAAGGACAGACGGCATATTCATCAAAACGCGGAAACGGGACTGAACACGAAAAAAACGGCGGAATATATAACCGCCAGACTCAAAGAGATGGGATACGAGCCCGAAAAATGCGGTATCGGCGGGATAAAGGCGGAGATAGGCAACGGAGAAAAGACCATACTTTTGCGGGCGGACACGGACGCTCTGCCCATAGACGAGGAAACCCACCTCTCTTACGCGGCAAGCGAGAATATGCACGCCTGCGGACACGATATGCACACGGCTATGCTTTTGGGCGCGGCACAGATACTGAAAGAGCAGGAAAGCAAGCTTAAAAACAAAATAGTATTTATGTTTCAGCCGGGAGAAGAGATACTGGAAGGCGCAAAGGATATGATGGAAAACGGCATACTGGACGGGGTTGACGAAGCGGTTATGGTACACGTCATAACCGCCGTGGATATGCCCACGGGTACGGTAATAGTCGGTTCCCCCGGTGCGGGTGCGCCCGCCTGCGATCATTTCACCATAGAAATTCAGGGTAAAGCCTGCCACGGAAGCGCGCCTTGGAAGGGTGTGGACAGCATACTCATCGCCTCCCAGACCGTAAACGCATTGCAGGTGCTTCAGTCCAGAGAAGTGGATATAAGAAAAGAAACGGTACTCACGGTAGGATATATGCAGGGAGGACAAAACGGAAATACCCTTGCGGATACGGCGGTTTTAAAGGGAACGGCAAGATCCTTTGACGAGAAGACGAGAGAATATCTTAAAAGCAGAATTACCAAAATCGCCTGCGCCACGGCAGAAACCTACCGCGGAAGCGCAAAGGTAACCTTCACATCGGGAGCTCCCGTGTTTATTAACGAAAAGCATTTATCGCGGCGTGTATTTGAAGAATTAAAGGAGCTTTTCACCGAAGAATACGTGCTCACAACATCAATGATAAGCCCCGAGGGACGAGTTGCGCGAGGCGGCGGAAGCGAGGATTTTGCCTACGTGAGCCAAAAAATCCCTACCGTAATGGTAACCATAACCGCAGGAGAAAAGGAAAAAGGATTTATCTACCCCCAGCACCACCCCAAAGCCGAGTTCGACGAGGACGTGCTCCCCATCGGCGCCGCAGTGTATGCAAAACTGGGAATGAGTAACGAGGAATGAGGAATGAGGAATGAGGAATGAGGAATGAGGAATGAGGAATTATGGAAGTTTTTGGTCAGCAGACCAAAAACCACCTATTAAGTTTTTCGAAATCTACCGTCTATTATAGCCAAAAGTCTGATTTTGGCATGGCGGCTGGATAAACAGATGCAGAAAATGCTTTTTACGAGCGTGCTGTAGTAATCTACAGCTAGCGAAGTAAAAACATTTAGAAACGCAAAATAAAAATAAAATCCGATTATGGATTTTTACCTTAAAAGAAAACAAAAGACGAGAGATAAACTATAATCTCTCGTCTTTCTTATTACGTATCAAATCTTTTTGCGTTTCGATCTGCGCTGTTTAGCAAGTCGCCACGATATCAGCCGCCGAGGTAGGCTTTTATCACCGCATCATCATTCAGCAGTTCTTCACCCGTGCCTTCGCGGACGATAAGTCCCGTTTCCAGAACGTATGCACGGTTTGCAATGGAGAGCGCTTTTTTCGCATTCTGCTCAACCAACAGCACGGTAGTGCCTGCGCGGTTGATCTCGGATATCATATCGAAAATAGTGTTAACGTACAAGGGGGAAAGTCCCATACTGGGCTCATCCAGCAAAATGAGGGACGGACGGGACATAAGCGCACGGCTCATCGCCAACATTTGCTGTTCACCGCCGGAAAGCGTACCCGCTATCTGCTTGGAACGCTCTTTAAGAATGGGAAAGCGGGCGTAAATCTCTTTTAAGGTGTTTTCCTTTTCTGCTTTATCGCTTCTGGTGTAGGCGCCCATTTTAAGGTTTTCCGCTACGGTAAGCTCGCAGAAAATTCTGCGTCCTTCGGGAACCTGCGCCATACCCATAGGCACAAGCTTGTGGGCGGGGACATTGGTGATATCCTTGCCGTCATAGGTAACCTTTCCGTTTGCCTTGGGAATAAGGTTGCAGAGAGAATGCATTATAGTGGTCTTACCTGCGCCGTTCGCGCCGATAAGGGCGACTATTTCACCTTTATTAACCTCAAAGGAAACGCCGCGTATAGCCTTTATAAGACCATAGGACACTTCAAGATCTTCAACTGTAAGTAAAGCCATAATATCTCGCTCCCTTCAAGATTATTCGCCCAGATACGCTTTTATAACGTCGGGGTGTCTGAGCACCTCTTCCGTAGTTCCGTGGGCAAGAGTGGTACCGAAGTTAAGCACGGTAAGCTCATCGCACAGACCCGATACAAGGCTCATATCGTGCTCGATAAGAAGCACGGTCATATCAAATTCATCTCTTATACGGCGTATGGTTTCCGTAAGCTCTGCGGTTTCCTGAGGGTTCATACCTGCGGCAGGCTCATCCAGCAAAAGAAGCTTGGGATTGGTAGCCAAGGCACGCGCCATCTCAAGACGGCGCTGTGAACCGTAAGGCAGATTGGAAGCCACGGTACGGCGTTCTTCGTCCAGACCGAACACGCGGAGCAGCTCACGGGCGGCAGAGCGCATCTGCTTTTCCGTGGAAAAATGCTTGGGAAGACGGAAAATACTTTGGAAAATATTGCACTTTGTGCTGTTGCCCATTCCCACAAGCACATTGTCTATAACCGACATATTGGAAAACAGACGGATATTCTGGAAGGTACGGGCAATACCTTTTTTGTTTATCTCTGCGGGAGTTTTGCCCACAAGCTCCTCGCCGTCCAGCAAAAAGGTGCCGGTGGTGGGACGGTATACGCCGGTAAGCAGGTTGAAAACCGTGGTTTTACCTGCGCCGTTAGGTCCTATAAGACCGTAAAGCTGATTTTTCTTTATTTTTAAGTTAATATCCTGCGCGGCTTTAAGTCCACCGAAGGAGATACCCAAAGAACGGGTTTCAAGCATATATTCGCTCATTTTTTATCTCCTTCCTCTTTTACGCTTTGCTCGGGAACGATATCTGTGGAAAGCAAGGCATCCATAGGTATTTTGGTGGGAACCTTGGACCAGTCTGCGGTGGCAGGTGCTTCAATACCGCCGTCCTCTTTGATACGGTGTCCGCGGAACTTGATAACAAGATATTCCACAAGACGGTGCAGGCTGAATCTCTCACGCACCTTACGCAAAGCGGGCGCGTTGTTCCAGATAACCGCAACGATAAGAATAAGAGCGTAAATAAGATATTTAAGTGCGGCAAGATCGCCGGAAAGCTTGGTGGTAAGCTGAATGTTGATAAAGGTAAGAAGAGTGGCGGAAAGTATGGAACCCGTAATGTTACCCATACCGCCCAGAACTACCATAACCAAAATCTCAACCGAATAGTTGAAGGAGAAAAATCCGTAGTCAACGGGGGTGGTATTGTGTCCGTACAAAACGCCTGCGATACCTGCAAAGAAAGCGGCGATAACGAATACAGCCAGCTTGTAGTAGGTAACGTTTACGCCCATAGCGCGGGCGGCGATCTCGTTATCACGGATAGCCTGAATAGCACGTCCGTGCTTACTCTTCATAAGATTCTGGGTTACAAAAACGGCGAATATCGCCATTACGAAAACGATTACAAACAGAGTTTTTCCGTATTTACGGGTGGTAAGTCCCAACGCACCGCCGAAAATTTCCTGATTCATAAACACGGTACGGATTATCTCACCGAAAGCGAGAGTTACGATAGCCAGATAGTCGCCCTTAAGACGGAGGGTGGGCAGACCGATTATAAGTCCGAACAGCGCCGCGGTAAGTCCACCGACTGCCATAGATATAATAAGAACTACCGTGGGATCGGGAATTACGGTGTGAAGATAATTTGCGGTAAAGCAGCCGATATATGCGCCTGCGCACATGAAGCCTGCGTGGCCGAGGGAAAGCTCGCCCAAGAAGCCCACTACCAGATTAAGAGATACCGCAAGTATTATGCTGTATCCGATCTGGGTAAGCATAAGAGAGGTAGAGCCCTTTATTGAGCCTGAAAAAGCAACGATGGTAAAGGGAATTGCCAGAGCGAGAATGAGTATATAATTTATCCAATGCTTAAGCTTGAACTTTTTCATTTTATACCTTCTCCCTTCTGGTCTTGCCCATAAGTCCGGTAGGACGGACCATAAGAATGAGTATAAGCAAACCGAATTCTATAGCGGTGGTATAAGGGGACAAAGCGGGAATGCTGGAGCAGATCTTCTCGATAACGCCGAGTAATATTCCGCCCACCATTGCGCCGGGAATGGAACCGATACCGCCGATAACCGCCGCGGTGAACGCCTTTATACCGGGCATTGCACCCAGCGTGGGGCTTACTGCGGGAATCTGCATAAGATAGAACACAGAAGCGCAAGCCGCCAGTGCGGAGCCGATAGCAAAGGTAAGAGTGATAATGCCGTTTACGTTAATACCCATAAGGGAAGCGGCGGCTCTGTCCTCGGAAACAGCCAGCATTGCCGTGCCTGCCTTGGTCTTGTTGATAAACAAGGTAAGAGCTACCATAATAACGACACAAAGTCCCAAAGTAACGAGAGAAGAAATACTTATGGATATACCCATCACATCAACAGAGCCCCAGTTGCCGATAGAAACGGGGCGTGTGCCTGCGCCGTATATAAGCTGGGAAACGCTTTGAAGCAAATAACTTACGCCGATAGCCGTAATAAGCACCGCCAGAGGGGACGCGCCGCGGAGAGGACGGTATGCCACTCGTTCCGTAGCGATACCGAGAACGGTACAAATTATCACTGCCACTATTACTGCGGGAATAGGATGGTTCATAATGCTCAGCGTTGTGCAAACAGCGTATGCGCCCACCATTATAATATCTCCGTGGGCGAAGTTAAGCATCTTTGCGATACCGTATACCATTGTGTAGCCCAGCGCTATGAGAGCGTAAATTCCGCCCAGACAAAGGCCGTTGATGAGTGTATTCATAAATACTCCTAAAGCAAGAATTCGCAGAAAGGCAAAGCACGCGTTACTTTGCCCTTCTGCAAAAATTCAGTTGATAAAATTAGAATTAATCGCGGTCTACAACTACAATCTGAGGAGCCTTTTCGCAAGAGCCTGCGGTGGTCCAGGTCATATCATTACCGGTAAGGCCGGAATACTTGAAGGTACCGCCGGTGAGGATGGGACGGAGGAGGTCTGCAAGATCGGAAGCGGAGATGGTAACGTCATCTACGTCAGCAGCCTTCATTGCTTCGAAAAGGATCATAACTGCATCGTAGCCGTCTGCTGCGAACTGGTTGGGAACTTCGCCGTACTTTTCCTGATACTTGCTTACGAAAGACTTAACGTTTGCATCGTCAGATTCAGCGTTGAAGGGGGTGATGTAAGAGATCTGTGCGGTTACGGTGTCATCAAGCTGATCCTTGATACCGTCAAGACCGTCGCATCCGAATACGGGAACGTTAAAGCCAACCTGTGCTGCCTTCTTGCAAACGAGAGCTGCTTCGGTGTAGTAGAAGGGAAGGAAGATAACGTCGCATTCCTTGGACTGAAGCTCAGAAACCTGAGTAGAGAAGTCCTTGTTGGTTTCCTTGGTGAAGGTGTATACGAAGTAATCGGTATCCTTAACCTTGCCAAGCTCGGTCATCTGTGCTTCAAAAGCTTCGTAAAGGCCTGCGGAGTAAGGATCGCTGGTATCGTAGATAACGCCGATCTTGCTGTAATCTTTTGCAAGAGTGTTAGCCGCGATAGTGCCCTGCTGTGCGTCGCCGAAGCATACGCGGAATGCGTTTTCGCTTACGCCGATAACGTTTTCTGCGGAAGCGGAGGGAGTCATAAACAGAACGCCGTCGTTAGCTGCTTCTGCTGCGAAGGATGCGCAGGAGCCGGAAGTAACGCTGCCGATGGAAACCTGCATACCCTTCTCAAAGAGAGAGGTGTAGCCGGTAGCTGCCTTGTCTGCTGTCGCCATATCGTCTACCATTTCGAAGGAGAAGAGCACGCCGTTAAGTCCGCCTGCCGCATTGATCTCTTCGATAGCGATGGTGGCGCCGCGCTGTACTGCAACGCCGTAAACGGAAGCATCACCGGTAAGGGGGCCGGTAGCGCCGATAACGTAAGTTTCGTTGTTTGCGGTATAATTGGTATCTCCGCAAGCGGTAGCGCAAAGCAGGCAGAGAACAAGTGCCAGAGCTGCGCATACCAATCTGATTGTCTTTTTCATGGTGAATATCCTTTCTGAAATTAGGTGTTTTGAAACCACACAAAATAAATGTTAGCCCATTTTATACCCGAAGATACGTTTTGTCAACCCCTTTTGAATAAAAATCAAATGTTTTTTCCGAGAAATTGCATAAAAAATCAAAATATATAAACACAGCCCTTCGTTTTTTGCATAAATAATCTCACTATACAAAACGCGAAAGGAGGAAAGCAACAGAAACATCCGAAAACGGTTTTGTTCAAAAAAGAAAAAACACAGTACAAAATAAAGCCGAAATTCGTCATATAAAAACACGGTATGGTATTTACTTTTTCTTCATTATATGTTATTATATAAGCGAATTTTGAAATCGCTTTGTAACTGACGGTTTTTTGCGAATTAACGCAAGGGAGCAAGGCGAAATAAAGCCGACCGTCTGGGCAGCCCTAAGCGTATTTTATACACGGCATAGGACTGTCTTTTTTGATTTAATATATGTTTATTCGGAGGATACGAACTATGAAAAAAGTTGCAATCATTATGGGAAGCGACAGCGATATGCCTGTAGTATCCAAAGCAGCGGATACTCTTACGGGCTTGGGAATACCTTATACGATGCGCGTGTTATCGGCACACAGAACGCCGGAGCAGGTGCGTCTTTTTGCTATGGAAGCAAGAGAGAACGGATACGGAGTAATGATATGCGCCGCAGGAATGGCGGCTCATCTTGCAGGTGCGGTTGCCGCCGCAACTACTCTGCCCGTTATCGGAATTCCCATAAGCGCAGGCAAATTTAACGGGCTGGATGCACTTCTTTCCACCGTACAGATGCCCTCCGGAATTCCCGTTGCCACCGTGGCTGTGGACGGCGCAGTAAACGCAGCTCTCCTTGCGGCACAGATGATTGCCCTTTCCGATGACGAACTGGCGGCAAAGCTTGACGCAAAGCGTGCTTCCGACGCCGAAAAGGTTTTGGCAAAAGACGCGGCTATTAACAGTTAACACATTTATTCTCTTTTTCGGAAAGGCAGTTGAAGATATATGGGCGGATTTTTCGGTGCCGCTTGCAATCACGATGCGATCGAAGACGTGTTCTTCGGAACGGATTATCACTCTCATTTAGGCACACGCCGCGGAGGTATGGCGGCATTTGATCCCGAAAAGGGCTTGCAGAGGGAAATTCACAATATAGAAAATTCCCCTTTCAGAACAAAATTCGAGCACATTTTTGAGGAAATGTCAGGCTCGTCCGCTATCGGATGTATAAGCGACAGCGACCCCCAGCCCCTGCTTATACGCTCTGCGCTGGGCAAGTTTGCAATATGCACCGTGGGCGTTATAAACAATTCGGACGAGCTTATAGATAAATATTTTTCGGAAGTGAACGGACATTTCAACGCAATGACAAGCGGTGCGGTAAACTCCACCGACCTTGCGGCGGCACTTATAAGCCGTAAGGAAAACTTTGCCCGGGGAATAAAGTTCGTTCAGGAGCAGATACAGGGAAGCTTATCTCTGCTCATACTCAAGGATGACGGTAGTATTATCGCCGCCAGGGACAGATTGGGCAGAACACCCGTATCCATTGGCAAAAACGATGGCGGTTATTGCGCGTCACTTGAGCCCTTCGCCTGCCAGAAGCTGGGCTACGAAAAGGTATGCGAGCTTGGCCCCGGCGAAATAGTTGAAATAACCAAGGACAGTATGACACGTCTTGCCGAACCCGGCAAGGAAATGAAGATATGCGCGTTCCTTTGGTCTTATTACGGATACTCCACATCCGGCTATGAGGGCGTTAACGTAGAACTTATGCGTTACCGCAACGGCGAGATAATGGCAGAGTACGATAAAAAATGCGGTATGGCGCAGGATATCGATTACGTAAGCGGTGTGCCCGATTCCGGCACTCCCCACGCCATAGGATATGCCAACAAGAGCCACGCTCCCTTTGCCCGTCCCTTTATTAAATACACTCCCACCTGGCAGAGAAGCTTTACCCCCGCAAAGCAGGTGGACAGAAACCGTATTGCGAAGATGAAGCAGCTTCCCGTGCCCGAGCTTATAAAGGACAAAAAGCTGCTTTTCGTGGACGATTCCATAGTAAGAGGCACACAGCTTCAGGAAACGGTGGATTTTCTTTACGCCAACGGTGCGAAGGAGGTTCATATGCGAAGTGCTTGTCCTCCTATTATGTATAATTGTAAATACCTTAACTTTTCCAGAGGCAGACACGAGCTGGAGCTGATCGCCCGCCGTACCATAATAGAGCTGGAAGGCGAAGATGGTCTTAAATATATAGACGAATATTCAGATCCTTCATCCGAGAGAGGAAAGCGCCTCGCAAAGACTATAAGCGATAAATTCAACTTCTCCTCACTCAGTTTCCAATCTCTTGAGGGCATATTAAAGGCAATAGGTATTGAGCCCTGCAAATTATGCACCTATTGTTGGACCGGAAAAGAGTGATCACCCCAAGGAATTATTAATACACAATAAACATTTAAAACACCCGCCGTTTTTACGGCAGAAGGAGATATATTATGCATTCCAATTCCTATTCCGAAAGCTACGCCAAGGCAGGCGTGGATATAACCGCAGGCTACAAAGCCGTTGAGCTTATGAAAAAGCACGTTGCCCGCACCCGTAACGAAGGTTGTCTTGACGACGTAGGCGGTTTCGGCGGATGCTTTGGACTGAATATCGCAGGTATGGAAGAGCCCGTGCTGGTTTCCGGTACCGACGGCGTGGGAACAAAGCTCAAGCTTGCCATCCTCACCGATAAGCACGATACTATCGGTATCGACTGCGTAGCTATGTGCGTTAACGACGTTATATGTGTAGGCGCAAAGCCTTTGTTCTTCCTCGATTATATCGCTTGCGGTAAAAACGTGCCCGAGCGTATTGCGGAATTGGTTGCAGGCGTAGCAGAGGGCTGTGTTCAATCCGGATGCGCACTTATCGGCGGAGAAACCGCAGAGCATCCCGGTATGATGCCCGAGGACGAATACGATCTCGCAGGATTTACCGTAGGCGTAGTAGACAAGAAGAAGATCATAGACAACACCAAAATGAAAGCGGGCGACGTTATTATCGCTCTCCCCTCCACCGGCATACATTCCAACGGATTTTCTCTTTGCCGCAAGGTGTTCGATATAGACAATAACAATCCTAACCTTTACGTTCCCCGTGAGGAACTGGGCGGAAAGACGGTAGCGGAAGCCCTCCTCGTTCCCACAAAGATTTACGTTAAGCCCGTGCTTGCACTTCTTGAAAAGGTTGACGTTAAGGGTATTTCCCACATCACCGGCGGCGGATTTTACGAAAACATTCCCCGTTCCGTGCCCGACGGACTTTGCGCAAATATCGACAGAAGCGCAGTAAAGGTGCTTCCCATATTCGACGTTATCGCAAAGGACGGCAACATTCCCGAAAGAGATATGTTCAACACCTATAATATGGGCGTGGGTATGAGCATCGTAGTTGCTCCCGAGGACGTGGACACCGCGCTGGAAGTACTTAAGGCAAACGGCGAAGATGCTTACGTGATCGGAAGCATTTCCGAAGGCGAAGATAAGATTATCATTGCTTGAGGAAGATGATATATGGAAAAAACAAGAATTGCGGTTTTGGTATCCGGCGGCGGCACTAATCTGCAGGCGCTTATAGATGCACAAAGCAGCGGAATTATAAAAAGCGGCGAAATCGTTGCCGTAATATCCAACAAGCCCGGTGTGTATGCCCTTACCCGTGCCGAAAACGCAGGTATCAAAGGTTACGTGGCAAACAAAAAGGAGCTGGGACAAGGCTTTGAAGATGAGCTTGTGCGCATTATAACCGAGGTAAAGGCAGAGATAATTATACTTGCGGGATTTATGTGCATATTAAGCGAAAATTTTACAAAGCGGTATCCCAACCGTATAATAAACGTTCACCCCGCACTTATCCCCTCTTTTTGCGGAGAGGGATATTACGGACTCCGCGTACACGAGGCGGCTTTGGCAAAAGGCGTTAAGGTAACGGGAGCAACGGTACACTTTGTAAACGAAATTTGCGACGGCGGCGAGATCATCGCCCAGAAGGCTGTGGACGTTCTGGACGGCGACACACCCGAAACCCTGCAAAGAAGAGTTATGGAGCAGGCGGAATGGATAATACTTCCTCTTGCGGCGGAAAAGGTTTCCGCGCGGATAATGAAAGAAAAAGGAGAATAAGAAAATGAGCGTATACGAGTCTTATACAATAAACGAACTGGTTGGCAACAACCCCTATCCCGGCAGAGGTATTATAGCAGGACTTGACGAAAGCGGAAAATATGCGGTTACCGCATACTTTATAATGGGCAGAAGCGAGAACTCCCGCAACCGTGTATTCGCACTCCGTGAAGACGGCGCGATAATTACCAAGGCTTTTGACGAAAGCAAGGTAAAGGATCCTTCCCTTATTATTTACGCCGCTTGCAGAAAGTTTGAAAACAAGCTTATTACCACCAACGGCGACCAGACCGATACGGTATACGATTTTCTTGTAAAGGGCGAAACCTTTGAAAAAGGACTTGAAACCCGTTGCTTTGAGCCCGATGCACCCAATCTTACCCCCAGAATTTCCATACTGCAGGATTTTGAAAACGGATATTCCTATAAACTGAGCATACTTAAATCCGCAGACCCCGAGGGCACTGCCTGCAACAGATTCACTTATTCCTATGCCCCCACCGCAGGTCTGGGTCACTTTATCCACACCTACAACGGCGACGGAAATCCTCTCCCCACCTTTACCGGCGAGCCCAAGAGAGTAAAGATAAACGGCGATATCGGTAAATTCGCGCAGGAAATATGGGAATCTCTTAACGAAGAAAACAAGATATCCCTTTACGTAAGATACACCCGCCTTGCAGACGGAAGCAAGACGGATATGATAATAAACAAAAACGGTAATTAATTTATGGACAGACACGATAGATATATATCTCCCCTTTCCACCCGCTATGCCAGCGACGAGATGCAGTACGTTTTTTCCGATAACAACAAGTTCCGCACCTGGAGAAAGCTGTGGATATCCCTTGCAAAGGCGGAAAAGGCGTGCGGACTTAATATAACCGACGAGCAGATAGCCCAGATGGAAGAAAACAAGGACAACGTGGACTACGAAAGAGCCGCCGAATGGGAAAAAAAGGTACGCCACGACGTTATGGCGCACATTCACACCTTTGGCGAACAATGTCCCAAGGCAGAGCCTATTATCCATCTTGGCGCAACAAGCTGTTACGTGGGCGATAACACCGACGTTATAATTTTAAAGCAAGCGTCCGAGATAGTGCTTAAGAAAGCCGCCGCAGTTATGAAAAATCTGGCGGATTTTGCCGAAAAGTATAAATCCCTCCCCTGCCTTGCATATACCCATCTTCAGCCCGCACAGCTTACCACGGTAGGCAAGCGCGCAACCCTTTGGATGTACGAGCTGTCTATGGATATAACCGAACTGGAGCACAGAGTGAGTCAGCTTAAAATGCTGGGCTCAAAGGGCACAACGGGTACTCAGGCAAGCTTTATGGAGCTTTTCGGAGGCGACGAAGAAAAGGTTAAAAAGGTTGAAGAGCTTATTGCCGCAGACTACGGTTTTGACGGTGTTGTAGCAGTTTCGGGACAGACCTATTCCAGAAAGGTAGACGCATACTTCCTTTCCGTGCTTTCGGGATTTGCCCAGAGCGCATACAAGTTCTCCAACGATATGAGATTGCTTCAGTCCTTTGAGGAGATAGAAGAGCCCTTCGGAAAGAGCCAGGTAGGCTCCTCCGCAATGCCTTACAAGCGTAATCCCATGAGATGCGAGCGAATTTCCGCACTTGCGAGATACGTTATTACCGATTCTCTCAACCCCGCATTCACCGCAGGTACACAGTGGTTTGAGCGCACCTTGGACGATTCCGCAAACAGACGTATATCCACCTCCGAAGCGTTCCTCGCCATAGATGCTATACTTAACATTTATATTAACGTAACCTCCGGTATGGTAGTTTACGATAAGGTAATAAACCGCAGAGTAATGGAAAAGCTCCCCTTTATGGCGACGGAAAACATTATGATGCGCGCCGTTGAAGCGGGTGGCGACAGACAGGAACTGCACGAAAGATTGCGTGTTCATTCCCACGCCGCCGCCGCAAACGTAAAGCTGGAAGGCAAGGAAAACGACCTTATAAAGCGTATTGCGGAAGATAAAGCCTTCGGACTTACGGAAGAAGAGATAAACTCCCTGCTGAAGCCCGAAAAATATATCGGCAGAAGCATACACCAGACGGAAGAATTTATACAAGACGTGGCACAGCCCATAATCGATAAATATTTTGTGGGCGGTTCTGAAAGCGATCTCAAAGTTTAAATCACCCCAAGAAACACCCGACAACACTCCGACAAAAAAGAGAGGTATAAACTAAATATGAAAGAATTTGTACTTAAATACGGCTGTAACCCCAACCAGAAGAATTCCAAAATATATATGGAAGACGGAACCGATCTTCCCGTTGAGATACTTAACGGCAGACCCGGCTACATAAACTTTCTTGATGCGTTTAACTCCTGGCAGTTGGTAAAGGAGCTTGATGCCGCTTTGAATATGCCTGCGGCTACCTCCTTCAAGCACGTTTCCCCTACCTCTGCCGCTGTAGGCAACCCTCTTTCCAAGGCACAGAAAAAGGCTTTCTTTGTTGACGATATCGAAGGTCTGGACGAAAGCCCTCTCGCCTGCGCATACGCAAGAGCAAGAGGTACGGACAGACAGTCCTCCTTCGGCGATTGGATAGCTCTTTCCAGAGAGTGCGATGCTACCACCGCTATGATAATCAAGCGCGAGGTGTCCGACGGTATTATCGCTCCCGGTTACACCGACGAAGCGTTGGAAATACTCAAATCCAAGCGCAAGGGTAATTATAATATTGTAAAGATCGATCCCAACTACGTTCCTGCGGAAGCTGAAAAGAAGCAGGTGTTCGGTATTACCTTTGAGCAGGGCAGAAATAATCTTAAGATAGACCCCGAGTGCCTTAACAATATCGTTACCGAAAATAAGGTTCTTTCCGAAGACGCAAAGAGAGATCTCGTTATCGCTCTTATTACCCTTAAATATACCCAGTCCAACTCCGTTTGCTACGCTTACGACGGACAGGCTATCGGCGTTGGCGCAGGTCAGCAGTCCCGTATACTTTGTACCCGTCTTGCGGGAAGCAAAGCAGACCTGTGGCACTTAAGACAGCACGAAAAGTGCTTGAATCTCCCCTTCAAGGCTGATATCGGCAGACCTGACAGAGATAACTGTATTGATATTTATCTTTCCGAAAATCCCGATGAAATTCTTGCAGACGGCGAGTGGCAGAAATTCTTTACCAAATGTCCCGCAGTTTTCACCAAGGCAGAGCAGAGAGCGTATCTGGATACCATTACCGGCGTTTCCTTGGGAAGCGATGCTTTCTTCCCCTTCGGCGATAACATTGAGCGCGGCAAGAGAAGCGGTGTTTCCTACGTGGCACAGCCCGGCGGAAGCGTGAGGGACGATCAGGTTATCGAAACCTGCAACAAGTACGGAATGTCAATGTGCTTTACCGGAACAAGACTGTTCCACCATTAATTTTGGGAGGAATAATATAATATGAAGGTAATGGTTGTAGGCGGCGGCGGACGCGAGCACGCCATAATCAAATCACTTAAAAAGAGCGCGGAAATAACCGAGCTTTACGCACTCCCCGGTAACGGCGGTATCGCAAATGACGCAAAATGCGTTAATATCGGCGCAAAGGACCTTGACGGTATTGTAAACTTTGCTTTGGAAAAGGGTATAGATTACGCTGTTGTTGCACCCGACGATCCTCTGGTGCTTGGCGCTTGCGACAGACTGCGTGAAAAGGGTATTCCCTGCTTCGGCCCCTCCAAGGCGGCGGCACAGATAGAGGGAAGTAAGGTGTTTTCCAAAAACCTTATGAACAGATACGGTATTCCCACCGCTGAAGCAGAATGTTTTTACGATGCGGACAAGGCGCTGGAATACGTTTCCTCCTGCCCTATCCCCACTGTTATTAAGGCAGACGGTCTGGCGCTGGGCAAAGGCGTTGTTATTGCCGAAACCAGAGAAGAAGCTGTAGAAGCAGTTAAATCCATGATGTTGGACAACCGCTTCGGCGACAGCGGTAAGAATATTATAGTTGAAGAGTTCCTCACCGGTCCCGAGGTAAGCGTGCTTTCCTTTACGGACGGCAAGACGGTGGTTCCTATGATATCCTCTATGGACCACAAGAGAGCAAAAGATAACGACGAGGGGCTTAATACCGGCGGTATGGGCACGGTCGCTCCCAACCCCTATTACACCCCCGAAATAGCGGAAAGATGTATGCAGGAGATCTTCCTTCCCACTATCGACGCTATGAACAAAGAAGGATGCCCCTTTACGGGATGTCTGTACTTCGGTCTTATGCTCACTCCCAACGGCCCCAAGGTTATTGAATACAACTGCCGATTCGGCGATCCCGAAACACAGGTAGTCCTTCCCCTGCTGGAAAGCGATCTGTTCACGGTTATGCAGGCTGTAAGCAACGGAACCTTGGAAAGCTGTGAAGTTAAATTCTCCCAAAAACACGCTTGCTGTGTTATAGAGGCATCCGAAGGATACCCCGAAAAATACGAAAGCGGCTTTGAAATAGTGCAAAACGGCGATATCGACGGCGAAGTATATTACGCCGGCGCAAAGATTAAAGACGGAGTGCTGGTTTCCGCAGGCGGACGAGTTTTGGGTATCACCTGCATTGCCGATACTCTTGGCGAGGCAATAGAAAAATCCTACGCCGCAACACAAAAAATAGGCTTTAAAAACGCATATTTCCGCAAGGATATAGGCGCAAGAGCGATGAAAGCGAAGGTCTGATAAATGGTATACAGATTATTTGTTGAAAAAAAACAGGGTCTTACCCTTGAAGCAGATGCTCTGAAGGCGGATATTAACGGTCTTCTGGGCATTGAGAGCGTTACCGACGTAAAGCTTCTCAACCGCTATGATGCGGAAAATATAAGCGAGGAGAACTTCAACAAGGCGGTATCCGCCGTATTCTCCGAGCCTCAGTTGGATAACGTTACTTACGAATTTCCCTATATGGATGCGGGGACCGTGTTTGCATCCGAATATCTGCCCGGTCAGTTTGATATGCGTGCAGACAGTGCGGCACAGTGTATCCAGCTTATGTCCTGCGGCGAAAAGCCTCTGATAAGAAGCGCAAAGGTTTACGCTATATACGGCAATATTACCGAAGCACAGAAAAACGAAATTATTAAATACGTTATCAACCCCGTGGAAAGCCGCGTCGCTTGTATGGACAAGCCCGAAACGCTGGTTACCGAATATGAAATTCCCACCACCGTTCCCGTGCTTGAGGGCTTTATAAATATGTCCGATGAAGCCGTGATAAAGCTGGTAGGCGAATACGGCTTGGCTATGGACGGGGACGATATCCTCTTCTGCCGTAATTACTTCCGCAGTGAGGGAAAAGACCCCACTATGACCGAGCTCCGCGTTATAGACACCTACTGGTCCGACCACTGCAGACACACCACCTTCCTTACGGAGATCGATTCCGTAAAGACGGATGATCCCATAATTCTCGCTTCCTACGAGGATTACAAAAACACCCGTAAAGAACTTAACAGAACAAAGCCCGAAACGCTTATGGATATCGGCACTATCGGCGCAAGATACCTTAAGGCAAAGGGACTTCTTGCAAAGCTTGACGAAAGCGAAGAGATCAACGCCTGCACCGTAAAAATGCAGGTGGAAACCGAAAACGGTATAGAGGACTGGCTGCTTCTCTTTAAGAACGAAACCCACAACCATCCTACCGAGATCGAGCCCTTCGGCGGTGCGGCTACCTGTATCGGCGGCGCTATCCGAGATCCCCTTTCCGGCCGTTCCTACGTTTACGCCGCAATGCGCGTAACCGGCGCGGCAGACCCCACAAAGCCTCTTAACGAAACGCTTCCCGGCAAGCTTCCCCAGAGAAAGATAGTTACTACCGCGGCGGCAGGTTATTCCTCCTACGGTAACCAGATCGGTCTTGCTACCGGTCAGGTAGACGAAATATACCACCCCGGCTACGTGGCAAAGCGTATGGAGATAGGCGCAGTTCTTGGCGCGGCTCCCGCAGAAAACGTACGCAGAGAGTGCCCCGCCCCCGGTGATAAGGTTATACTTATCGGCGGCAGAACGGGCCGTGACGGATGCGGCGGCGCAACCGGATCCTCCAAATCCCACACCGCACAATCTCTTACCGCTTGCGGTGCAGAGGTTCAGAAGGGTAATGCTCCCGAGGAAAGAAAATTACAGCGTCTGTTCCGCAACAAAGAAGCTTCTCTTATGATCAAGCGTTGCAACGACTTCGGCGCAGGCGGCGTATCCGTTGCTGTAGGCGAGCTTGCGGCAGGTCTTAAGATAAACCTTAACGCAGTACCCAAGAAATACGAAGGACTTGATGGCACAGAGCTTGCTATTTCCGAATCTCAGGAAAGAATGGCAGTTGTTGTTGCCGCAGAAGACGTGGAAAAGTTTGTTTCTCTTGCAGACACGGAAAACCTTGAAGCAACCGTTATTGCAGAGGTTACCGAAGAGCCCCGTCTGCGTATGGAATGGAACGGCGTTACTACCGTTGATCTTTCCAGAGAATTTCTTGATTCCAACGGCGCGGCAAAGCATATAACCATTGCTCCCGCACCTGCCGTATGCGAATATTGCAAGCCTCTTCCCGAGGGAAGCTTTGAGGAAAACGTGCTTGCATATGCTACCGATCTTAATATATGCTCAAAGCGCGGTCTTTCCGAGCGTTTTGACTCTACCATAGGCACGGGCGCAGTACTTATGCCCTTCGGCGGTAAGAACCAGCTTACTCCTCCTCAGGCTATGGCTACACTCATTCCCCTTGAGCACGGCAGAACCGACAGCTGTTCCTTTATGGCATACGGCTATAATCCCTATATAAGCGAAAAGAGCCCTTATCACGGCGCATATCTGGCAGTTACGGAATCCGTGGCAAAGCTTGTTGCTACCGGCGCTTCCTTCAAGGACGTATACCTTTCCTTCCAGGAATATTTTGAAAAGCCTCTTAAGGACCCCGCACGCTGGGGCAAGCCCTTCTCCGCACTTCTCGGCGCACTCCGCGCACAGAAGGAACTGAGGGTTGCTTCTATCGGCGGTAAGGACTCTATGTCCGGCTCCTTCGAGGATATAAACGTTCCTCCCACGCTGGTTTCCTTCGCGGTAACCGACGGAAAGGCGCAGGATGTTGTTTCCCCCGAATTCAAAGGCGCAGGCCACAGAATAGTACACCTCGTACCTCCTTACGGCAAGGACAAGCTTCCTGTTGGCGAGGATATGGTTAATCTGTTCAATATGGTTACCGACCTTATAAGAAGCGGAAAAGCGCTTTCCGTATGGACTCCCGTTTCCGGCGGCGCTATGGAAGCTGTTATCAAAATGTCTGCAGGTAACGGTATCGGCGTGGATATTGACGATAATTATCCCGATTCCCTGCTTTACGGTTATTCCTACGGCTCCTTTATTATCGAGCTTTCCGATGATGCAGAGGATATGGCTGTGCTTCTTGGTACTACCAACGATACTCATTCCTTCTCCCGCAAAGGTGAAAAGGTTTGCCTTAACAAGGTTATAACCGCTTGGGAAGACAGATTAGAAGGCGTTTACTCCTGCAATATCAAGCAGGGCGAAAAGGATATCCCTGCATTCAGCTATGAAGCAACCGAGCGAGTTGCACCCCACGTGGCTACAGCAAAACCCAAGGTACTTATTCCCGTATTCCCCGGCACAAACTGTGAATACGATACTGCCCGCGCACTTGAGGATGCAGGCGCTGCCCCCGAAATATTCGTTATAAACAACCTCACCGGCAAGGGCGTTGAGAGAAGCGCGGAAAAGTTTGCTTCCCTTATCGACGAAAGCCAGATCATATTCGTTCCCGGCGGATTCTCCGGCGGCGACGAGCCCGATGGATCCGGTAAATTCATTACCGCATTCTTCAGAGGCGAAAACGTAAAGCAGGCTGTTAACCGCTTGCTTAAGGACCGCGACGGTCTTATGTGCGGTATCTGTAACGGATTCCAAGCCCTTGTTAAATTGGGTCTTGTTCCCTACGGCGAAATAAGAGATCCCGATGAAAACGCACCCACTCTTACCTTTAACACCATTTCCCGCCACCAGTCCAGACTGGTAAAGACGAGAGTATGCTCCAATAAATCTCCTTGGCTGGCAGAAGCAAAGGTGGGAGATATATTCACCGTGCCCATTTCCCACGGCGAAGGCAGATTCTTTGCTGACGATGCTACCGTAAAGGCACTTGCCGAGGCAGGTCAGATCGCAACCCAGTACGTGGACGAAAACGGCAATCCCACTTCCGATATCCGCTTTAATCCCAATAACAGTACCTTCGCTATTGAGGGTATCACCTCTCCTGACGGACGCGTGCTTGGTAAGATGGGACACTCTGAGCGTGTATACAGAAACCTTTACCGCAATGTTCCCGGCGAATACGATATGGGATTGTTCAGATCTGCTGTTAAATATTTTAAAAAGTAAAGGAGCAGGAATATAAATGCTTACCGACATTCAAATAGCTCAATCCGTTAAACTCCGCCACATAAATGAAATTGCCGAAAAGGCAGGCATTCCCGAAGAATATCTGGAACTGTACGGACGTAACAAGGCAAAGATAGACCTTTCTCTGCTTAAGGATTCTTCTCGGAAAGACGGCAAGCTTATTCTTGTTACGGCAATGACTCCCACCCCCGCGGGTGAGGGTAAAACTACCACCACCATAGGTCTTGCAGACGGTCTTGCCCGTATCGGCAAGAACGTAATGGTTGCTCTCCGCGAGCCGTCTTTGGGCCCCGTTTTCGGTGTAAAAGGCGGCGCCGCAGGCGGCGGATGGGCGCAGGTGGTGCCGATGGAGGATATAAACCTCCACTTTACGGGAGATTTCCACGCAATAGGCGCGGCAAACAACCTTCTTGCCGCTATGCTGGATAACCACATTTATCAGGGCAACGCCCTTAATATCGACCCCTGCCGTATCACCTGGCACCGCTGTGTGGATATGAATGACAGACAGCTTCGCTTTGTGACCGACGGTCTGGGCGGCAAAGTAAACGGCGTTCCCCGTGAGGACAGCTACGATATAACCGTAGCATCCGAAATTATGGCGGTGCTTTGTCTTGCAAAGGATATTACCGACCTTAAAGAGCGTATTTCCCGCATAGTTGTGGGCTACACCCACAAGGATGAGCCCGTTACCGCAGGGGATCTTAAAGCCGCAGGCGCAATGACAGCTCTGCTCAAAGATGCTTTGAAGCCTAATCTGGTTCAGACTCTGGAGGGAACTCCCGCCATCGTTCACGGCGGTCCCTTTGCCAATATCGCCCACGGCTGTAACTCCGTTATCGCTACCAAAATGGCGATGAAGCTGGGCGATTACGCCGTTACCGAAGCAGGCTTCGGCGGCGATCTGGGCGCAGAAAAATTCCTTGATATCAAGTGCCGTTATGCGGGACTCAAGCCCGATGCGGTAGTTATTGTTGCAACCGTCCGCGCTCTTAAGATGCACGGCGGAAAAGCAAAAACCGAGCTTAATACCGAGGATCTTGAAGCACTGGGCAAGGGACTTCCCAACCTGCTCCGCCACGTAAGCAATATAAAGAACGTGTACGGTCTGCCCGCAGTTGTTGCGGTCAACCGCTTCCCCACCGATACGGATGCGGAGATCGACCTCGTTATAGCAAAATGCAAGGAGCTTGGCGTTAACACCGTGCTTTCTACCGTTTGGGCAGAAGGCGGCAAGGGCGGTATGGCTCTTGCGGAAGAGGTTGTACGTCTTTGCGAGTGCGAAAACAACTTCCGCTTCAGCTATGAAACCGATCTTTCTATCGAAGAAAAGATCGAAGCCGTGGCAAAGAAGGTTTACGGAGGCGACGGTATATCCGTGCTTCCCGCCGCAAAGAAACAGATAGACCGTCTTACCGAGCTGGGCTACGGAAACCTGCCTATATGTATTGCAAAGACACAGTACAGCTTTTCCGATGACCCCACCAAACTTGGCGCACCCGAAGGATTTAAGATCACCGTTAAAAACGTGCGCATTTCCGCAGGCGCAGGATTTATAGTAGTCCTCACCGGCGATATTATGACAATGCCCGGTCTGCCCAAAGTCCCCGCCGCAGAAAAGATCGACGTGGACGAAAACGGCAAAATCTCCGGACTTTTCTAAACCGATATATGTAAAAAAACTCCCGAACGTATCGGGAGTTTTTGTATGCAATAAATACTTATTTATCAAGAGCGATGCCCAGCTTTGCGAGCTTGTTGCCGAGGAAGTCTACAGCCATCTTGATATCTGCTGCGGGGTCTTCGCCGCATTCACGCTCGATGGTGAGGTAGCCGGTATAACCGATCTTGTTGAGAGCTGCAAGGTAGTTATCCCAATCAACGCCGCCCTGTCCGAGAGGAACCTCCAACCAGCCGTGGGGAGTCTTATCTGTAACGACACCGTCCTTTGCGTGGGTGTGTACGATATAATCCTTAAGTACGTCAACAGCCGCAACGGGATCGTCCTTGGCAACCATAACGAGGTTTGCGGGGTCGAGATTTACGCGCATACCCTTTGCGCCGAGAGAATCGAGGAACGCCTTGAGAACGGGAGCCTTTTCGGTGCCGGTTTCAGCAGCGAAAACGGAGCCGATGCTGTCCGCATACTCTGCGAGAGCGCGTGCGTTTTTGCGGATAAGCTCCATACGGGCATCTTCTTCAAGATAAAGGTGACCGATATGGGTGGTAACGATATTACAGCCAAGTTCCTTTGCGGAATAGAGCACCTTCTTGGACTTTTCAACTATCTCGGGATGGTCAAGATCAAGACCGAAATCGCCGCAGATAGCGGAAAACACGATACCGTTAGAGGACATAATATCTTTTATCTCGGCGATCTTTGCAGGAGTCATATTCTCTGCGGAGAATTCACCGCCGGTGAGGTACTTCTGAATACCGCTTGCGCCGAGATCGGATGCTCTCTTTACCGATGCGGGAAAATCAAGAAGAAGGGAATCGGAAATAATACCTATTTTCATTTTTGTTTCCTCCGTAAAAAAAGGGATTTTATATTTATATTTGTTTATTTTATATCGTCAAGGGGAAGATTAAAGCTGCTGAGGCATTTTTCGATAAAATACTTTGCCTCCGGCAGTTCTATACCGCACACCTTTTTGAAGGTGGTCTGCTGTGCAACGGAAAACTCCTTGTTTCCGCTGTTTGTTTCCTCCGCGCACTTAAGATATGCGCAAATGCTGTCTGCCGCCTTTATAACCGACTTTTCCTCATCGGTACAAACGAGAAGATCGGTATAATCCTCTTTTATCTCTACCGGCATAAGATCGCAAAAACGCTGGTACGCCGCATTTTCCACCGTGTCGTAGGCGCGCTTTATCTCATCGTTATGATATTTGACGGGCGTGGGAAGATCACCCGTAAGTATCTCGGGTGCATCGTGATACATCGCCTTGACAGCGATACGGTCGCAATTATAGTTCTTTTCAAAAACCGCGTTGCCGATAGAAGCAATAGCGTGAGCGATAAGGGCAACCTCAAGGGAATGCTCCGCCAGATTCTCCGTACGGGAAGCACGCATCAACCCCCAACGGTTAATATATTTCATTCTGAACATTAAAGCAAAAAATCCGCCTGTCATACCCACACTCCTTTCACGGGAATATAATAACATATTTTTTTGCAAATGTGAATACCGTTTTTAATTTTTATCTTGCCTTTTTTACATTAAAGCATTATAATAAAAGTAATAAAATAAAGGGAGTTGTTTATAATGTTACTTAACGAATTGCTTAACGGAATCGAATACACCTTTACGGGCAATTTAAACGTGGAGATTGAGGATATTGTTTACGATTCCCGTATAGCGCGGGAGAATACCGCGTTCGTTTGTATAGTCGGCTTCCAGCTTGACGGACACAACTACGCGGCAAACGCATACGAAAAAGGTGTGCGGGTATTTATCGCCCAGAGAGAGCTTGACCTGCCAGAGGACGCTACCGTGATCATTACGGCAGACAACAGAAAGACCCTTGCGCTTATGTCCGCAAATCTGTTCGGCCATCCCGCAAAAGAGCTGTTTACTGTGGGTATTACCGGCACCAAGGGTAAGACCAGCATTAGCTATATGCTCAAATCCGTCCTTGAAAAGGCGGGAGAAAAGGTCGGAATTATCGGCACAACGGGAATTATTTACGGAGATAAGATCATAAAAACCAATAATTCCACGCCCGAAAGCTATATTATACACAAATATTACCGCGAAATGCTGCGGGAAGGCTGTACCGCCGCCATCATTGAGGCAACCTCCCAAGGCTTTATGCTGGACAGAACCTACGGTATTGAATTTGATTTAGGCTTGTTTGCAAACCTTTCTCCCGATCATATCGGCGCAAACGAGCACAAGGATTTCGAAGATTATCTTAACTGTAAAAAGATGATATTCGGTCAGGCAAAAAAGGTAATAGTAAACCGCGACAGCGAGTATTATGACAGAATAGTTAAAGATATACCCAGAGAAAAATACAGAAGATTCGGTTTCTTCGGCGATGCGGGCGTTATGGCGGAAAACCTTAACTTTGTTTCCGGCGACCACAGACTTATTACCGAATTCGATTGCCGCGACAGCGAGGGATTGCATCATTTCCGTATTTCCCAGCCCGGTGAGTTTTCCGTATACAACGCTTTGGCGGTCATTGCCTGCGCAAGAGAAAGAGGAGTTCCCTACGAAATTATCGAGGAAGGACTTAAAAACACCTATATCCGCGGCAGAATGGAGATAATCCCCGGCACTGCGGATTACACGGTAATGATAGATTTCGCCCACAACGAGTTTTCCGTGCAAAATCTGTTCGAAACCATACACAAATACTCCCCCAAGCGTATTGTGGCGGTATTTGGCTGCGGCGGTAACAGAAGTAAACTGCGCCGTTATTCCATGGGTGAAGTTATCGGCAAAAACGCAGACCTTTCCATTATAACCGAGGATAACAACCGCTATGAAAAAATAGAGGATATCGTTGCCGATATCCTGATAGGTATGAAAAAAGCGGACGGAAAATACGTAGTGATCAACAAGCGTAAGGACGCCATTGAGTACGCTCTGGAGAACGCACAGAAGGGCGACGTTATTATGCTTGTGGGCAAGGGACACGAGGACTATATCGAAGAAAACGGCACCCGCACCTATTTCAGCGAGCGAGAAGTGGTTGAAAACTACTTGAGCCGCGCTTCCAAATAATTGATGGCAAAGCCTTTTTCGGAAAACTTTTCTTCGTATTCGGTCTGTATATTATCGGCGGACAAAACCGCATCGTTATGCAGATCGTAGCACACGTTGGAAAGGGTATATCCGCACTCTGCAAATGTTTCAAGCGAATATTCAAAAAGTCCGATATTATCGGTTTTAAAGTAAATTACGGCGTCGGGAGCCAGCAAGTCCTTGTACATTTCCAAAAACAGGGGGCTGGTTAACCGGCGCTTTGCATTTCTCTTTTTGGGCCAAGGATCTGAAAAATTAAGATATATGGTATTTACCGAATGATGGGGCAAAAGCGTAGAAAGCTCCTTTGCATCTCCGTTGTGGAAGCGGACGTTGGTAATACCGGCGGCAAAGGCTTTTTCCATTGCCATCATATTAACGTCGGTAACACGCTCAAAGGCGATAAAGTTTTCGTCACGATACTGCATAGCTTTTCCGCAGATAAATCTGCCTTTACCGCAGCCGATCTCTATGGATATATTTGTATCTTCCCCGAAGGATGCGGGAATATCTATTTTACCGTCTTCGGTGGTTACGGCGAAAAGCTCTTTTACGTTATCAAGCCGTGTGGCACGGTTTTTCTTGGGGCGCATTCTCATATATATGTATTCCTCCGAAAAATAAACGAATTTACTATATTTTACATTTGAAAAAGTAAAATGTCAATGTATATCTTTTCTTTTAATGCGTAAAATAAACACAAACCGAGAGGAGATATATAAAAATATGTTAATGGATAGAATCGCACTTATAATTTCAATTATCGGCTGTCTTAACTGGGGGCTGATCGGTATTTTCAAATTCGACCTTATTTCCTGGATATTCGGAAGTCAGGGCGCGCTGGCAAGCCGTGTTATATACACCGTGGTTGCCCTTGCAGGTCTGTGGTGCGTAAGCCTGCTGTTCCGCCCCAGAGAACAGGAAGTTCCCGTTACCAGAGAAAACCGTACAAACGTAGATTAAATCACCCCTAAAATCCTACGGATTTTTGGGGACCCCGGAAAGCTACAACCAAAAAAGCACCCAAGTTGGGTGCTTTTTCATTATTTGTTTTCGGTTATCTTCTTTGCAAGGTGTAAGAGCTCGGTTTCTTCGGAAAGCTCGATAGTGCCTGCATCCGCAGAAGCGGCGAAGGTGGGATCGATAGGCAGACGGCAAACGGTTTCTATACCGTGGCGGGAAGCAACATCATCAATACGGCTTTCACCGAAGATGGAATGAACCTTACCGCAATCGGGGCACTTGAAGGTGCTGAAGTTTTCAACGATACCAAGCACGGGAACGTTCATAAGGGACGCCATATTAACAGCCTTTTCAACGATCATACCCACCAATTCCTGAGGAGAGGTGACTACCACGATACCGTCGATAGGCAAAGACTGGAACACGGTGAGAGGAACGTCGCCCGTTCCGGGAGGCATATCAACGTACATAAAGTCAACGTCGTTCCAGACAACGTCTGTCCAGAACTGCTTTACAACCCCTGCGATAACGGGACCGCGCCATACTACGGGAGCGGTTTCGCTCTCAAGCAGCAGGTTAAGGGACATAACCTGAATACCGGTTTTGGTAACTGCGGGAAGCATACCCATTTCCGTGCCCGTTGCTCTCTCGTGAAGGCCGAAGGCGTTGGGAATGGAAGGACCGGTTATATCCGCATCCAGAATAGCGGTGTTGTATCCAAGACGGTTGGTATATACGGAAAGCAGAGAGGTAACAAGGCTTTTGCCAACTCCGCCCTTACCGCTTACTACGCCGATAACCTTACCGACGCGGGAATACGCGTTTAATTTTTCCTTCATTGGTTCCGTGCGGCTTGAACAGTTTTCGCCGCAGGAAGAACAATCGTGTGAACATCCACTCATTTGAAAACATCTCCTTTTCATTAAGATATAATATACCCCTTTTTTAGCAAAAAGTCAATTATATGCGGGCAAAAGATTCGGTATCATTGACAAAAAGCGTCGTGTGGTGTTATAATAAATAAAAATAACGGCAAAAGGGGATAAAAATATGAAAACCCGTGAATTTGTTATAACAGCCTTTGACCGTCCCTTTAACCCTGACGGACTTACCATATACAAAGCAGGCGCAGAGGAACGCCGCTTGAATGCGGACGATTACGGATTCCGCAACGCGAATATTCTGGTATTTGATAAAAACGGCAGCCTTTACGAGGGCGGAAACAACCTTTCTTCCGGCGAGCACAGCGTGCAGAAAAACGTTATACTGCCCGCAGGGGGATTTGCGGCGGCGTTTGCAAACACACACCCCATATACGAATATTACCTCCTTGCCACCGAGGGCGCGGTGATACACAATTCCACCATATCCCTTATTTACCCTATGTACGCAAAGTGCGATGAAAGCGAGGGTGTTTTAACGGTGGTTGCGGATATTTCCGAAAACGAAACGGGAAACACGGTGAAATATCTGTTTGTGGGAAACTCCTGCACATATATAAACGGCAACCCCATAAAGTTCAAGGGCTTGTGCAAAGCCGCAGGGCTGGACGTTTCTGTGGATTACTGCACCTTTGGAAGCGCGTATTTTTATGAATATGCGGACGAAAACCACCCCAGAGGTAAAGCTCTGCGCAAAATGCTGGATATAAAGAAATACGATTACATCGTCCTGCAGGACGGTACGCCCTGCCCGCTGGATAAACGTATGGAGGCGTTGGAGAAGCTGCTGGAGCTGGTAAAGCAAAACGGCGCAAAGCCTCTGCTTTATATGAGATACGGCTATGAAACGGACAAGGAAAAGCGTCTTGCCGCAAACGCGGATATGTACGGCACCTTTAAAACCATGGGCGATATATACGATATCCCCGTGTGCCCCGTGGCACTGGCATTTTCCGAATGCACTCTTAAATACCCCGAAATTAATCTGTATGCCGATGATGAAGCCCACCACTCCAAAGCGGGAAGCTATCTTGCCGCCTGCTGTTACCTTTACACATACTGCAAAATGAGCCCGCTCGGCAACACCTACACCGCGGGACTTGATGCCGATACCGCCGAAAAACTGCAAAGGATCGCCCTTTCCGCTTGCGGCGGCTTGGATGAAAAGCATATAAAGGAAACCGTGGAAAAGGCTGTGGAAAAAAAGAAAGCCGAAAAACTCAAAAATACCGATACAGTCAGCCTTAAATGGGGCGTTGCCGGTGCCGTGCTGGGTACAGTGACCGCCGTGGCGGCAATGATACTGGTAAACAAAAAGGTAAACACATTCAAGAAAAACCGCAAGAATAAAAATAAGGGTTGATTTTTATTCTCCCCTGTGATATAATCTCACTTGCGCGGAGGCTTAGCCCAGTTGGCTAGAGCACTTGCTTGACGTGCAAGGGGTCACAGGTTCGAGTCCTGTAGTCTCCACCAAAAAATCCAAGTCGAAAGACTTGGATTTTTTATCCAATCCGCAGGATTGGTATATCATCACCGCGCGAAGTGCGGTGTATATCATTTTTTGTATATATTGCCTTCGGCATATATACAAAAGCATATCATCACGCTTTAGCGTGTATTCCCTGCGGCTTGATGATATACAAAACTTCGTTTTGATGATATACAAGGCTTACGCCTTGATTACACACGCCGCGCTGTGATCACTCGCATTGACATTATGTTTTTTATTTGATATAATTATACCGAAAGCGAGGTATAAATATGAACGATAACTTCATTCACTGCGAAGATAATAATACCAACCTTACCCTGCACGATTGCATTGCGGAAAAGGTATATTTGCAGGACGGAGTGCTGGTATTTGAATTTCCCGACGGGTTCTGGATCGGTTCCGAGCATCCCGATAATCCTTATAAAGAGTGTCTGCGCACAGATGCTTCCCGAGTTGAGTTTGTTTTGGAAAATGATGAAGGCTGTGTTGCATACGCTTGGCTTTTTGTGCGGGAGAACAGGAGAAGCAGCAAAAAAACCGTAAGACATTGGGATATGGACCTGCTTATGAAAAACATAAATTCCCAAAAATGCGCTTACGAATTTATTGAGCACTATGCAAACACGCAATCTCCTACCGAAAATGTGATCAAAGGAGAGCTTCGCGGTGAAGGAAAGATTAATTTTTCCGAATGCTGGCTGCGGATATGGGCAACAAAGGTAAATTATTATTGGAATAACATTATTCCCTACTAAATCACCACCGATAAAAAAGGAACCGATCATCTCGGTTCCTTTAAACTTTATGGGGTGGTTTTTTATTCGTACAGATCAAGTTTACCCAAAATATGGCGTCTTACCATAAGGTAATCCGTAGCGGAGATAGTTCCGTCCCCGTTGCAATCGGCGGCAAGTTCATACAGTCCCTCGATATCGAAGGTGCCGAGGAAATCGCGGCGGATGCGGATATAATCTCTTGCATCCACCTTTCCGGTGCCGTCCACGTCGCCTATGAGAATAAAGGCATAGGTTACGCCTTCGTTTGTAACGGTGCTTCCCGTTCCCACGTAATCGTGCTTGGCGGTTACGGTTGCATCAAACACAAACATATCTTCGCATTTTTCGGGTGTGATACATTCCTTAAGACCGGTAATAAGACCGCCGTCCGCCTGCATACCCGAAGCCCTTGTGGGCACGACGTAATTGCGCTGGGTAAGTCCCCATTGGGTAAGCAGCCATTCGTTGCGCGCTCTCAGCCAGGTACGGAGGTAATCCATATTGCCTTCATAGGTCTTTTCGGGGATACGCTCAAGCTCACTGTAGACTTTATCTATCTTCCAGCCTGCCTCTTTGTAATTGCGGGCAAAGGAGGCGCCGTAAGAGGCGGTAACCTCGTCTATATAGCTTATACCGTTTACCGTGCGGGTATACAGATTAACTATACTGTCCTGCAATTCAAGGTAGCGCTCGTTGCGCATTTCTTTGAAATCCGCAACCTGGTTGAAATATCTGAACCAATCCACGTTGCAGTATATTCCTTCGCAGGATTTACCGCTTCCGCCCACGTTGTTATACGCGGTGTAATAGGAGGAAAGGCAGTTGCCCATGGTAAGGTCAAAATCCCAAACGGGGCCGCCGTGGATCTTTCCGTCCTTTATATAAAAGCGGGTGCTTCCCACGGAAATATCGACCTGCTTGAAGTATTCCATAATTATGTAAAAATCCACAACGGACTCTACATTGAAATACTTTTCGATCTCGGACATTTTGCCCGAAACCAGAGCGTTTTCCGCTTTTTTCAAAAACGCCTGCAGTTCTTCAACCTGCTGTGCGGTAGGCTCTTCGGGCTCGTTTATACCGAAGCGTATGCCCAGAACGGGAGAATTTATATATACGGTTCCCTCGTCATCACGGACATCCCTCTCCAGCAGGTACTCGCCGTTATCTATATCGATATCCACACGGCTGCTGCCCGCCTCAACGGCTTCGCAAAGAATATAGTTTCCCTGCAGAATACCGTTTAAGTAAACGTCTACAAAGCGGCTGTCGGGAGTATATTCCAGACAAGTACTGTTGCGGGCAAAATCAAACACCATTTCGTTTCTTATAAGTGTCTTTTCATAGCAGTTGGCAAGCAGGCACCATTTTTTTGCCTTGCCCATACCCAAAAGCTCGGTTTTGCCGCTTAATTTGAAGTTGTACGGCTTTTTTTCACCGGAGGAGGTGGAGTTGCCGCGAACTTTGATCTTGCTGTCGGCATCCTCCACGGTATTTCCGTAAATATCAACAACTTTTATACTGCAAGCTCTGTATTCTTCCCGAACGATAGATCTGTCCGTTTCTATATAAACGGCGGCGATATCATTTACGGGAACAGGGGCTTTTTCTGTTGTCCCTTCGCCTGCGGCGGAAACTGTAGATGAATAATCGTTGGCGGGCAATACACAAGCGGTGGCAAACAAACAAACAGCCGCCAGCAAAAAGCAAATAATTCTTTTCATTTTATGCCCTCCCGATCATCATTTTATTTCATATTATCGTATGCTTCCAAAGTAGCGTCCATTTCGGATTCTACCTTGCCCTGAATGGATTCCCAGTAAGAAGCAAGACCTGCGTTGTTGCGCAAGCAGTGAGAATATACGCCGATCAGACCGCCCCAGTTGTAAATACCGCCAAGGTCGTACAGACGGTTGCCGAAGATGATATCGAGCATACGAGCGTCATCATCGGATTCAACGGACTGAAGCTTAAGAACGGTTTCGTAATATGCTTCCTTAAGGCTCTTTCCGGATGCGGGAGAATGGCTGTAGTATGCCAATGCTTCGAGAGCGTATACGGTAGCGTCAAGATTTGCTTTGTTGGTAGAGGGAATGGTGATAACCTCGGACTGGTATGCATTGATGCCGGAATAGTAGTTTTCCTGCTCTTCATCAAACTTGGGAATGGGAACAACACCGAAGTTTACAGCTTCTTCCTCGGTAGCAGACTGTCTGAGAGTTACGATACCGTTTGCAACGGTAAGGTAATAAAGACCTCTGTTGTTCTTGAAGATGGAGCTGATGCCGGACCAGGATTCGGTAATCTGCTCAACGTAGCAGGAAGCGGCGGTATCGCCCATAAGATCCTGAACCTTCTGGAAAACGTCGATAGACTTTTGGGAGCCTACAACAAGGTTGAAACCGTCATCGGTAAGTTCAACGGTGGAAACGCCTGCGCCGGCTACCATCATGGTAGAGCCGTAAGCATCGCCAAGGAAGCCGTAAGTACAGTTAACGTTGGTCCACTTTCCGTCGGGATCGGGTCTGGATACTGCCTTTGCGATAGTGTGGAGGCGGTCATAGGTCCATTCGCCGGCGTCAACCATATCGTACATAGAACCGTACTGGTCCATAAGGCCCTGATCCTCGTACATATCCTTGTTGAAGAGTACGAGATAGGTGAATATATCGTCGCAAATGAGTGCATCGCCTGCAACCATATAGGTATCTCCTGCGGGAGAAAGGAACTTAATGGAGTTCTGATCCCACCATTCGTTTTCGAGAAGGAGGAGGTCGTTAAGCTTGTGGAACGCACCGGAGGTTACCTTAGGCATCATATTGAATACGTCGCCAACGATAACATCATAGGTATCAAGACCGGTTGCAAGCATATCGTCGATCTTGGTGTTGGGATAATCCTCGGAAAGGAGCTCGATCTTTATGCCGTAGGTTTCTTCGATATAATTGTTTCTTTCGGCAACAACATCGTTAATAACGTTACCGTCCTGCTCTTCGTTGGCAACGAACTGCATTTCACCGTAGGTGTGTCTGCCGGAAGCAACACCGAGAATGGTTACGGTAGCATTGTCAAACTTTTTGTATTCCAAGGGGAAGCCTTCCGCCTCGGAAACTTCGGAGTTTTGGCTGGCATCGTCGATTTCGTCGTTACAAGCGGCAAAGCAGGGAACGATGACCAAAAGCGCCAGCAAAAGAAGTGCTGTGAATCTTTTCATTTTCTTTTGTCCTTTCGTGGTTTGGGTTATTAAATTTTTGGTTTTTGTTGCTATAAAATCACGCACCGAAAGGTGCATACTGCGGCGAAGCGTTGAGCGAAGGCAACTTCACTCGCTGAAAAATCCGGATAGCAAAATTTCATTTCGTCAAAGCAGCATGTTCTTTCAGAGTGTTGAGCGACTTTGAAAGCATGCGATGAATTACTCCACACTCTTGTAAAAGCTCTTTCGAAAGATCTTCGGTTATTGCATTACACCCTGCAAGCATTTCGAGCCAATATTCAGTTTCCACACACTCTTTAGCCGCATTATGAAACTTGTTTATAAAATCTGATCTGCTTGATGCATAATTAGCTTCATGAATATTTGCGCCTATGGAGGTGGAACTCCTGATGATTTGGTTGATAAGCACGCTTCGACCTTTACGGGTATCTATCTCATCACAGACCGTGATAATTCGTAACGCAAAGCTTTTTGCCCTTATACGCAATTCGGAGTCTTTCATAACATTCTCCTTAATAAAATCGGTGAAGTTTTTGCTTCGCAAAAGTGAAGTTGTTCGCTTACGCTTACAGTGAAGTTTTGCTCGTTTTACTCGCAAAGTGAAGTTAAGTTCGCCTCAGCCAACGTTAACGCTTGCGCCGATAACGGCGCAAACTTCACTCACGCAGTGAACTTCACTGCCGAAGGCAACTTCACTCGCCGAAGGCGAACTTAGTTTTGTGCGGTATCGCACAAATGACTGAGCGGGCATTTTTCGCACGACGGGTTTCTTGCGGTGCAGTATTCTCTTCCGAACAACACCATACGGTGGCAAAAGCCGGATTGCTTATCCACGGGAATGACGGGCGTAAGCTCTCTTTCCACGGTTACGGGGTCTTTTTTTGAGCACAGACCGAGCCTTACGGATATTCTTATGCAATGAGTATCCGCTACAATACCGCCCAAGCCGAAAATATCGCCTCTTAATAGATTGGCGACCTTTCTGCCGACTCCGCGGAGGGAAAGAAGATCGTCCATACTCGACGGTATCTCGCCTCCGTACACGTCCACTATACGGCGGCAGGCTTCACGCAATGCCTTGGCTTTTGAATTATACAGTCCTACGGTGTATATGTATTTTTCCAATTCTCCCTCTTTGCTTTCCGCAATGGAAAGAGGTGTGGGAAAACGTTTGAACAGTTCTGTGGATACTGCGTTTACCCGTTCATCCGTACACTGGGCGGAAAGCACCGCCATTACGAACAGACGGTAAGGATCCGCACCTGCATCAAGTCCGCAGGCGGCGTCAGGATAAAGGTTATACAACGCATCGGTTATTGCATCAGCTTTATTATTCATTGAAAATATAATTGACATCTCCCGAAAGGAGTGCCATTATCCCCTTATACACGTTTTCCGCGTTATCCTCGAAATTACCGATAAGCTGATGAGCGTATCTCTCCTCGGTTACATACAGTTCCACGTTGAGCACTGTTTTTGCGCTGTTGGTAATGGAGCAGGTAATACTGTACCCCTCTCCGCAAGGCTTTATATCCGACGAAACACGAGTGCCGTCCTTGCGCAAAGCAAGTAAGCGCTGGGCAGACCTCAACGCCTGCTCGCGCACCGTGTTGTAAAGACGTGTTTCCACGTTGCTTACCGCTTCCCTGCCGGTGGCGGAAATGAGATACGTGGGTATCTCGCTTTCAAAGATCGCGTCTATCTGCCCTGCTCCGACAAGATCCGCAAAGCAATCCGCAAAATCAAAGAAATTTACGAAACCGTCCTGCACAACGATTTCGCTGATAGTGTCATAATCCAAGGGTTCATCCAGATTTTTAAGCAAATACAAAATGAAAACCTTTATTTCAAATTTTTCTGTAAGGTTCAAAAAACATCACCCCGATAATATATTACAGTATTTTAATAAAAAATTCAATAGTTAAACTAATACTTGCAATATAATTTTTTTAATGTTAAGATATTATATTAAGATATACTATATATATCACGAGGTTTTATATGGCAAACAGCTTTTACGGCGGAATTAAAATAAACAAGACGGGGTTATCCCACGGGAAGACAACAGAAATATTCACTCCTGCGGCGGTGGCGATAAACATTGCCCAGCAGGCAGGAGGGGACACCACCCCCTGCATAAAAGAGGGCGATACCGTGTTGAAAGGTCAGACTATTGCAATAAGCAACAGACTGGCTCATCTTCACGCGCCCGTTTCGGGCACCGTCGTCCGCTTACTTACAAAGGATAATTCCCACTATATAGTTATTAAATCCGATAAAACGGAAATCTGCGCTCCCCCCAACCCCTTTACCAAGCCCGTTTCCGAAATAACGGCGGAGGAAATTACCGAAAAGATACGGACTATGGGCGTCGTGGGAACCTACAGCGGTTTCCCCACCCACGTTAAGATCATTGCATCCCGCGGAAAAGCTTTTTGTCTGGTCATAAACTGCGTTCAGTCCGATCCTTACGGAAGCTTCGTAAGAGAAATCGTTAAAGAGCACGCAAAAGAACTGGTGTACGGCGCGAGAATTCTCGCAAAGGCGATCGGAGTAAAGCAGGTGGTATTCGCACTTGAAAACAACGAGCGCAAGGCGTATTCCGCATTGAAAGCGGTTTTGGGCGAAAAGGATAAGCTTATATCCGTTACCCGCCTTGAGCCGAAGTACCCTCTCGGCGAGGAAAGAAACCTGCTTTGCGCGGTAATAAAAAAAGAAGTCCCCGCAGGACACGCCACCCACGATATAGGCTACACTGTATTTTCCGCAGAAACCGTGCTTCGCATATACAATGCCTGCGCAGAGGGTGTGCCCGTAACGGATAAATACGTTACCGTAAGCGGTGAAAAATGTGCTTTTCCCGCAAATCTTTTGGTACCCATCGGTACATCCTTACGCGCAGTTACGGAAAAATGCGGCGGCGTCCCCGAAGGAGCTGTCTGTATTTACGGAGGTGCCGTAAACGGAACTGCGGCAGATCTGGAGAACGGATGTATTACCAAATCCACAGCCCAGTTAATTATCACCGATCCCGCAAGCAAGATCCCGCAGGCGTGTATACGCTGCGGAAAATGTATTAACCATTGTCCTATGCACATCGCCCCCCTCACCTTTATTGACGGAAGCCAAAAGCCCGCTTGGACAAGGCTGTGCGATATGTGCGGATGCTGTGAATACGTTTGTCCTTCGGAAATAAACCTGCTGGATATTATAAGCGAAAGAAAAAAGGAGGCAGCAAAATGACATATTCCCCCACTCTGCACAGTAAAACGAGTGCTCTCTCCTTTTCCGCAGACAGATGCGTAATCCTTTTGCTCCCTCTGGTGTGGAGTATATACGCATACGGTGTCCGCGCGCTGTTTATAACGGTTATATCCGTTTTGTTTTCCCTTGCAATCCTTTTGGGCGTAAAGACGGCATTAAAGAAAAAGGTATCTCCCGCTGTTATGCTGGATACGGCAGTTTCCGCCGCCGTTTTCGCTTTTACTCTTCCCGCCTCTGTGCCCTATTATATCCCTATGCTGGGCGGAACGTTGTCCGCCATCCCCTCATTGTGGCTTCCTGAGGGCAGAAAGCCCTTCTTTGGCGGTTTTTTCGCCGCGGCGACAGTACGGACATTCTTTCCGAAACCGCTTTCCGGAGCCACTCAGGCGTTCGTGTACGTATCCCCTTGGCTGTTTAACCCCACGGAAGCCGATATAAATTCCATACGCACCTACACCCCCTTACAGCTTCTGGCGCAGGGAAAGGTTTCCTCGGGCACGCTGTGGGACCAGTTTTTCGGAACCGTATCCGGCAATATAGGCGAAATAAGCTTTATGCTGTTGCTTGCGGGATGCATATTTCTTTTGGTACGCAAAAAAATGCGCTGGCAGGCGCCGGTTGCTTTTGCGGTTGTTTTATGTCTTATCACCCTTATCTTCCCCAAGGGAGATAACGAGGCTATATTCTTTATGCTGGTTTCCCTGCTTTCGGGCGGTGGTATGCTTGCCGCAACATATGCTTTTTCGGATACTCATTCTATGCCCGTAACCGATACGGGAAGAATAATCTTCGGCGCAGGCACGGCTCTGCTTACGGTGCTTGTACGTTATATGGGAATTTCCGAAGAGGGCATTTACACGGCAGTAGTGATAATGGGCTTACTCACTCCCGTTATCGACAGATACACCCTCCCCGTAGCATACGGAAGAACCAAGGTTAAGGGAGGCAAAAAATGAGGATATTTATTATTTCCGCAGTTTGCCTTGTGGCGGCGCTCCGCATCTTTTGCTCCCTTCTTTTGAGGGACAAGACCTTTTTGCGTGGGGACACCAAGCCCGTGATCACAACGGCGGTGTGCTGTATCATCGCAGGGGCGGGAGGAAGCGGTATAGGCGGTTATTTGTGTATAAACTTTTTCGGCGGTCTTGCAGACAGCACGATGCTTACGGTGTTTTCCGCTGTAGGCGCGGCGGTGCTGGGAATAGGGGCAGCTTTTGCGGCAAGAAAACTGTATAAAACCGAAGCTATTTACCTGCCTGCCATAATACTCTTGCCCGTGCTTTCCGCTATAATGACGGTAATAGAATTTTCGGGAGATAATCTTGAATCTCTTTTGATAAATTCCGCCATCGCCGGAACTTGCTTTGCCGCTACGGTGATAATATGGCACGGAATAGTGCTTAATTCCAAAAGCGTAAAATCGCCCTTTGTGTTTGAAGCGGTAAGCGTTGCCGCCGCTTTGATAAGTCTTTTCGGCGTAATTTAAAACGAAAAAAGGAGATCCGTTAAAAATGAAAGAGAAAAATCGGGTCTATAAGTTTAAAATAACCGCAGTTACTCCCGAAGGGGACGGGATTTCCCGTACCGAGGACGGCAAGGTGGTATTCACCCCTATGTGCTGTGCGGGGGACGAAATGACGGTTAAAATTATAAAAGAAACCTCGGGTTATCTTGTGGGGAAAACGGAAGAGCTGATTTCGCCTTCTCCCGACCGTATTCAGCCCGATTGCCCCGTGTTCAAGCAATGCGGCGGCTGTGCTTTGCGGCATATGAACTATGAGGCGGAGAAAAAGTTAAAATACGACCACGTGCGGGATTGCCTTTCCCGTATCGGAAAATGCGAGATCACGCCTGAATACATGGTAAGCCCCGTTACGGAGAGATACCGCAACAAGGCGCAATACCCCGTAACGGTAAAGGACGGGTTTCTGGCGGCAGGGTATTTTGCCCGCCATTCCCACAGAGTTATCCCCCACGGGGACTGCCTGCTTCAGCCCGAGAAAACTACAGAGATAATCAACGATATTTTAAACGAGCTGAACGGCGTTTCGGTTTATGACAGCGAAACCGGCGCAGGTGTTTTGCGCCATCTTTACCTGCGCAACACGGGCAAGGGCGATTACTGCGTTATGCCCGTTGTAAACACCGAGGACGTTTCCTTTCTCTACCCCGTGTGCGAAAAGATTACAGCACTTCACCCCGAGATAAAAAGCTTTTATGCAAATATAAACACCCAAAACACCAACGTGATATTGGGTAAAAAATGCGTGCTGTTAAAGGGCGAGCAATATCTTACCGATATTCTGTGCGGCAAGCGTTTTTTGGTTTCTCCCCTCTCCTTCTGGCAGGTAAACACCAAGGCGGCGGAAATGCTGCTTAACAAGGCAAAGGAATATGCGTCCCCCAAAAAGGGCGATATCGTCTGCGATCTTTACTGCGGTACGGGAACGGTGGGAATTTGCTGTACGGATACGGACACAAAGCTGTTCGGTATTGAAATTATCCCCCAAGCGGTGGAGGATGCCTCCCGCAACGCCGCCGCAAACGGATATACGGATTTCCGCTTCGTGTGTGCGGACAGCGAAAAAGGAATCGAAGAATGTAAAAACACTTTCGGTGTTCCCGACGTGGTGCTGACCGACCCGCCCCGCAAGGGAATGACGGAAAAGGTGATAAACGATATCTGCCTATCCGGCACCAAAAAGGTGGTATATATCTCCTGCAACCCCGCAACTCTTGCAAGAGATATAAAGATATTCGAGGAAAAAGGTTTCAAAGCGCAAAAAGCCGCTGTTTTCGATCTTTTCCCAAGAACGGGACACGTGGAATCTGTCGTGTGTCTGACACGCGCTTTCAACAACTAAGTTCGCCTGCGGCGAGTGAAGTTTTCTTGCGAAAGTGAAGTTGCCGATCGGCAGTGAAGTTTGCGCCGCACACGGCGCAAGTGAAGAAAAGGAGAACAAGCAAAAAATGTTTTGTAAAATAGAATTTTCTGAAAAACAGCACATACCCAAGGACGAAGCGGAAGAACTTATTTGGACTTTTTTGTGTTCTCTTGAAAGAAACGGGCAGATATTAAAAGATTACAAGCTGGTACGCGGCGAAAACTACACGGCGTACGTTACTCTGCCCAAGCCCGATTCCTTTGATGAAAAGTACGACGGAATATATGTAAAAAGAGATCGAGAGAAAATAAACGTTTATTTCGATTGCACCGTTACTCCTTTGGGAGAAAACCTTGAAAGCCAAGCTTATTGCCGGTGTGAAAACCGCACGGCTATGGAAATGCAAACCTACAGCCGCGATATTGACAGCGTATTCACCTGCTGTGATTGCACAAAGCCCGTCCCGCTTTATGAACTACCTTTCCCGGAAGAAAACCAAGAAGATTATTATTTGATTCAGAATTGGCAGGAAAACTGTTCTTCAATAGATATACTGTGGACAAACTGCCTTTGCGATTGCTACACGGGTAATCAACGTGTAAAGCCCGATTCCGCATTAAACAAGCAAGGAATCGAAATTGCCGAATGTATGCGCAAACAGTTGGGATACCCCGTGTATTATCATCTGGAATGTGATTACGGAAAAAGTGTAAAAGCCGAAAAGATCGGCGATGAGCAAATACACATCTGCCCCAAATGCGGAAAAACAATGAAGAGAATACGCTTTTCCGAAGAATACAGCAGGGATATTTGCGAAGACTGTATGCTTTCTTACGACGCACATTAATTGATAAAAAGGAGAATACGTAAATGCAATCTCTTAAATATTTATACCGTATAGGAAGCGGGCCGTCCTCTTCCCACACTATGGGACCCATATCGGCGGCGAAGCGGTTTATAAAAGAAAATCCCGATGCGGACGAATACAAGGTGGTGTTGTTCGGCTCGCTGGCAAAGACGGGGTCCGGACATATGACAGACACCGCCTTAGTACGGGAATTTGAAGGAAGAAAGCTTAATATTGAATTTGATAAGGACACCCCTACCGATTACCACCCCAACACAATGGATTTTTATGCTGTAAAGGGCGATAAAACTGTGAAAACGCGGTTTTACAGTATCGGCGGCGGGGAGATAATCGCAGAAGGTGAAAGCGCAAGCGAGCACGCCGAGGTGTATCCCCTTAATTCCTTTACCGAAATTTCCGCATACTGCCGTGAAAAGGATATACGCTTGTGGCAATACGTGGAAGAACGTGAGGGTGCGGAAATATGGGATTACCTACAGGAGGTATGGGCGGTAATGCAGGACGCTGTAAAGCGAGGCATTCAGGCAGAAGGCACCCTGCACGGCGGTTTGGGCTTGCAGAGAAAAGCCAGATACCTGTTCCGCCAAAAGCATATTGACGAAAGCGTGGAAACCAAGACGAACCGCCTCATTTGCGCATACGCATATGCGGTAAGCGAGGAAAACGCCGATGGCGGGCTGATCGTTACTGCCCCCACCTGCGGTGCCTGCGGAGTTTTGCCTGCGGTGCTTAAATACCTGCAGGTTAAACGCAACTTTACGGACGAGCAGATACTGCACGGTCTTGCGGCGGCAAGTATTGTGGGAAACCTGATCAAGACCAACGCATCCATAAGCGGTGCGGAATGCGGATGTCAGGCTGAGATAGGCACAGCCTGCGCTATGGCGGCGGCTGCGGCGGCGGAATTATACGAGCTGGATCTGGACCAGATAGAATATGCGGCGGAAATGTCTATTGAGCATCATCTGGGGCTTACCTGCGATCCTATCGCGGGGCTTGTGCAGATACCCTGCATAGAGCGTAACGCTATTGCGGCGATGCGCGCTTTGAACGCAGTCAATCTGGCAGATTTCCTTGCGGATTCAAGGCTGATAAGCTTTGATATGATCGTGGACACTATGTACGAAACGGGAAAAGACCTTAAAGTTATCTACCGTGAAACCGCAGAAGGCGGTATGGCAAAGAAATTTATAACAGAGTAAAAACCAAGGAGTTTTTGGTGTGAACATTTTGTTTATCGGAAACAGCTATACCTATGTTTACGACGTGCCTGCGCTTTTCGGTGCTTTGGCGCAGGAAAACAAAAAAATCGCCCACGTGGATTCGGTTACCAAGGGCGGGAGAAAGCTGTATGAAAATCTCGACCCCGCAGACGAAAAGCACTCGGAGATACTCGGGCTTTTAAACGAGCGGGAATACGATATACTTATTTTGCAGGAGCAAAGTTATCTTGGAATAGTCGATTACGAAAGCTTCGAAAAGGGTGTTACCGCTTTAAAAAAGCTGGTTTCCCCCAAGCGAACGGTGCTTTATGCCACTTGGGGACGAAAAGAAGGCTGCCCTTTACTTCAGACGCTGGGGCTTACTTCCGAAGAGATGTTTTTGGCGCTGGAAAAAGCGTATAAAAACGCGGCTGATCTGATCGGTGCGGACATTTCGCCCGTAGGCAGATGCTTTAACGAAATATGCAAGCGGTATAAAGATATTGAACTTTACGATCCCGATCTTTCCCATCAATCATATATCGGAAGCTGTGTGGCGGCAATTTGCCATTGCAAAGCAGTTTTCGGGGAAATGCCGATAACTCGGACAAGCCTTAAGCTTGCTTCGGATGTGGAAGAAAAAATATGCCGTATTATAGAGGAAACCGTATGAACAGCGAAAGAAAAGCAAAGCAAATTATTCTCGATCTTCTCTGTGTGCTGACAGCGGGAATCGTCGTAGGCAGTGCGTACTACTTTTTCCAGAACAGCAACGGGTTTGCGCCGGGCGGAGTGGGCGGTCTTGCTACTATGACATACCACTTTCTTGAAAGCAAGATAAGCTGGTCGCTGCTTATGGTAGCGTTCAATCTGCCCATATTCATTTTGGTAAGCGTTATCATAGATAAAAAGCTGGGCGGTATGCTTACTCTTTATCTGCTTGTGCAATCGCTTACGCCGCAGATGTATCAGCTTTTGGGCGCGAACCCTTATTCACTCGCAACCAGCGGAGAGGATTTCAACATAATTTTTGCGAGTATCGCCACGGGCGTTATATCCGGTTTTGGATTTTCTATGATGCTTCGCCGTTTCGGCGCAAGCGGCGGAACCTACGGGATTTCCGCTTTGATAAAGCATTTCAAGCCGGAGCAAAATATCGCATACGTTTCCTTCGTTATGGATGCTTCCGTGGTGGCAATCGCATTTTTCGTATACGGAATGAAGGTCACTCCCGTAATATGCACTCTGCTTAATCTTTTTATCGCAAACGTTATCGTGGATCACGGATTAAGCGGTATCAAAAACGGTTACAGATTCGAAATCGTTACAAGCGATCCCGAAACCTTGGCGCAGGAGTTGCTTACAAAGCTTCACCGCGGCGTTACAAAACTTGAGGTGGAGGGTATGTACTCCAATACCGATAAATTCATTCTCGTGTGTATCGTGAACAAACGGCAGATCGGCGACGTGATGCGGATTATAAAAAAACACCCCGATACCTTCGCCAGCTTTTCAAAGGTAAACGAAGTCTTCGGAAATTTCAAACAAAACGTGTAAATCACCCCCAATAAAAAAACAAAAGCACCGATCGAATCGGTGCTTTTTTATTCACTCAACCAAACGTGCGACTACTACGAGTCTTCCGTTTTCGGTGTGGTACGAGCAAGTAACCAACGTTAAAAGCTTGTCCCCATACTCAGGGGTGATGCCCGTATCGTAAACGGAGTGGGATTTAAAATACGAAATCCCCTCGTTAAAACGCTCTTCGGTATCTATTTCGGTGAATTGATAGAATTTGAAGCAAGTGTCTGTCTGGTAGTAAACCCGATCATAAAACACCGCAAAAACCTCGTATTCACGAACTTCATCACCAATATACAGCTTTACAATGGGATGCTCGTCCCTGAAGGCTTTTTTGGGGTAATCGTGAAGTATGCGGAACATTGTACCGCCGGTCATATTATGACCGTGTATAATGAGATTCTCGCTTTCGGGATCTAGCAAACATCTTTGATCCATAATCAACGAACCGTGGCCGCTGTAGTTGCCGTAAAAATCTGCGCGTAAATACTTATACGGCTCCTCCGGCGTGTACATTACAGGGTAATCAACTATAGTATCGTCGATCTTAAGCCATGCGCACATATCCGGATTTTCCTGATACAGCGGTGCGATCTCCTGAAGCTTTAACTCGTCTTCGGTCGGTCCGACGCTGACTTCCTCCGATACTTCTTCAGATACCTCTTCCGAAACTTCTTCTGAAATTTCTTCGCTGATTTCTTTGGATATTTCTTCGGATACGTCCTCGGAAACAGCGCTCTCCTCAGGCTCCTCGCCGGAGCACATAGATATACAAAGAACAAGCACAAGAATAAGCACAGCAGCCAAAACCGAGGCGCCTATGTATATGATTTTCCTGTTTTTTTCTGCGGTAAAAAAGCTCGTTATTTTTCCAAATATGGTTTTTATATTCATAAATCCTCAATAGTAATTGTCCCCAAAAAAACCTGCGGTTTTTCGTGGACCCCAATATAATCATAAGCGGTGGAAAGACCACCGCTTATGAAACTAAAGTAATTAGATGTTGTTCTT
>CAZAJX010000017.1:0-40950 GCA_964485815.1 uncultured Oscillospiraceae bacterium
GCGACTTTTGCAAAAAAAAATAACCGCTGACTTTATCTTTGTCAGCGGTCTGAAGGCAGAAGCGAAAACTTCTGCCTTTTTTGTTGACAATGCGGGTGTATTATGCTATTCTTTTTCTATAAAATATATGGAGGTATTACCGTGAAAAAGAAACTTGTGATTCTTCTTACTTCCGTTTTGCTTGGCACTTCCATTTGCGCTGTTGGCGCTTCTGCGGAAAATGAAAAATACGATGTTGATGAAACATATACTATAACCGGATACGATGTTAAAATCTCCTCCGGCGGAGTGTTTGTGTATCCCAATAATACCGATGAAACCCGCGTTATCGGATCGAGCGAGTATAACTTCCGTTATTCAAAAGTACTTATTTTCGATAAGGACGGCGTTCTTATCGAAGCGGGCGGAGATCTGCTTGCCAACGAAAACGGCGTGAACGGTTCTCCCCAGCTTACCGTAAAGGTGCCTGCAGGCGGATTTTTGGTAGCCTACAATTCCGGCGCTCCCGCGGGGCTTTCCAAATGCCTTGACACCGCTATGGAAGGCGCAATGCTGTATAACGCCACCATGTCGGTAATCTATCCCGTCCACGGCGAATACAACAAATCCACCAATAAGCTGCGTATTGCATATAATAATCCAGTTGCTCCGTCAAAGGATGCTATAAAATTCCTTTTCGTGGGAAACAGTACCACCTATTTCAACGGTATTCCCATTAAATTCAAAGGTCTTTGCCAAGCCGCAGGTGTGGAGGTAGTGGTTGACTACTGCACCAACGGAAGCGCATACCTCCACGAGTTTGCGGATGAAACTCACGAGCGGGGCAAAAAGTTCCGCAATATGCTTAACGCAAAAGAATACGATTACGTTGTCTTGCAGGATGCGGCAGGGGCGGCGTACAACGATATGGAAGAATCCTTGGGAATAATGCTCCCTCTTATAAAAGCAAACGGCGCAACACCTCTTTTGTATATGCGCTATTCCAACGATCTTGATCCCGATACGAGAGTGGTTTCCTCCTACAAACACTACCGTAACTACAGCCGTCTTTCCGATGAATACGGTATCGAATATTCTCCCGTTTCAAGTGCGTTCCTTAAATGTATCGAAACCAACCCCGAAATCAACCTTTTTGCGGATGACGGCGGACATCACTCCCTTGAGGGCAGCTATCTTGCCGCCTGCACCTGGCTGTATTCCTATCTGGGAATAGACCCCCGCGGAAATGCATATACCGCAAACCTTCCCGCAGCCACCGTGGCGGCTTTGCAGAACATCGCCTACGATATTGCCGAAAACGGATATCCTTATCCCGAGGAGAGTTCTGCAAGCAAGGTTATCGACGGCGTTAAATATGAGAATCTTTCTCTTAAAAAGCCATATGTTCCCGTTGGCGATGTCTACGGCGGAGATTGGACCGATACGGGCGCCGACGGCAAGCCTTTGGGCAAATATACCGATGGATATTCCGCACTTACCGCCTCCGGCGCAGTAGGCGAATGCGGATGCTATAAGGGCGAAAACGTCACCGTCACCATCGATCTCGGCGCAGTTTCCACGGTAAAGCAGGTCACCACCGATATGTTCGGCAACAGCGGCTGGGGCATTCCTTCTCCCAAGACCGCATCCGTCAAGGTTGCATTCTCTTCCGACGGCGTTAACTTTACCGAATCAAAATCCTTAACGGCAGGGGATATAAGCACCTCCGATGCTTGGGAAAGACGTGATTTTACCGTAACTTTCGGTGAAATGGCAGAAGCACGGTACGTCCGCGTGGAATACACTATTTCGGGTAAATTCCTTTGGATAAGTGAAATAAGCGTATTCGGCAAAACGGCAGAAAACGGCGATGGGGATGTTTCCGTTCCCGAAGAAAGCGTTTCTCCCAACGAAAGCGTTGCCGGCACGGAAAGCAACAGGGAGGAAAGCGTATGTGTTTCGGTTCCTGCCGAAAGCAATGACGTTTCCGTTTCCGATTCCGGCAAAAACGGCGGCAAGGCGATGTGGGTAGTCGCCGCAGTGGGGGCAGCGGTTGTTGCCGCAGTCGCCGCAGTCGTCATATTAAAGAAAAAGAAGTAATATTTTTGGTAAAAATATCCGCCTCGAAAACAAAACGGGGCGGATTTTTTACATAAATATAAAAATTACTGTTGGCAAAACCGAAATTATGTGCTATAATTATTTGGAATAGGTATATTTACCGAAAAGAGGTATCGTATATGCGTGAAGAGTCTGTTCGTAACAGCGGAAGCGACAATATCTTCTGGGGCAGAAATTCCGTTTTGGAATTACTTGCATCTGGAAGAGATATAGATAAAATATATGTGCAAAAGGGCGCTGTAGAGGGTAGCATTAAGGTTATCGTCGGCAAAGCCAATGCCAGAAGGATACCTATAGTTGAAACCGACCGTTCCCGTTTGGATGCCATATCGGGCGGTGCAGTGCATCAAGGCGTGGCTGCTTCCGTACCGGAAACCGTATACGCTTCGTTGGACGATCTTTTTGAGGCGGCAAACGCTAAAGGAGAAAAGCCTTTCTTTGTTATTTGCGATTGCATTAACGACCCTCATAATCTGGGAGCCATTATCCGTACCGCAGAATGTGCCGGTGCTCACGGCGTTATAATACCCAAGCACCGTTCCGTATCTCTTACGTCTACGGTAGCAAAATCCTCTGCGGGTGCGATTTTTCGCGTTCCGGTAGCGAGGGTAGGAAATATTGCTTCCGCAATTTCCGAACTTCAGAAAAACGGCGTGTGGGTATATGCCCTTGAGGCAAACGGTACGCCTTACTTCGGCGAGAAATTTGATGACAGCGGTATCGCCTTCGTCCTCGGAAGCGAAGGGGAAGGGGTATCGAGAATAGTAAAAGAAAAAAGCGATTTTGTGCTTTCAATACCTATGTACGGCGAGCTTAATTCGCTTAACGTATCAGCTGCGGCGGCAGTAATGCTGTTTGAAGCGGCACGGCAAAGACACGGAAAGGGGGAATAAGGGGATATGAACGAAAGAAACGAATCCAGCGTTGAGGATATACTCAAACGTTTGCAACACGCTGCTGCGGAAAACGATTCCGCCCGCCATATTCCTATGCCTTCCGGCGGTTATAAAAACATTCCCAACGAAACCACCCTGCTTGAAAAGACCAAGTCTGTGGACGGAAACATACCTACGAGAACCGAAACCGAGGATATTATAGATAAATATTCCTCCCGCGTTAAGGTACCCGATCCAAAATCCTCCACTCAAGGGCTGCGTGAAGCGTTGGCTGCCCGTATGGAGGATGATGCGGAGCTTAAGAATTATTATTACGGTAACAAAGACAAGCCTATGAAGAGCCGCAGGGCGGACGAGCTGTTTGCTCTTATCGAGCGTGCAACCGTCGATACTATCGGACAAGCCGAGAAAAAGCCTGCGGAAATAGACACTTCTCGTTTTATGGATCCCGAAACGGTGGAAAAGCCTGTGGAATACAAGCAGGAAGAGCTGTTCCCTATGGGCGACACTATGCCTCCTCAGGAGGATCCTCGCGAAACCGCGGTTTTTGATGACGAATATGCAGGACTTTCCGAAAAAGTAGTCAGCGGCAAGATCGGACTCGAGGAAGAGGAGGACAGCACTCAGCTCAGCCTCGTTTCTGACGATACCGACGATATTTCCGCTCCCGGAAGCGATCATTTTTCCGATGAGGACGATATCGAGCTTCGGCTCGCCTTGGGTCAGATAGATCTGGAGAGCGATGAAATTCCCGATTATATTCGTGAAAAGTATAAAAAAGTAGAACGGGATGCAGACAAAGAGGACGGTCAGTACGAGTATACCGACAGAGCCCAGAATAACGAAGTCAACCGTTTGATGCGGCGGGGTATACGTCATGCGTTCAGACGTCTTATCGCGGCAATACTTATCACACTCGGTATCGTTTATCTTGAGCTTGCCACCAAAGGCGGCGCGGGATATTCCATTTATCTCAGCCAGGGAAGGTACGGCGTTTTATACATCCTTGCAGACCTGCAGCTGCTTTTCTTCCTGGGCATAATCCTTATGCCTTCTCTCGCAAAGGGCGCAAAGGGACTGTTTACCTTTAACCTTACGGCAGACAGTATATTCTTTTTCTCCTTTGCGGCGGCATCCGCTTACAGTATCGTAAGATTGTTCGTATCTCCCGCAGATCCCGATCTGCAGTTGTTCAACCTTACTCCCGCGGTGTGCGGTATTTGTTCCGCACTTATAAATTATCTTACTGCCAAAAAGGATTACGCCTGCTTTAAGGTGATCGCATCCGCCCGCAGTAAATACGCAGCCTCCCGCATAAGCGGCACTTCGAAGGAATCCGATGAGTTTTATTCATATCTTTTGGAGGACAGCGATATTTATACTGTCAAAAAGACCAAATTTATCAGCGGATTTTTTGCCAGACTGAATAAGCGTCCCAAGAGTGAGGATCTGTTTAACTTCCTTCTTCCTTTGGTGATTATAGCTGCCATCGCCGTTTTCGCGGCAAAGGCTATTATGGGTGCGACAGGTCTTGAATCCCTCAACAGCGCAGTGTTTACTCTTTCGGTAAGCCTGCCTTTATCGGCATTTTTCATCATCGCAATGCCCTTGTGCACCGCAAACCGCCGTGCAAACCGCTCTTCTTCCTGCTTTATCGGTCCTGCCGTGGCAGAGGAATATGCGGATGCATCCGTAGTTTCCTTTGCGGATACAGAGGTTTATCCTCCCCACCTCGTTAAGATAACCAGCTTCAGAACCTACGGAGATTTTCGTATAGACAGAGTGCTTATCGAGCTTTCAAAAATATTCAACTATGTGGGCGGACCTTTGGAAAAGGTGCTTTCTTCCACCATTACCGAACCGGTGGAGCCTGCTCAGTACATCCGTGTGTTGGAATCCGCTTCCGACGGTCTTCGTGTAGTGCTGGACGGTAAGGAATACTTTATAGGTAAGCGCGCCTATATGCGCCGTTACCGCTTTGAAGCTCCCAAGGATGAGATCGACGATATGTACGAAAACAGCGTCGGCTCTGTAATGTTCGTTTCCGTAGGCGACCATCTGGCGGTCAAGCTTTATGTTAAATATTCCATTAATCCTCTCTTTGATGAATTGCTGAGGGATATGAATAAATCCGGTCTTTGCGTAGGAATCAAAACGCTGGACCCCAATATAAACAATGAACTGTTGGCAAACGGAATTAAATACAAAAAATGTCCTATCGCTATCCTCAAAGCAGGTAATCCCGAGGATATGACAAAGACTGCAAAGGAAATAGATTCCGGTATCGTTACCAATTCGGGACTTCACAATTTCCTTAAGGTTTTCGCTCTTTGCGATAAGACCCGCCATATAATAAAAAGTAACGGAATGATATGTGTTATCGGCACTCTGCTTTCTCTTGCGGCGGCGTGTCTGATGATCTTCACCGGCGATACAAGCGCAATACCTTCCTTGTATACGGTGCTGTTCCAGTTCGCTTGGGTGCTTCCCGTATGGCTTTTATCAATGATTTTGTGAAAAGTGCACAAAAAACACCTCTCCGAATTTACATTCTCGACGGCTGTATGCTCAAAAAAGCCTCTTGAATAATTCGAAAGATTATTATATAATAAGTTGTTAGAATTTAAACTCAACTTTATGGAGGAACTTTCAAATGGCAAAATATACTTCTGACAAAATACGTAATATCTGCTTGCTGGGTCACGGCGGCGACGGTAAGACTTCTCTTGCCGAATCTATGCTTTATCTTGCAAAGGCGACCGACCGTCTCGGCAAAACCGTTGACGGAAACACCGTAATGGACTTTGACCCCGAAGAGATAAGACGTACTATGTCTGTTTCCGCCTCTCTCGCTAACTTTGAGTGGCAGGGCGTGAAGATAAATTTAGTTGACACCCCGGGTACCTTCGATTTCGCAGGTGAAGTAAGACAGGCACTCCGCGTTGTTGGAACCGCAGTTCTCGTTGTAGACGGTAAGTCCGGTCCCAAGGTTGGTACCGAGCTTTGCTGGGATATGGCAGGCAAGCTTCCCAAGGCTTTCTTCGTAAACAAGATGGACGATGAAAACGCAAGCTTTGAAAGAGTATTCGGTCAGTTGCGTGATCTGTTCGGCAACACCGTATGTCCCGTTTTCGTTCCTTATCACGAAGGTAAGGCTGATATGGGCTTCTACAATCTTCTCACTGAAGAAGCTTTCACCTTTGATAAGACCGGCAAGCCCAATCCCGCTTCTCTTCCCGCAGATATGCAGGATACCATGGAGCAGTACAAGAAGATGCTGGACGAGTCCCTTGCAGAAACCTCCGATGAACTTATCGAAAAGGTTCTCTTCAATGAAGAAGCTCTTACCATAGACGAAAAGGTTGAAGCTATGAATGCCGGACTTATCGCCGGTACCATCGCTCCCGTATTCTCCGGCTCTGCATTCACTCTCGCAGGCGTAAGAACTCTTATGAACAATATCGCCGCTTCCTTCTCTTCTCCTCACGACCGTCACGATGAAACCGTTGTTGACAGCGAAGGCAACAAGAAGACCGTTTCTTCTTCCGATGAAGGCGATACCTCCATATTCGTATTCAAGACCGTGGCAGACCAGTTCGGTAAGAAGAGCTACTTCAAGGTACTTAACGGTACTCTTAAGAAGGATATGATGCTTACCAACCTTTCCACCGGTCAGGTAGAAAAGATCGCTCGTATCGTAACTATGGTTGGTAAGAAGGAAGTTGACGTTGACGAACTTTCCTTTGGTGATATCGGTGTAACCGTTAAGCTGGCTAACACCTGTACCAACAATACTCTTTCCTCCAACGCACAGTTGGGCGTAACCTACGCTCCCGTTGAATTCCCCACACCTTACCTCAGCATGGCTCTCGTTCCCAAGGCAAAGGGTGATGAAGACAAGATATCTTCCGGTATTTCCAAGCTTCTTGAAGAAGACCTTACCGTAAAATACGTAAACAACGCGGAAACCAAGCAGATGTGTCTGTTCGGTCTGGGCGATATGCACCTTGACGTTATCGTAAGCAAGCTTAAGAACCGCTTCGGTACTTCCGTTGATCTTGATACTCCCAAGGTAGCATACAGAGAAACCATCAAGCGTCCCAAGTCCGTTCAGGGTAAACATAAGAAGCAGTCCGGCGGTCACGGTCAGTACGGCGACGTTAAGATCGAATTCTCCCGCCACGATGAAGATGGACTTCTCTTCACCGAAACCGTTGTCGGCGGCGCAGTTCCCAAGAACTTCTTCCCCGCAATCGAAAAGGGACTTCAGGAATCCATGCAGAAGGGTGTTCTTGCAGGATATCCCGTTATCGGCCTTAAGGCAAACCTGTTCGACGGTTCTTACCACGACGTTGACTCTTCCGAAATGTCCTTCAAACTTGCCGCAAACCTTGCGTTCAAGGAAGGTCTTAAGGATAACTCCGTTCTGCTCGAGCCTGTAGGCGTACTCAAGGTTCTCATTCCCGATAATATGATGGGTGATATCATAGGCGACCTTAACAAGCGCCGCGGCAGAATTTCCGGTACCGATCAATCTCCCGATCGTAAGGGATACACCGTTGTAGAAGCAGAAGTTCCCGCTGCTGAAATGAGCAGCTACGCTATTCAGCTCCGTGCAATGACTCAGGGCAGAGGTACTTATACCTTTGAATTCGCAAGATACGAAGAAGCTCCTTCCAATGTTGTACAGAAAGTAGTCGAAGAAGCAAAGAAAAACGCTTCCGACGAATAATTTTAATGCGCTACTACCAAGAAATGAGGTTATTTTAAATGTCAAGCTTTAAGAGATTTTCATTGGCAACCCTGCTTGCAGCACTTTTGCTGACTGCAGTTGTGTTGACTTCCTGCGTGAGCTTCGATAGTTCTTCCATAAACGATCTTCCTCCTCTTAACTTTTCACAGGATCCGGATGTTGAAGGCGTAGAATCCGAGCCCCCCACGGAAGAAGGCTATACTGCACGTCCTACCGTAACAGCAATCGTTAACACTTCTCCCGAGATCGTTGTTATCAGCGGTTCTTGCGAAGAGGGTGCTGTTATCACTGCTACCAGCCCCGTTGATTCCGTATCCGTTAATTCTCTTAACGGTTACTACATACTCGAGTACGATCTTAACGGCAGAGAATCCCGTTCTCTTTCCGTTACCGCAAAGGTAGACGGCAAGGAAGAAAGTACTTCTCGTGATATCGTCGTTAAGCGCGACGCTATGGCTGAAACACGTACCGATGAATTTGAGGTTGTCCTCGGTAAGGATGGTTATCTCTTCTTCCGCAAGACTATCGAAAATTATTGCGGCGATAACCTTGTTACCGTTTCCGCTATAAACAACTTCCTCAACAATACTCTCAATGCACAGATCACCGCGCTTGAGAACCGTGCAGGCGGTAATGAAGTAGAGCTTATCTACGTTCTCATTCCCAACGCATCTCTTGCATACGGCGAATATCTTCCCGAGGATGCTGTAAAGGAAACTTATAGCACTCTCTATGATCAGGTTTCCGCAGCACTTGAAAAGTCCAATGCAACCTTTATAGATATGAAGACCGTTTTCGAGCAGCATAAGGACGATGGATATCTTCTTTATAATAAGACCGATAGTCATATCACCGATTATGCAGGTTATCTCGTATACGCAGAGCTTATGAACCATATCGCAGAGAAGTTCCCCGAAGCAGCTCCTTACGGACTTGACCAGTTCACTGTTTCCGAAGAAACTACCGTTCTCGGCGGTAACCTTGCTTCCTACGGTCAGCTTGATCCTTCTTCTCTCCTGGAGAATTACGTATCCATCACCCCTAATTTCTCTTTGGATATGGGTGATTCCGCTCACCGTCTTAAGCTCACTACCACTAACTTGAGCAAGCTTCAGAAATATGCAGGCGACGGAAGCTGCCAGATCGTTTCCGATACTGTTGAAGAAGGCAAGACCAACATTCTTAACCGTCTGTATTTCTGCACCGAGCGTAATGAGCTTCCTTCTGCTATGATCTACCGTGATGATAGCTCCGCTATGTTTGTTGATTACCTCGCAGAGCGTTTCAATAACTGTATGTTGGGTGTTTCCGGCGACTACGTTGTAAACTTTACCGATGCAGGCAGACACGCATCTTCCGGTAAATCCGTTGTTGATTACGTTATCATCATCATCGACGAAAATAACCTCGATCAGCTTGTAAAATAACTTTATAAAGCACAAATCCCGTTTCGATCAAATTCGAAACGGGATTTTTTTGGTTAAGTTTTATGTGACCAACTGCTTAATTAAGATAGTTTTTCGATATTGTAATAAAGTGGGTGGAAAGCCCCATAAGACTTTCTTCTTTTTCAAGCAGACGCACTACGCGCATTATGCTTTCTCTTTTTCTTTCGTCCTTCCACGCTTCATCGAGATTGCGTATCAGCCAACAAGGTCCTATCACGCCTCTCACGTCAATATGGGTAAATCCTGCGGCTTTAAGTTCCGTTTTAATTTCATCGGGTTTATGAAAATATGCAAGTCCCATCGGCTTTTTTGTGTGTATTCCTGTCTTTACCGTTGCTTCAAGCATTGCGTAAAAATCAGGATCGTCCAACAGCGGCTTGGTGTCATATGCGGCAACGTATTTCAGCGTGGTTGCATAGCAGGTGATGTTGGCGGTGAACAAAAGTCCGTTTGGCTTCAACAACCGCTTGCACTCCTCAAGACACGCTAATCTTTCTTCAAGCTCTGTAATGTGATATAACGGACCGAACAAAAGAATTGCATCTGCAGATGCATCTGCTTTGTTAATGCTTCGGGCATCGGCAACTGCGGATTCTGCAAGCGCTGCACCTGCATCTTTGCCGAATTCCTTGGATATCTCAATGTTTTTTTCGGCGATATCGTACAGATATACTTCATATCCCATTGAAGCGAGCCAATATGAGTACTCTCCGTATCCTCCGCCTATATCATATATAACCGCAGGGGGAGGGGGTAACAATTCCGTTATTATTTCCTTGGTGCGTGCGAACTCAATAAGTCCTAAACCGTTGTGTAAACGTCCTGTTTCTCTTCCGGCATTGTATCCTGCCAGAACTTCTTTGTCTATACTTTTCATTTTCTTTTTCTCCTTTAAAATTGGTTTTAATTTTTAGCGTAATGTAGTTTTGGGGGCGGTCTTGCTGTTCCGGCACGGTAATCACTCCTTTAATAAAAAATAAACGGTTAAAGACTGACAGCGAGCCTTTAACCGTTTTTAATCGTTACTTGATTATTCGGTGAATGTTTTGTTACGAACGCAACAGAACAAGCTCGTTGTCTTTTTTGACCACAAGCTGCTTTTGCTGGTTATTTACGTTCATAACAGTAATAAACATTTCTTTTTTCTCCTAATGAATTTGAGGTATTATAACACGGCGATCTGCGCAAGTCAAGATAATATTTTTATTTATATTTCCATATCCTTTTGCATATAGATTACGGAAAGGAGTATTATTTATGAAACGAATTTTTATTTTTTTACTTATTTTAACTCTGTTGTTTCCCGTTTCTGTAAGTGCCACGGAGGAACAGTCCGTATTTGAACCCACCGAGGCTGAGGATTTCTGGTTTAAAGAGGCGGTCGCTTTTACAGGGGATTTCAAGGTAAAGAGTGCGTATCTTGCGGATTACCTTACGGGCACGGTTCTGTATGCCAAAAATGAGCTGGAAAAACTTCCTATCGCTTCCGTAACAAAGATAATGACTTCGCTTTTGGTTTTTGAAGCGCTGAAATCGGGAAAAATAACCTATGAAGAATCGGTAACCGTAAGCGATTACGCCGCTTCAATGGGTGGAAGTCAGGTATACCTCGAACCGGGTGAGCAAATGTCTGTTCACGATCTTATGAAGGCGATGATGATATCCTCTGCCAACGATGCCACCGTAGCACTGGCGGAGCATATAGCAGGCTCGGTAGAAACGTTTGTGGGTATGATGAACAACCGCGCCGCCGCATTGGGAATGACCAATACATACTTCAAAAACCCTCACGGACTGGACGAAGAGGGGCATTACAGTTGTGCCAGAGATGTTGCTTTTATGACGCGGGAACTGCTCTCTCACGAAGGCGTAACGGATTTTACCACCGTCTGGATGGACACTATCCGCGACGGTTCCTTCGGCTTATCCAATACAAACAAGCTTATTCGCTATTATAACGGCGCAACGGGAATGAAAACCGGCTTTACCAACGCTGCCGGCTTTTGCCTTTCGGGCACCGCAATGCGGGACGGCCTGCACCTTATTGCGGTAGTGCTTGGGGGAGAATCCAGTAACGAACGTTTTGGCACAGTAAAGAAAATGCTTGATTTCGGCTTTGCAAATTATGCTGTCTTTACTCCCGAGCATCTTGATGTGGAGGAGATATACGTGCCCGGCGGCAGGGATAATTATCTGAGCGCGGATTACACACCCCCTTCAATGCTTACCGAAAAAAGCGCTTCGGGCGAAATAACCCAGCGCATATCTGTTTTTGAGGACATTTCCGCCCCCGTTGCCAAGGGAGACAAGGTGGGAAGAGTAGACGTGTATCGGGACGGCGAGCTTATCGCCACCGCAGATCTTCTGGCGACCGAGGATATACAGCGTATCGGTTTCGGTGAACTGTTTTTAAGAATTTTACGCACGGCAGTTGGATTTATTTAATTGACAAAAGGCATAATATAGTATATAATGATTGGAAATTCGGTAAAAAGGAAGTTAATAAAATTATGATACGTCTTGAAGATAAATACGCTTTATCCTTCTTAAAGGAAGAAGAACTGGGTTCCATTACTCCCGCGCTTAAAACGGCGGACGGATATATCCGCAACCGTAACGGCGCAGGTAACGATTTCACCGGTTGGATAGATCTTCCCGTTAACTACGATAAAGATGAGTTTTCCCGCATTAAAGCGGCTGCAAAACGCATTTGCGAAACCAGCGATGCTCTTATCGTTATCGGTATCGGCGGCAGCTATCTGGGCGCCAAGGCAGCTATAGATTTCTTGCGCTCTCCCAATTACAACACTATGAAAAAGAATACTCCCGAAATTTATTTTACCGGTAATTCTTTTTCGGGCGATGATCTTAAAGAAGTTCTTGATGCCTGCGAGGGAAAGCGTGTTTCCGTTAACGTTATAAGCAAATCCGGTACTACCACAGAAAGTGCGTTGGCGTTCAGATTTGTAAGAAGCGAGCTTGAAAAACGCTATACCCGCGAAGAACTTAAGGACAGAATTTACTGCACTACCGATAAAGCCAGAGGTGCGCTCAAGAATTTTGCGGACGCAGAGGGATATGAAACCTTCGTTATTCCCGATGATATCGGCGGAAGATTTTCCGTTCTCACCGCTGTGGGACTTCTTCCCATCGCCGTTGCGGGCTGTGATATAGACAGCCTTATGCAGGGCGCCGCAGCTATGCGTGAAACCTGCTTTGCAGACGGACTTAATAATATTGCGTACAGATATGCCGTTCTCCGCAACGCGTTTTATAATCAGGGCAAGCGTATAGAGATACTCGCTTCCTATGAAGGCGCTTTCCGTTCTATGGCAGAATGGTGGAAGCAGCTTTACGGCGAAAGCGAAGGCAAAGACGGCAAGGGAATTTTCCCCGCATCCGTTGCATTCTCTACCGACCTTCACTCTTTGGGACAGTTTATTCAGGACGGCTCCCGCACTATGTTCGAAACGGTAGTAAGACAGGAAAAGCCCGTAAACACACTCACCGTTCCTTATGATGAACTTAATACCGATACTCTCAATTACCTTGCGGGTATGACAATGAACGAGATAAACGATAACGCTATGACAGGCACTCTTCTCGCTCATCTGGACGGCAACGTTCCCAATCTTATGCTCACTTATGACAGCAGAAGCGAATACACTCTCGGAGAAATGATATATTTCTTTGAGCTCGCTTGCGCCGCAAGCGGATATATTCTCGGCGTAAATCCCTTTGATCAGCCCGGTGTAGAGGACTACAAACGCAATATGTTCGCCCTTTTGGGTAAGCCCGGCTACGAAAGTCAAAAAGAAGAGCTGGAAAAGAAGATGAAATTATAAAAAAACTCTTGCTTTTTCCGCTTACATCAAGTAAAATAGATATAGACACAAAAGTCATAGACAGGAGGCAAATCAATATGATAAAAATGTTGGTCGGACTTAAAGGTGCCGGCAAAACCAAAACTCTCATTGACGAGGTAAAAAAAGCATCAGAGGCTTCTACCGGTTCGGTAGTATGCGTTGAATACGGCAGAAACCTTTCTTATAATATCGGTTATGACGTACGTCTTGTAGACGCAAAGGAATACGCTGTTAAGGATGCAGCTACACTTTACGGCTTCGTTTGCGGTCTTCTCGCAAGCAATCACGACGTTACTGATCTTTTTATAGACAGCGCGCTTAAGATCTGCGGTGAGGACGTTCCCGCTTTTGCAGAATTTCTTGATAAATTCAATTTGGTCCTCGGCGACAGCGTTAACTGTATGATCACCGCTTCTGTTGAGGAAGCAAACCTTCCCGAGAGTGCTAAGAAATACATAGGCTAATGAAAAAAAGTATTAAAGATATCGCTCTTATCGGTTTGGGCGCCTATGCGGTATTGTCCGTAGGATATATGCTCTTGGTTCTTTCCGGTATAAGCGATGAAGCGGTTAAAAGCATAACTCTTCTTTTCGGCAAACAGCTTTTGTTTTTGCTTATATACAGCATCGTTTTGGGTGCATCCTTTGCGGTGTTCAGCTTTAAGCTTTCTCCCATCGGAGCAAGGCTTATCCACATAGCCGTTACCTATGCGGCAACGGTAGGCGTGGTTTTGTTGCTTGTTTCTTCTGCCGCAAACGCCGCGCAAAAGCTTATTTATGTTGTAATAACCACCGTTTTGTTTGCGCTTGTTTACGGCGTTACCGCTTTGTTCGTCTATTTATTTAAAAAATATAAAAATTAAAGCTTTAAGCACCTTCTGTTTTGAGGGTGCTTAAGTTTATAGGAAGAATTATGAAAGGTTTAAACATTATCGCTGTTTTTAATAAGGACCACACCCACGTTCTTATGTGCTACAGACGTAAAGAACCCTATAAGGGCAAGTATAATTTCGTGGGCGGTAAAATAAAAGAAGGGGAAGACAGCCTGTCTGCGGCATACCGCGAACTTCAGGAAGAAACGGGAATAACCTCCGCAGATATAACTCTTAAGCATTTTATAGATTTTTCTTATTATCACTATAATTTAAAACTGGAATTCTATGTAGGAAAGCTTGATAAAGATATGTCTGTTTACGGCGATGAAAACGAGCTTTTATGGATACCGCTCACAGAAAATTTCTTCGATCTCCACCGCTTTGCAGGCGAAGGCAATATCGGCCATATGATGTTGCTTGTAGAAATGGAAAAGGAAAAAATATTCGGATAATAAAAAGACTGTCTTCGAACAGTCTTTTCACATTTTATTCACTTAATGCCAATTTTTCGTATCTTTGCAGAATATCCTCAAGGCTGTAGCTTTCGGGGCCGTTGAAGTATGAGCCTATCTTATCTCCAAAGCATTCGTACCACTTTTTGTCCAAAGCTTTCATTCCGTAGCAGGCGCCTGCAATAGAGCCTGCGGTGGCGGCGGTGCAATCGCAATCGTACGCCATGGAAACAGCGTTTGAGAATACCTTGCCGATATCCTTTCCGCCCAGATACAGAGCAAATACCGTAAGACAAGCATTGTTTATGGTGTGTACGTTGTGCATTCCGGGGTATCTCTTGGTTACCAGCTCGTTTGCGTGCTCGGCGTCCCGCACGGCGGGAGCAATACTCATTGCCCAGCGTATTCCCTCGGCAAGAGAGCAGTCTGCGGGGATGTATTCAAGTCCTTTTTCCAATGCTTCCCATACGGTTTCACACTCAAATGCAAGTGCAATAACGGCGGCAAAATACATAGAGCCGTATACACCGTTTCCTCTGTGGGAAATAAGCGCATCCGTCTTTGCCATACTTGCGGCTTTTTCGGGGTTACCGGGAGCCATATATCCGTATCCGTCGCATCGGATATCCGCACCTATCCATTCCTGATAAGGGTTGTCTACAACAGCCGCACTTTCGGGTGAAATGCCCTTTTGCAGATTTTTAAGTGCTATGTCCTCCGCAGTCCAGGCAAGGGTAATATATTTTAACCACGCGTCTGCAACGTCCTGCAATGTAAAGTCCTTGCCGTTTCCTTCCTCGGCTATAAAAAGGGAAAGGAGGGTGTATGCAATATCGTCATCTCCGGGAAAACCGTCAAAGCAGGGCTTTGTGTAATCCTTGAAGGTGAATTTTATGTATCTCGGCAGATCGGGCTCGGGTACCTTGGGCCAAAAGTCCTTGGGGGGGAAGCCGATACCGCATTCCAACGCATACTTTTTTATGTTTTCAATACTCCAGCCTTCTACGGGGCATCCCAGAACGCATCCCGCAAATCTGCCCAGCACCGCCGCGCGGAGCTTATCTCTGTAGGTTTCAACGGAAATATTCATATCAAAATCTCCTTTCAGATGTTTACACGCATATTCTAACATTATTTTTAATAAAATACTACCCTTTTTTATAAAAATGTGGTAGAATACCTTAAACGGAGGTGGCAATGGTGAAAGACGTATTCGATCTGGCCGATGGAATTGAATATCTGCGCACTTCCGGAAAAAAGGTGCTCCTTTACGGAATGGGCAACGGCGCGGAAAAAGCCCACGCATTGCTAACGTCAAAGGGAATCAAGGTGTCCGGCGTTTTCGCCTCTGACGGATTTGTGCGCGGACATTCCTTTATGGGATATCCCGTTTTGTCTTTGTCTGCGGCGGAGGAACTTTACGGCGATTTTATCGCTGTTTTAAGCTTTGGCTTGGAGGGCAGAAAAGCGGATATACTGCAGAATGTAGCCGCACGCCATCACCTTTACGTTCCCTATATGGCTGTGTGCGGTGAGGGCGTTACCGATAAGCGCCTCATAACCGAGCACCGCGAGGAAATTGAAAAGGTCTATTCTTTGCTTGCGGACGAACGTTCGAAGCGGCTTTATAAAAACGCAATTTCCTATTGTATCACGGGTGATATTTCCTATCTCACTCATACCGAGGGGGACGATATCCCGCCGGTCGGCTATTTTACTTCCTCGGGTACATACATAGACGTGGGCGCATATAACGGCGACACGGCGGAGGAATACTACCGCGCCGCGCCTGATATTAAAGATATTATTTGCTTTGAGCCTGATAGGCGCTCACATAAAAAAATGCTTGAAAGAAACATTCCCTGCCTTACCGCATTCAATGCCGCGGCAGGCAGATGCGACGGAGAAACCCTGTTTTCCGGCGGGGGAGGCAGAAACTCCTCCACAGGCAAGGGAAACACGGTAATACCCGTAAAAAGCATAGATTCCGCGGTAGGAAATATGCAGGTAGGCTGTATAAAGATAGACGCGGAGGGGGACGAAAGGGAAGTCCTTGCAGGTGCAAAGGAAACCTTGTGGAAAAACCGCCCCTCACTTAACGTTTCTCTTTATCACCGCGCAGGCGACCTTTGGGAGCTTCCCTTGCTTTTACACCGTATAGACGGAAAATATAAATTATACATTCGCAAAAAAGAATACGTTCCCATGTGGGATATATCGGTTTATTGTATGCCGTGATCTCAGCTTGGACGGAGGTTAATATATGACAGTTACACAGACAATCAACAACATTTTATCCGGCGGATGCGATAAAGCCTTCGCCAAGCTTTACGGCAAGGAGAGAGTGGGCGCCCAGCGTGAGCGTTGGGTAAAGCTTGCAAACAACGTCCTTTCTCTTTACGGGGACAGCGATGTTTATATGCTTTCCGTTCCCGGCAGAACAGAGCTTTTGGGCAATCATACCGACCACAACAACGGCAGAGTTTTAGCCGCCGCTGTGGATATAGATATTATCGCAATAGCTTCCAAGGCTGATGACGGATATATCCGTATCAAGTCCGAGGGCTACCGTGAGGATGTGGTTTCGGTAAACGATATTTCTCCCGAAAAGGCGAAAAAAGGCAGCTCTTCCTCGGTTATTTCCGGCGTGTGCGATTATTTCCTTTCCAACGGAGGAAAGATAGGCGGTATCCGCGCCTGCACCACCAGCGATGTGCTTACGGGAAGCGGTATATCCTCTTCCGCCGCATTCGAGGTAATGTGCGGAAATATGCTTAACGTTATGTATAACGATAATAAATTTGCTCCTCTGTTTTTGGCAATGGCAGGCAAGTATGCGGAAAACGTGTACTTCGGCAAGCCCTGCGGACTTATGGACCAGACAGCCTGCGCTTCGGGCGGATGCTCATATATAGATTTCGGCGGCGAGATCGCAACGCTGCGCAAGATCACACCCGATCTCGGAGATATGATCCTGTGTATCGTAAACACCGGCGGCAACCACGCAGATCTTACCGATGATTACGCTTCCGTTCCGTCCGAAATGCTTTCCTGCGCCGCACTTATGGGCAAGAAAACACTTCGTGATGTGGATGAGGACGAGTTTATCTCCCGTATTTCAGTGCTCCGCGCCAACGTTGGTGACAGAGCAATAATGCGCGCTATGCACTACTTTGCGGAAAACCGTCGTGTTGACGAAGCTGTAAAATGCCTTGATAACGGCGATACCGACGGATATTTCCGCTGTGTTACCGCTTCCGGTAATTCTTCCTTCCGCTTCCTTCAAAACGTATATACCAATAAAAACGTATCCGAGCAGGGACTTTCCCTCGCTCTCGCCCTTACCGAGCGTATGGGACTGACCTGCCGCGTTCACGGCGGCGGCTTTGCAGGTACCATACAGACCTATCTCCCCGTTTCCGCCAAGGAAGAATACCGCGCCAAGATGGAGCGCGTGTTCGGAGAGGGAAGCTGTATGTTCCTTAACATCCGTCCTTACGGTGCCGCCCGCATAGACGGGGAAAATATTATCGAGGCGAACTGACCTATGGTTTTTGCTTGTACACTTTTTTCCTCTTCCAAGGGGAACTGCGCCTATTTTCGCTCCGGCAAAGATGAGTTTTTAATAGATGCAGGCGTTTCCGCCAAGCGCATATGCGATGCCTTGCGGGGAATAGGAACGGATATAAAGAATATATCCGCAATATTCATCACCCACGAGCACAGCGATCATATAAAGGGTCTTTCCGTCATTTGCAAAAAATACGGAATTCCCGTTTATGCGCCTTATCTTTGTAAAAACTACATAAATTCGTATTATCCCGAGGTTTCTCCCTTTATTGTGGAAAACAACGCGGGAAATACCGTAGTTCTTTCCGATACTTCGGTTACCGCATACGCCACCCCTCACGATAGCCAGGGTTCGGTTTGTTACCGTATTACCACTCCCAAGGGTGTTATAGGTTACGCTACAGATATCGGCCATATAAGCGAACAGGTGTGGGAAGCTCTCTGCGGGGCGGACAGCGTGGTGGTGGAATCCAACCACGACCTTGAATTACTGGAAAACGGTCCCTATCCTCGTTCACTTAAAAACCGTATTCTTTCGGATTACGGCCATCTTTCAAATTGCGATTGCGGTGAGGTGCTGTGCCGCCTTGCCTATAGTGGAACCAAGCATATCGTTCTCGCCCACTTAAGCGAAGAAAACAACCGTCCTCCTCTCGCCCTTGCCGCCGCCCGCGGCACCTTGATGGGAAGCGGTGTTAGGGTTGGCGAGCAGGTTACTCTCCGTGTCGCCCCGCCCGACGGCATCTGTGAAATAATGAATATAAAGGAATAATTGTATCACCCCAAGCGCTAACGGCAACTTGGGGTGATTGCAATTAAAATATTTTTTAAAAAGTTCCAACCTTTTTCCTTTTTCGGTTACTCAATATACGAAACAACATGTTGTAAACACCAAAAGAAAGCGAGGTGAAGCGCCTTGACAGAAAAAGAATATCTTTTACACGCATTTGAAAAAGAAATGCTGCCTAAAATATACGGTTTTTGCAGGTTGAAAACGAATGGCGTGTCCGAAGCGGAGGATCTTGCTCAGGATATTTGTCTTGAGGTATTGAAATCCATTAACTCGGGTAAGCGTATTGAAAACCTCAATGCCTTTGTGTGGAGCGTTTCCAACCATATGTTTTTTAATCTGCTTCGTAAAAAGAAGCACGGGGATACTCTTTATCTTCCCGAAAATGCGGTTGCACCGGACGATCCCGAGGCGGAGTACATTCTGGAAGAGCAAAAGCGCCTTTTGCGGCGTGAGCTTTCCCTTATGTCCGGCAACTACCGAAGGGCTGTTGTAATGCATTATTTTGACGAAATGTCCTGCGAAGAGATAGCAAACGAACTGGGCAAAAGCGTCGGTACTGTCAAATGGTGGCTTCACGATGCGAGAACAGCTATTGAGAAAGGAATAAATACAATGAGAGATTACGGTGAAAAAAGCTACCGCCCCGGTTCGCTTTTTATGTCTTGCACCGGTCAATACGGAGCTGACCGTGAGCCTATGTCCTGCGCCAAGAGAAGATCCGCACAGAACATTCTGCTTGCCGCATACAAACAGCCCCTTACCATAACCGAACTTTGCGAGGAATTGGGAATATCCGCCCCGTATATTGAGGACGAAGTGGAGTACCTCGTAGAAAATCAGCTTATGAAAGAGGTATCAAAGGGAAAATATCAAACGGATTTTGTCATTCTTCCCGGCAATAATTTAGCTCTTGCAAACAAGATATATGATGAATGCTTTCCCGAATTTTTTGAAAAGCTTACCTCTTTTCTTGAATCCAAAAAGGATATTCTTACCGAAAAGCGCTTCAACACCGCAGGCTTTGATTGGAGCCGTTTGCTCTGGGTATATCTTCACATCTTTCCCGAAATTCAGATAGGATTTTATACTTATGCCAATAAAATAACCGTAAAGTACGACGATATCCCTCTGCGCCCCAACGGCGGAAAATGGATAGCCTTGGGCTACGACAACGGAATGTGTATGGCTGAAAAAATGCAGAGGGAGAAATACCACGCATTCGACGGTCCCGTACACAAAAGCGTAACGGCAAACGTTCAGGGCTTTTACCATTGGTGGAATAATGCCGATAGCTCCGTGTTTTTCGCCACACCCGAAGGGGTGTTCGAGCTTTGCAGAGAGATAATAAAAGGAAACATTAAGATTTCCGATCTGGACGATGAGCAAAAATATTTGTTCAGTATCGCTCTTGAGAAAAAGCTTTTTATTAAAACCGAGGACGGTTACGCCCAAAACTATTATTATATAAACCGCAAGGAATACCGTGAGATGGTTTCTATGAGTGAGGAAATATGCAGAGAACTGCTTCCTATCGTTCATAAAGCCTACAGTATTATCCGCGCCGAATACGAAAAGACTGTTCCCGCGCATCTCCATTGGCAGATGGGTAACTTCCTCACAAACGGTCTTAACTATCTTGTTACCTGCAGTTTGTTTGAAGCGGAAAAGCGGGGCGTGCTTTCCGTTCCCGATGAGAATAGCAAAACGTGGCTCAGTCTTTTTGCGACCGAATAACTACTTCGATCAACAACAAAACCGCCGATATCGGCGGTTTCGGTTTTATTATACGGCTTATTTTATATCTTTTATCAGCATATCCACGTGTTCTTCCTTGGTGGACCAGCCGGGGCATATACGCACAGCCTTTTTGTCGCCCAGATCTGCCATAAATTCAAAGGAATATGTTTTTTGGAGATTTTCCAGCACTTCGTTTTCAAAAATAGGGAATATCTGGTTGGTAGGGGAATCGTAATACAATTCAACCCCCGCATCCTTTAAGCCTTGTTTTATCTTTTCCGCCAATGACATCGCTTTCTTGCCGAGCTCTATATACAGATCATCGGTAAACAGCGTTTCAAACTGCACGCCCAAAAGTCTGCCCTTTGCAAGTAAAGCACCGTGGCGTTTTATCATATGACGTATATTGTAGGCGTACTTGGGGTTGGCAAACACCATCGCCTCTCCGAAAAGCGCACCGCATTTCGTACCGCCGATATAGAAAATATCACAGTTTTGTCCCAGGAAGGGGAGCGTTATATCGTTTGCTTCCGCACCGAGAGCATACGCCAGACGTGCGCCGTCCACAAACAAGGGAACGGAATTCTTTTTGCACACCGCATATATCTCTTCAAGCTCCCTTGCGCTGTAAAGGGTTCCCGTTTCCGTGGGCAGGGAGATATATACCATTCCCGGCTTGACCTCGTGCTCGTTGGTGGGCACGGATAAGTATTCTTCAAGTCCCTTCGCAGTAAGCTTTCCCTCGGTTGCGGGGAGTGTAAGTACCTTGTGTCCCGTTGCTTCGATCGCTCCCGTTTCGTGTACGTTTATATGACCGCTTTCACAGCATACAACACCCTCGTAAGGGCGAAGGACGGAAGAAATAATAATAGTGTTCGCCTGTGTTCCGCCTACTGCAAAATGCACCTCCGCATTGGGAAGCTTGCAGGCGGATTTTATTTTTTCTCTCGCTCTTTCGCAAAATTCATCCTTGCCGTAGCCCGCCGTGTTAAGTTCGTTGGTATCGTTAAGCGCTTTCAATACTTGAGGAGCGCATCCGTCTGTGTAATCGCATTCAAATCTTATCATATTAATCCATTTCCTCTATGTGATAAACGTATTCCAGCGTGCTGAGCGCCTGAATTATCTCTTTGTGCTTCTTGTATTTCTTTAATTCCTTGCCCGTTATACGCACGGAAACCGTGTATACGCTCAAGCCGGAATTAATATATGCAGGGTTAGATTCGATATCGTCAATAACCATTCCCAGCTTGCGCACCGTTGTAACAAAATCCTGCAGGTTGTTTTTGTTTCTAAGCTCAAGATGCATTTCAAAGTGGTTGAATCTGTCCTTCAATCCGTGCTCGATAGTGGGGAAGAGGGACAGCCCGCAAATAATAGCGGCAAAGGCGATTACCGTAACCGTATACATTCCCGCACCTGCGGTAATACCGATAATTCCGCAAGCCCAAAGTGCCGCAGAGGTGGTAAGACCTTTTAGCTGGCTCTTGGAGCTGTATAAAACCGAATTTCCGCTTATCATAGCTCCGCCTATAACCACGGCGGCAGACAGCAAGGGGATATTGATCTCCGTCTGAGCCACCAAAAAAGTGTCTGTAAGCATAGCCACCGTACCTGCAAGCGCCACCATTATAAAGGTGCGAAGTCCCGCAGAGTGCCGCTTTGAGGAACGCTCGATACCCAGAAAAGCGGAAAACAGTATGGAAATACCGATACGCAGTAAAATGGTGTAAATATTAAGCTGTGATGACCATTCGCCCATCAAAACAGCCAACGGATCGTTTATTGTCATATTTTGCATCCTCCTTATCTGTTTCTTTTAAAAGGTCTTCTTCTGGCGGCAAGCATAGCCGCGTATTGCTCTTCTGCCGCCTCCAGAAACGCCTGCTCGTCTTCCGAGGGTGTGTCCCCCTTTTCGGGAAGCTCCTTTTGTATCTTCTGTATACGTTCTACCAAAAGCGTTGCATCGTCTTTTGCTTTTCCGTCTGCGGTTATGATCTCAATGGAAACCAGATCTTCCATCTTTTCGGAATATGCGCCTGAAAGATGCAAAGAAAGCTTTGCCAATGCGGGACCTACCAGTTCGTATAACACGCCCGATGCCAGAATTACCGTCTGCAACGCGCTTCCGTATTCGCCGCCGATCGCTCTTGCGCCCAAAGCCGCAAGACCAATACTTACTCCCGCTTGGGGAACAAGGGCAAAGCCCAGATTAGCTTTTATCTTTTTGTCCTTTTTGGCGAGAATACATCCCAAAAACGCACCTACATATTTACCTATAATTCTTACTATAAAGTAAACAATTCCGATAACTAACAGGGAAACGGAGCCAACCGTTGATGAAAACTCAAATAACGCTCCCAGATCGAAGCTTAGTCCCGATCTCACGAAGAACAACAGCAGCAGGGGAGGGCTGAAGTAATTAAGCTGTTTGAACAGTTTTTCATCGCCGGAAACGTTAATGTATACCGTAGCCATTGACATACAGCCCAGCAGGGGAGAAACGTTCATAACGGTGCAAACACCGCAAAAGGCAAACAAAACCGCCACGGAAACGATCAAACGGTTATCGTCTGATCTCTTTTTGAGCAGGTAAGTGAGGAAAAATCCAAACACACCGCCCAAAAGAAATACACCGATATTTATTATCAGAGGAATTAAAACGTCCCCTGCGTCGGCGGTGCGTTCTCCGCCGATAAGCGCAACCGCAACCGAAATAGACACCGAATACGCTACAAGGCTGATCACGTTATCCAGCGCTACAACCTGAAGCAGAGTGTTTACGAAATCTCCCTTTGCGCCGGTCTGGCGTATGGTCATCATCGTGGATGCGGAAGCTGTGGCGGCTGCAAGGGCGGAAAGGACTATGGAAAATGCGATATCCACCTTCAAAACCGCGTACAAAACGGTAAAGACCAGTAAAGATGCCGTCAGCGCTTCCGCTAAGGTTATAATAACTACCTTAGCGCCGTTTTTCTTCAGTATTTTCAGTTTGAAGAATTCACCCGTGCTGAACGCGATAAATGCCAAAGCAATATCGGAAAGGAATTCCGTTCCGTCGATCACGGTTTGGGGAACTGCGTCAAGACAAAACGGGCCCAACAAAATACCGGTAATAATATACGCGGTAACATTGGGAAGCTTTATAAGTTTGGTTATGCGTGTCATTGCAAAGCCGCAAAAAAGCATAAGCGCAATTGTTATAATAGCAATCGCCGCAGGCGATTGTATCCCTAACGTGTTTTGTATAATATCAGCCACGGCGCACCACCTTTCAACGAGCAATACTTATAAAAACATTGTCTTTTCCAATATTTTAACATATAACCACAGTATAGTCAATTATTTGTTATTACTTTACAGGGCGAAAATCAGCTTTTGTCCGTCTTCGCTGCTAAGCGCCTGTATTACTTCTATCGTGTTTAAATCAAATGGGGAAAGTTGCTTGATGAGTGATGATTTAATAACACAAGCCACACCCCGATCGTCCCAAATTTTAGTTCCATATGAACCTATAATTCTAAGGTTTCCTTGATTCTTACTTTCTTCTTGTTTTTCTCTGTTGCCAACCTCTGCAAAATATATGCCCTTCCACATTTCCCAAAGGTCTTCGCCAAGCTCTTGACGGAGATTGCTGTTATAGCGGTCGTAGTTTGCCATTGACCAAACGAATTCTGTCGCAAGTTGCTCGATCTTACTGGATACAGCTTCTTGTGTCATACCAAGCTTTTTCTATGGTTTCGAAGTTTTTCGCCAAATATCTTTTGATCTAACATATTCTATCCTCCAAGTTTTTTGAGATAGCTATCTTGTGCTTTTATTGTAGCACGAAATAAATCAACTAGCAATAGTAAGAATATTGAGTTTAATTACAAAAATTCTACATCAGTTTGAAATTACTGCTTTTCGAAGATCGAACCCACTAAAAAAGCAAGGCTTTTCAACCTTGCTTTAATTTGTTTACAATTGTGTACAGCGCATTTAAAGCGCGGCGAAGCCGTGTGTTGAATCAAGCTGCAGGAAATGCACCTTCGGTGATAATATACGCCTTTGGCGATGATATACAACAACGTCGTTGCCGTTGTTGATGATATACCAATGCTTCGCATTGGATAAAAAAACATCCGAACAAAGTTCGGATGTTTTTTGGTGACCCGTAGGAGAATCGAACTCCTGTTACCGCCGTGAAAGGGCGGTGTCTTAACCGCTTGACCAACGGGCCATGGAATGGTAGCGGAAGTGGGACTTGAACCTACGACCTGCCGGGTATGAACCGGATGCTCTGGCCAACTGAGCTATTCCGCCATTTTATTCCGCTTTTCTTGCCATCTCGCTGACAGCTTGCTTATTATACCAAGCATTTTGCTATTTGTCAAGAGTTTTTTTCATTAAATTAAAAATAAAGTTTCTTGAAATGTGTATAAGTATATGTTATAATTTTTATGAGGTGATAATTGTTGAACCAAGAGTTCATTTTACATAAATGCGGAGTACTGTATTATACCTCTCCACTCTTTGATCTTTACGGGGTTCCCCACGCATTTTTTACTCGACACGGCGGGGTAAGCACCCCTCCCTTCGATACTTTGAATTTTGCCGTGGGAACGGGAGATATGAGGGACAGTACGGAAAACGTTAACGCAAACCACCGTATTGCCGCTAAGATCTTCGGGCTTGACGAAACCTTCGTCTGCCGTACTTATCAGACACACAGCACTACCGTCGTTATTGCGGACGAAGACGACCGCGGCAGAGGTACGGTAAAGCCTCCCTATGATTTTGACGTGGACGGACTGGTTACCTCCTGCAGCGATACTTTACTTTCCGTAAGAAGTGCAGATTGCGTTCCCATACTTCTTTACGATATTAAAAACGATATCTGCGCCGCCGTTCATTCCGGCTGGCGGGGAACGCAGGGCGGGATTTCTGCCGTGGCAATAAACGAAATGTGCGGCTTGGGAAGCGATAAAAAGGATATTATCGCCGCTATCGGACCTTGCGCAGGCGTTTGCTGTTACGAAGTGGGAAGCGAGCTTTACGATATTTTTACCCATTCTGATTCTGAGAATTCCAAATATTTTGTGCCCAAAGAAAACGGCAAATACCATCTTGACCTTACGGGCTTGAATGTTTCCGTTCTTTTGAAGCAGGGCATACTTCCCGAAAACATTTCCGCTTGCAATATCTGCACCTGCTGTAATACGGATATGTTTTTTTCCCACCGTATGCAGGGCAAGGAACGGGGAACTATGGCATCGTTTATTATGAAAAAGGAGAAAAGCTGATGAGCGTTAAAATAATACATACTGCGGATATCCATCTGGATTCTCCCTTTACCGCTTTTACCCCCTCGGGTGCAGAAAAGCGGAGAGAGAATATTCGCAAGAGCTTTTTGGCTCTTATCGAAAAGGCACGTGAAGAAAAAGTACAGCTTTTCTTTATATCCGGCGATCTGTTCGATACTGAATTTGCCACCCGCGATACTGCCCTTATGCTTAAAAACGCATTTTTATCGTTGCCGGATTGCAGATTTTTTATTTCTCCCGGCAATCACGATCCGTTTACACCCGCTTCGGTTTATTCCACCGTGGAATTTCCCGAAAACGTTCACGTTTTCCGTGAAAGAGAGTGTATTACGCTGGATGAATTGGGAGTGCGTGTGTACGGTTACGGCTTTACGTCCTCGGTATGCTCGGAAAGCACCGTTTTGGGCTATGATATTCCCGATGATGATCTTGTAAATATTCTCGTTTGCCACGGCGATATGTCGGGTGCGCTGTCCACCAACGGACCCGTTACCAAGCGGGACGTGGGCGAAAGCGGATTTGATTATATCGCTCTCGGTCATATACATAAAGGTACGGGAGTTTGTGCGGAAAACGGTGTTCATTATGCGTACCCCGGCTGTCTTTGCGGCAGAAGCTTTGATGAAACAGGAGTAAAATCCGCCCTTATCGGCGAGATCGATAAAACAAATATAAATCTTTATCCCGTGTCGGTTGCCCATATGCAGTACGAAACCGTTACCTGCAATGTTTCCGAATCGGTAAGCAGACGCCACGCGCTGGAGCTTATCCGCAACGAGGTATGCGCTTTCCCCGTAGGCACTGTGGTGCGTATCATCGCCGAGGGAAGCACCCGCGAGGAATATCTGTTTTCTCCCAACGAGCTTGACGGTCAGACGGAATGCGAGGTTTATATAGTAGATAACACCAAGCCCGAGATCAGCTTTACGGATATTGAAAGCGAAAACACCCTTCGCGGAGTATTTTACCGCATTATGGAGAAGCGTATCGCCTCCGCCAAAAGCGGTAGCGAAGAATACAATACTCTTGTTAAAGCTCTCAAATACGGGCTTACCGTGTTGGACGAAAAGAATATAGCAGATTTCGGGGAGGAAGAGAAATGAACGCAGTTGTCATTGAAAAATGTGAAATAGTTTCCTTCGGATGTATTTTAAATACAATCATAACCCCCGCTTCAGGCATAAATCTTATTACCGCGCCCAACGAAAGCGGTAAAACCACACTCGCCCATTTTATAAAGTTTGTCTTTTACGGCTTTTCGGGACAGCGTAATTCCACCGTATCGGATAACGAAAAGAAGCATTATATCCCTTGGGACAATCCCCGCGCCGCAGGAGCGGTGGAGTTCTCTTTGGGAAACAGTAAATACCGCGTGGAACGTGAGTTTCTCGCAGGTAAGGATATTTGTACCGTTACGGAAAAACTATCCGGAAAAGAAATTTTAAAGGGTCTTGTTCCCGGCGAATGCTTTTTCGGCGTAAAGGAAGAAATATTTACAAAAACCGCCTTTTTCCGTCAGCTTTCTTCTCCCGGTAAAAAGGACGATGAACTTGCCGAGCAACTGAGAAACCTCGTCGCTTCCGCAGACGAAACCGTAAGCGCATCGGATGCGTTAAAGCGTCTGACAGAAGCAAAGAACCGTCTTCGCAGCCGTGTAAAGGGCGGAGGTATCATTCCTGTGCTGGAGGAAAAGCGCGGTGAATTAGATAAAACTTTGGGAGCCGCATTTTCTATGTCCGGTGAATTGGGCAGAGTAGAGGCGGAGCTCAAGGAGATCGAGAGCAAGTTAAATGCCAATAAAGAATACCGCGTTCAAATTAACGAGGAATTAACGGGAATTGAAAAATACGAAGCGTTCGTTAAATACGGCGAGCTTAAAGAGCACGCACGCAAAGTAACCGATTCCGAAACTGCGTATAACACCGCTTTGGAAAGCTTCGGCGGCAGCGAACCGGATAAAGAGGCTGTTGCAAAGGCTCTAAAGCTTATTTCCAAAAGAAGCGCCCACGTTGTAAAGCGGGAAGAACGCAAGACCGCCTACGATAACGCTGAAAAGGACGTGGAAAACGCCCGCAAGGAAAGCTTGTTTGACGGAAGAAACGTTATCAAGCTCCGCAAAAAGATAAGCGCCATCAACTCCTCAAAGGGACTTATGGTGTTTTTGATCACCCTTATGCTTTTGGCGGCAGGCGTTACCGCATTGTTTAATTTCACAACCGTTTTCGGTACGGTTGAGTTTTTACCGTGGCAATATATTATCGTTTTTGCTGCGGCGGCACTTGTTATCGGAATAATTCTTATAATTCTTAAATCCGCATCTTCTCATTTTGCTGCCAAAAACGGATTTTCGTCTATTATCGAAATGAGATATATGCTGAGCCAATATCCCGCCGCACAGCAAGAGATCGCAGATCTTGAGCTTAAAGCCTTTGGTGCAAAAACACTTTATGAGCGTGCGGATGAGGAGCTTAAGGCTTTGGATGCCGAGATATTTTCTATTACTGAGGGTATGCCCGGAGATAATGAGGACGTGGAAAAGCGTGTTGCGGATATCGTAACCGCTACAGAAGCTGTTCTCAACGCACGCACTCAGCTTGATACGGTTAAAGCCGTTCAGGAGGCGGCGTTTGCGGGCTGCGATCTTAAAAAGATAAGCGAGCTTGCGGAAAATGCCGTCGAACCCGTGCATAGCCGCGAGGAGCTGGAAAAGGCTTTGGACTTTTTGAAGAGTGAAGACGAAAAACTGCTCAGTCTTCTTCGTGAAAGAGAGGGAGAAAGAGGCAGACTTATCGGCGCAGGAGGAGACCCCGCTTTCATTCAGGCTCAGCGTGATTCTGTTGCCGCCCGTATACGTTATCTGGAGCAGTCCTACAATGCGGTGAATATCGCCGCAGAAGCCCTGAACGAAGCGGACAAGCATATGAGGAATATCGTTTCTCCCGCACTTTCCCGTCTGGCAGGGAAGTATATGTCCTCTGTTACGAAGGGCAAGTACGATAGCGTTTCCTTTGATACTTCCTTGATAATGTCTTATGAAACCGTATCGGGAACAAAGCATTCGGATTATATGTCTGCAGGTACGCGGGACAGCGCGTATATGTGTTTGCGCCTTGCCCTCATAGACCTTGTATTTTCCGAAACACGTCCGCCTCTGGTGCTCGACGATGCTTTTGTCCGTCTTGACGGGGACAGACTCGAGAATATGCTTTCTCTTGTTATCAACGCAAGCGGAAGCGGACAGGTATTCGTATTCACCTGCCATGACCGCGAACAGCGAATATTGGATTCTATGGGAGCAGAATATAACAGGATCGTGATCTGATGGATTTTAACACACCGTTACAGTACATAAAAGGTATAGGCGAAGCACGAAGTAAGTGCTTCGCCAAGCTTGGTTTATCCCGTGCAGGGGACCTTTTGTCTTTTTTTCCCCGTACGTATCAGTACAGAGGGGAAACCAAAAAGGTTGCCGAGGTGTCCGACGGCGAATTGTGTTCGTTGATACTCACCGTGGATTCTCCCGTTAAAAGCGGCGGGGAAAAGGTGCAGTATATTAAATTCACCGCAGGGGACGATACGGGAACGGTAAATATCACCTTCTTTAATCAAAAATGGCTGTTAAAAGTGTTTTCCCAAGGCAGAGCCTTCAGGTTTTACGGAAAAGTGTCCTTCGGCTTTTACGGAAAAGAAATGGTATCTCCCGAGGTGGAGCCAATTCTCCACGGCAAAAAGCTTCAGGACGTAATACCGGTTTACCCCCTTACGAAAGGGCTTACCCAAAAAACGGTGTATTCTGCGGTAAAAAACGTGTTACCGCTATCGGAAAGTCTTGAGGATGCGCTTCCCGATGATATCCGTAAAAAATATTCCTTGCTTTCCGTCAAAGAGGCGGTAAAGCTTATACACGCCCCATCACGCAGAGAAGATGTCGCCAAGGCACGCCGTTCCCTTGCTTTTGAGGAATTGGCGGTGTTCCAGACTGCTTTAAGAATTTCCCGCCGCGGTACCACGCAGGCAAAGGGAATAAAAATGACATTCAAAAACAGCGGAATAAAATCGTTTTTTGACGCTTTACCATATTCTCTCACCTCCGCGCAGGAAAAGAGCGTTAAGGAAATTCTGGGAGATATGTGTAAGGACACTCCTATGACCCGCCTTTTGCAGGGGGATGTGGGAAGCGGAAAAACCGTGGTCGCCGCGGCGGCAGTATATTTCGCCGCAAAAAACGGCTGTCAATCCGCGTTTATGGCGCCTACGGAAATACTCGCCGCACAGCACGCAAAAACTCTGGATAAAATGCTGTCTTCCTTCGGAATAAGAGTGGGCTTGCTTACAGGCAGTATGAGCAAAAAACAAAAAACGAGTCTGCAGGAAAACATAAAAAAAGGCGCCGTTGACGTTATCGTCGGTACAAACGCACTTATTCAGGACGCTGTGGAATATCAGGCGCTGGGTCTGGTTATAACCGATGAACAGCACCGTTTCGGCGTTATGCAAAGAGCGCGGCTTACCGAAAAGGGTGGGGTAGGAAACATCAAACCCCATATGCTGGTAATGTCCGCCACACCAATTCCCAGAACCTTGTCATTGATACTTTACGGTGATCTTGATATAAGCGTGCTTAATGAGCTTCCTCCCGGCAGACAAAAGGTGGATACCTATCTTGTGGGAAGCGATAAGCGTGAGCGTGTGTTCAAAATGATACGCTCCCGTATCGACGAGGGTAATCAGGCGTACATAATCTGCCCGCTGGTGGAGGAAAACGAAGAAAGCGATAAACAAAGTGCGGAAGGATATGCCGAAGCTTTAAGACGAGGCAACTTCTCGGATATAAATATCGGTATGCTTCACGGAAGAATGTCCCCAGCAGAAAAAGATGCGGTTATGCGTGCTTTCTCGGAGGGTGAGATAAAAATACTCGTATCGACTACCGTGGTCGAGGTAGGCGTTGACGTACCCAACGCAACGGTTATTCTTATTGAAAACGCCGAATGCTTCGGACTTTCTCAGCTTCATCAATTAAGAGGCAGAGTCGGCAGAGGTAAGGATAAAAGTATGTGTGTGCTTTTATCGGACCACGCCCACGGCAAAACAGAAAACCGCTTAAAGATAATGTGCGAAACCAACGATGGCTTTGCAATCGCATCCGCAGATCTTGACCAAAGAGGTCCCGGCGATTTCTTCGGAGAAAAGCAATCGGGCGAGCTTGTCTTCCGCGTAGCATCTGCGGCGGATATGGAAATGCTGGAGGAAGCGAAAAAACTTTCCGAAGAAATGTTTGCGGCAGGTGAAGGGAAGTATCCCGTTTTGTTTAAAAAAGCCGCTGTTTTCGCTTCGGGAAACGAAAGAGGTAATAAGATAAGCTGATGAACGTAAAGGAATATAATTTCAAATACGGGCTTTTCCTCGCTCCTATGGCAGGCGTTACGGACAGAGCCTACCGTTCTCTGTGTGTCCGTTACGGAGCAGAGCTTGTTACCACCGAGCTGGTTTCCGCAAAAGCCGTTACAATGGGGGACGAGCGTACCTTCCGTCTTGCTTCGCTTACCGAAGAGGAGCTTCCCGGCGCAATACAGATATTCGGTTCCGATCCCGATGTAATGGGAGAAGCGGCGTATAAATTAATGCGCCTTTCGCCTGATATGATAGATATAAATATGGGATGTCCCGTCCATAAAATCGTCCGCAACGGAGAGGGATGTGCCTTGATGCAGGATGTGGAAAAGGCAGGAAAGATCGTTGAAAGCGTGGTAAAAAGCGTTTCCGTGCCCGTTACCGTGAAAATGCGTATCGGAATGGATGAAAACAGCCTTAATGCGCCCGAGCTGGCTCTTACTTGTCAGCAGGCAGGAGCGGCAATGATCACCGTCCACGGCAGAACGAGAAATAAAATGTATTCCGGTACCTCCGATTGCGGAGAGATACGCCGTGTTAAGAACACTGTCAGCATTCCCGTCGTTGCTTCGGGTGACGTGGGGATTACTCTTACCGCAGACAAAGCATATTCTCTTACCGGCGCAGACGGACTTGCCGTAGGCAGAGCCGCAATGGGTGCGCCTTGGATATTTGCGTATCTTATAGACGATTTGAACGGCGTACCCCGAAGGAGCATTCCTGATGAAGAAAAGCTTTCCGTAATAAAGGAGCATATAGACCGCCTTATATATTTTGAGGGAGAACGCGCCCTTTGTCAGATGCGCACCCACCTTGCCTGGTATACCAAAGGACTTAAAGGAAGCGCCGCCTTGCGCAGGAATATTAACACTGCAGTTACCAAAAATGATTTTTATTCTCTCGCAGAAAGCATTTTTACCCGGTGTTGACATAACATTCGGCATATTACACTACACTTCTTTTTAACCTTTGTGCAGAGTGCTAAAATCCGTTTACGGATGCCGAAAAATGTTGACAAACAGTGAATAAACCATTAAAATACCGTTATGGGTGATTTTACACTCGGGCGGTATTTTTATTCCGCCTTAATTTAATTTAGGAGGTCTTTTATGGACAAGTTCTTCAAAATCTCTGAACGCGGCTCAAACGTTAAGACAGAGATAATGGCAGGTCTTACTACCTTCTTCGCTATGGCTTACATTGTTGTAACCAACCCCAATCAGGTTGTCGGCTTCAATTTCGGCGGCGAAATGGATACCATCTGGAATGCGGTATACGTTGCATCCATTTTGGTAGCATTTGTAGGTACCCTGCTTTACGCACTCTACGCAAAGCTTCCCTATGCACAGGCGTGCGGAATGGGTCTTAACTCATTCTTCTTCGTTTCCTTTATTCTTCCTGCTCTTCTCACCGAAGGCGGCGACGTTATAAAGGGTTATCATGAAGGTCTTTTCGTTATTCTTCTTTCCGGTATAGTGTTCCTTATTCTTTCTATCACCGGCGCAAGAGAATATATCGCAAAAGCACTGCCCGATTGTCTTAAAAAGGCTATTCCCGCAGGTATCGGTCTGTTTATCGCCTTCATCGGCTTCAAGAACGTTGGCATTATTCAGGCAAACCAATATACCTACGTACAGTTGTTTGATTTCCACGGCGCCATGTACAACGAAGCCGGCGAATTTCTCGGCGCTTTCGAAGCGTGGAAGGTTATGGCTCCCGTTGTTCTCGCTCTTCTCGGTCTGTTCCTTATCGCTGTTCTTGATAAAAAGAAGGTTAAGGGCTCCGTTATAATCACCATCGGTGTTGTTACCGTTCTTTATTACCTTACCACCTGGACTGCTCCTTCCTTCGACCTTGGCAAGATCGGTCAGTCCTTCAAGGATTTCGGCGAAATCGGTATTATCGGCGCATTCAAGGGATATACCATATTCTCCGGCGGCGCAAGCTCTATTATCAACGCTATCGTTCTTGTTATCACCTTTGCTCTCGTTGATATGTTCGATACCATCGGAACTCTTTACGGCACCGCTTCCCAGGCAAATATGCTTGATGAAAACGGCGACCCTATCGACGTAAACAAGGCTATGGCTTGCGACTCTATCGCAACCTGCGCAGGCGCAGTATTCGGAACCTCCACCTGTACCACCTTCGTTGAGTCTGCAGCAGGCGTAGCAGCAGGCGGCAGATCCGGTCTTACTTCTCTCGTAACCTCCATCTGCTTCTTCGTATGCTTGTTCCTTACTCCTCTTGCAGCTATCGTTCCCGCATGTGCAACCGCACCCGCACTTATCTACGTTGGCGTTCTTATGCTTAAGAACTTCTCCAAGGTTGATATGGACGATATCGCATCCGCAGTTCCCGCATTCCTCGCGCTTATTATGATGCCCCTTACTTACTCTATCTCCAACGGTATTGCAGTAGGCGCTATCTCTTACGTTCTTATCCGTCTTTTCACCGGTAAGTTCTCCAAGAAGGATATCGTTGTTACCATCATCGGCATCCTCTTCCTCGCAAGATTCTTCCTTGTAACAATGTAAAAACAGTTTTTCATATCCCGTTTGGTGAAAAAATCCCAAACGGGATATTTTTTTGTTTACTTTTTCCTTGTTTTTTGGTATAATATCCCTATCAATTCCAAAGGGGAAGAACAAATGGATATTATTGCAAAAATAGCTGAAGAGCTTCGTATAAAAGCAACTCAGGTAGAAGCGGCTGTAAAGCTAATTGACGAAGGAAATACCATTCCTTTTATCGCCCGTTACCGTAAAGAAGTCACCGGCTCTCTTGACGATACCGTGCTTCGTGATCTTGATGAAAAGCTTCACGCTTACCGTGCTGTTGAGCAACGCAGGGAAGAGGTACGCCGTCTTATAACCGAGCAGGAGAAAATGACAGACGAGATCAATCTCGCTCTTGATAAAGCCGCTACCGTAGCGGAAATAGATGATATTTACCGTCCTTACCGTCCCAAGCGCAAGACCCGTGCTTCCGTTGCGGCGGATGCGGGACTCACTCCGCTTTCCGAGCTTATGCTGGCGCAGGAAAAGGATACGGATATCGTTGCCGAAGCGGAAAAATATCTCAATCCCGAAAAGAAGATAAACACTGTAGATGATGCCCTCCACGGCGCAATGGATATTATTGCAGAAGGCGTTTCCGATAACGCTTCTTTCCGTAAATGGATACGCGAATATACTATGAAAAACGGCTCTCTTACCACCAAGGCAAAGACAGAAGAGGACAGCGTTTACCGTATGTATTACGATAGAAGCGAGCCTCTTAAAAAGCTTGTTTCCCACCGCATTCTTGCTATCGATCGCGGCGAGAAGGAAGGCTTCCTTTCCGTCAAGGTGGATGTGGATAAGGATTATATTGAAGGTTATCTTATCGGACAAACCGTTTCCAAGCAGATATGCTCCTCAACGCAATATGTGAAGGACGCCGTTATCGACGGTTACGAAAGACTTATCGCGCCCTCCATCCAGAACGAGGTGCGCAGCGATATCACCGCTTCCGCACAGGAGCAGGCAATAAAGGTCTTTGGCGAAAACCTGCGCAACCTGTTGATGCAGGCACCCGTTAAGGGCAAGGTTATTATGGGCTTTGACCCTGCATACCGTACGGGCTGTAAAATCGCCGTAGTCGGCGAAAACGGCGAGGTTCTGGATACTACTGTTGTTTATCCCACACCTCCCCAGAACCGTACCGAGGACGCGGAGCGTGTGCTTTCTGCGTTGGTAAAGAAATACGGAATAGATATTATTTCCATCGGTAACGGCACCGCAAGCAAGGAGAGCGAGATTTTCGTTTCCTCTCTCCTTCCCAAGCTTAACCGTCCCGTAAGCTATATTATGACAAACGAAGCAGGCGCGTCCGTTTACTCCGCTTCCAAGCTGGGCGCAGAGGAGTTCCCTCAGTTTGACGTTTCCTTGAGAAGCGCAGTATCCATCGCCCGCCGTGTTCAGGATCCCCTTGCAGAGCTTGTGAAAATTGACCCCAAGGCCATCGGAGTAGGACAGTACCAGCACGATATGAACCCTAAGGCGCTTTCCGCTTCTCTTGACGGTGTGGTAGAGGATGCGGTTTCTTCCGTGGGCGTTGACCTTAACTCCGCTTCCGTATCTCTTCTTTCCCGTGTTGCGGGTATTTCCTCCAAGACTGCCAAGGCGATATACGATTACAGAAACGAAAACCGCCTTTTCACCTCCCGCGAGGAGCTTAAAAAGGTTAAAGGTATCGGCGACAAAGCCTTCACCCAGTGCGCAGGCTTTTTGCGTGTTTCCGAGAGTGAAGAGGTGCTGGATAACACTGCCGTTCACCCCGAAAGCTACGAATCCGCCCGTTTGCTTCTTAAAAAGCTGGGCTATACCGAGCAGGACGTTCGTGAGCGCAAGCTTGACGATATCAAGGCAAAGGCAGCCCTTGTGGGTATAGACACTCTTTCGGAATCTATCGGTGTCGGCGTTCAGACTCTTAATGATATGCTGGGTGAGCTTACCAAGCCGGGACGCGACCCCCGTGATGAGCTTCCCAAGCCTATCCTTCGTACCGATGCTATGGATATTTCCTCTCTTAAAGTAGGTATGGAATTTGTGGGCACGGTTCGTAACGTAGCGGATTTCGGCGCGTTCGTTGATATCGGCGTTCATCAGGATGGTCTGGTGCACATCTCCAAGCTTGCCAAGGGCTTTGTGCGCAGAGCGCAGGACGTTACCAAGGTAGGGGAGATAATCAAGGTCCGCGTTATAGATGTTGACGTTGCAAAAAAACGCATATCCTTGGAACGTGTTTTTGAAAAATAATTGACATACCTTAGGTTTTGTTGTATAATGATCTTACCTGAAAGAAAGATTTTATCTGACTCAAAGGTGTGGTCAAAAAATATAAAAATCTATGTTTTGCCGCGCCTTTTTTATGGCGCGGTATTTTATTTTTGGAGTATATATGGAAACAAGAATCGCAGTTATAAGCATAATAGTTGAAAAAAGCGAATCCGCAGAAAGCATTAATTCCATTCTTCACGAATACGGCGAATATATTATCGGCAGAATGGGCATTCCTTACCGCCGCAGAGGCGTTAATATTATAAGTATTGCTTTGGAAGCACCTCAGAATACCGTTGCCGCCCTTTCCGGCAAAATCGGAAAGATAGACGGTGTCAGCGTAAAGACCGCATATTCGGGAGCTGTTTTCAATGACTGAACTTGTAAGTAAGCTGTTAACCGAAAGACGGCTTTCAAAATCGGAATATGCCCGTCTTATCACCGAACATACCGATGATGATGCCCGCATTCTTGCCGAGGAAGCCTGCCGTATCCGCAACGGGATATACGGTCCTACGGTATACGTCCGCGGGCTTATCGAAATAAGCAATTTCTGCCGTAATGATTGTTATTACTGCGGTATCCGTAAAAGTAACAAAAATTGCGTTCGTTACCGACTTACTCCCGAAGAAATACTGGAGTGCTGCGACGAAGGCTATTCTCTCGGATTCCGCACCTTTGTGCTTCAGGGCGGCGAGGACGGTTATTATACCGACGATACGGTTTGCCGCATCGTAAGCGAAATAAAAAAACGCTTTCCCGAATGTGCAGTTACCTTGTCGCTGGGGGAAAAAAGCTACGAAAGCTACCTTGCATTCTTTAACGCAGGGGCAGACAGATACCTTCTCCGCCACGAAACCGCGGATGCAGAGCATTACAGCCGTCTTCACCCCCAAAATCTTACTCTTGAAAACCGTATGCGCTGTCTTAACGATCTTCGTAATATCGGGTATCAGGTGGGCGCAGGATTTATGGTGGGAAGTCCGTTTCAGACATCCGAGCATATCGCAGAGGACCTTTGCTTTATAGAGCGTCTTAAACCGGATATGTGCGGTATCGGTCCCTTTGTGCCTCACAAGGATACGCCGTTTGGCGGCTTCTCTATGGGAAGCGCCGTTCTTACCTGCTTTTTGCTTTCCGTAATACGCATTATCCATCCCGCTGTATTACTTCCCGCAACTACCGCTTTGGGCACGATCATGGAGAACGGACGGGAAAAAGGTATACTTTCAGGCGCAAACGTGGTAATGCCCAATCTTTCTCCTACCTCCGTGCGGAAAAAATATGAATTATACGATAACAAGCTTTCCGACGGTGCCGAATCCGCCCAATGCTTACAGCAATTAAAAGAACGTGTCGCCTCTGTGGGATGTACCGTGGCAGTACATCGGGGCGACGTTAAGAAAGGATAAAATATTATGGCAATCTATAATCCCGCTTCCCTTGATCCCAATGAGTTTATCAATGATGCGGAAATCTTGGAAACTCTTGAATATGCGGAGCAAAACAAAAACAATATTCCTCTTATCGATTCAATTCTGGAAAAAGCCCGTCCCGTAAAGAACGGAAACGGCTGTACCTGCAAGGGACTTACTCACAGAGAGGCATCCGTGCTTCTCGCCTGCGATATTCCCGAAAAGGTAGAGGAGATTTACAAGATCGCAGAGGAGATAAAGCAGGCATTTTACGGAAACCGTATCGTTATCTTTGCGCCTCTCTATCTTTCCAACTATTGCGTAAACGGATGCGTTTACTGCCCGTATCACCTTAAAAACAAGCATATCGCCCGTAAAAAGCTTACCCAGCAGGAAGTGGAAGCAGAGGTTATCGCTTTGCAGGATATGGGACATAAGCGTCTTGCCATTGAGGCAGGTGAGGATCCCGTACACAATCCTATCGAATATATCCTTGAATGTATTAACACCATATACAGCGTAAAACACAAAAACGGCGCTATCCGCCGTGTAAATGTGAATATCGCCGCCACCACTGTCGAAAACTACCGTAAGCTTAAGGACGCAGGTATCGGCACCTATATTCTTTTCCAGGAAACCTACCACAAGGAAAGTTATCTCAAGCTTCATCCTACGGGGCCCAAGCACGATTACGATTATCATACCACCGCTATGGACAGAGCTATGGAGGGCGGTATTGATGACGTGGGATTGGGTGTTCTTTTCGGACTTGAGCTTTATAAATACGAATTCGCAGGTCTGCTTATGCACGCCGAGCATCTTGAGGCGGCTCACGGCGTAGGACCTCATACCATAAGCGTGCCCAGATTAAAGCGGGCTGACGATATTAACCCCGATGAATTCGATAACGGTATTTCCGATGATATTTTCGCAAAAATTACCGCTTGTATCCGCCTCGCCGTGCCCTACACGGGAATTATCATTTCCACCCGCGAAACCGAAGCAACACGAAGCAAGCTTCTCCGTCTTGGCGTTTCTCAGGTAAGCGGCGGTTCCAGAACCTCTGTAGGCGGATATACCACCGAAGAGCGCCCTCACGATACCGAGCAGTTCGACGTATCCGACCAGCGTTCTCTTGATGAGGTAGTAAAGTGGCTTATGGAAAACGGACATATTCCTTCCTTCTGCACCGCCTGCTACAGAGAGGGCAGAACGGGGGATCGTTTTATGAGCCTTTGCAAATCGGGACAGATAATCAACTGCTGTCATCCCAACGCGCTTATGACACTTTCCGAATATCTTGAAGACTACGCTTCCGAATCAACCAAGGAAGTAGGGTATAAGATGGTTGAAACCGAGCTTGAAAAGATAACCAATTTCAAGGTAAAGGAAATAGCTGTTCAGAATATTTCGGATATCCGCGCTTCCAATCGACGCGATTTCCGTTTTTAGCAGGAGAAAAACTTATGTCGCTTAATCAAACCGTATCGGGCGAAAGATTACATATAAGCTTTTTCGGTAAGCGCAATGCGGGGAAATCCAGCCTTGTCAACGCCGTTACAGGGCAGGAACTTTCCGTGGTGTCCGATGTTGCGGGCACTACCACAGACCCCGTCAAAAAGGCGATGGAGCTATTTCCCGTAGGCCCCGTGCTTATTACGGATACTCCCGGCTTTGATGATATCGGCGAGCTTGGCGGTAAGCGTGTGGAAAAAACCTTGCGCGTGCTTGCCTCTACCGATGTTGCTGTCCTTGTTGTGGACGGAACAAAAGGCTTTACAGATGAAGACGAGCAGATGCTTTCATTGATACAAAAAAGAGGCACGCCTTGCTTGATCGTGTATACAAAATCCGATCTCGGCACGGCGGTCAAAACCCACGAAGGCCTTTCTCTTTCTTCGGCAAACGGTGAGAATATCGATCAGTTCAAATCAATGCTGGGAAAGACGGGAGTTAAAAAGCAGGGAAAATATATACTGCGGGACCTTGTTACCCCGGGCGATACCGTTTTGCTCGTCATACCCGTGGATGAATCCGCGCCCAGGGGCAGGCTTATTCTCCCTCAGCAGCAGACCCTGCGTGAGCTTTTGGACATTCATTGTATACCCGTGTGCTGTCAGGATACAGAGGTGAAAGCCACTCTCGCCGCTTTGAAGGATCCTCCCAAGCTTGTCATTACGGATTCTCAAGCCTTCGGCAGAGTGTCGAAGGACGTGCCCGAGGAAATTATGTTAACCTCTTTTTCCATACTTTTTGCCCGCTATAAAGGAGATCTTCTTTCTCTCGTTTCGGGCGCAAATGCGTTAAAGAGCTTGACGGACTGCAAGAAAGTTCTTATATCCGAGGGATGTACTCATCACCGACAGTGCGGCGATATAGGAAGCGTTAAGATTCCTGCGTGGATACGTAAATATACCGGCGCGGAACCTGAATTGGTATTCTCATCGGGCAATGATTTTCCTTTGGATCTATCCGATTTTTCTCTTGTTATTCATTGCGGCGGATGTATGCTTAACGAAGCGGAGATGGCGCATAGATTATCTCTTGCAAAAGAGCAGGGGATTCCTATGGTCAATTACGGTGTGGCTATCGCGTGTATGAACGGAATTCTGAAGCGCGCTCTGGTGCCATTCCCCGAAGTTTTGGGATTGCTTGAATAATATTAAAAGGTGTCCGTATTATGTTAACGGACACCTTTTTCTCGAAGTGATTTGTTTTTGATTTTTAATATTATTATATAACCGATGTGAAGAACCGCAAACAACAGTAATGCGGATGCGAAATCAATAACCGAATGTTGTTTTATAAACATTGTGGAAAGGCATATGAGCACACACAAGGTTACGCTGGCAATATTTATCCAAAGCTTTGTTGCCTTACAGCGGAGCATCGCCGCCGCAAGCACAACAGAGCCGTAAACGTGCATACTGGGGAATACCAGTCTTGGCGGTGTATCGCAGGAATAAATAAAAGCGGTAAGCTTTGTGAATATGTTGCTTCTGCCAAGGTTTTCGAGCAGGTTTTCATCTCTTATTATCTGAGTGGGAAAAACGGTGTTGCCGGCAAGGCATATTACCATTCCGATAATCGTCATCAAAGCCAGATACATATATTCCTGCTTGTTTCCGTTCCGTGCAATGTAAACGTTTACGAATAGAATATACGGATACCACAAAACGTAGGGAATTATGAATAACTCGCAAAAAGGAATAAGATTATCTATACTGTTGAAGGGTATCATAATTACTTCGTTTCCGAATATCGAAAATCTTAAAGCTACCTGATACCATATAATTTGTATAAACCAATATAACGAAAGAAGTGTATACGGCTTCTCTTTAAAAAATCTGTACAGTTTCATTTTTGTTCTCCTTGTCGAAAAACATTATAACTCTGTTTCCCTTAAAAATCAATATCAGGTTGACAAAATCCTTCCTTTGGTGTAAAATACACGGGCACGCCTGCATAGTTAAATGGATATAACAAGCCCCTCCTAAGGGCTAGTTGTGGGTTCGATTCCCGC
>CAZAJX010000018.1:0-40061 GCA_964485815.1 uncultured Oscillospiraceae bacterium
CGCAGCAGAAGAAAAGACCGAGTTTGACGTAGAACTCACCTCTTTCGACGAAGCTAAGAAGCTTAAGGTTATCAAGGCTGTTAAGGAAATCACCGGCGTATCTCTCGGCGAAGCTAAAGAGATCGTTGTTGGCGCTCCCAAGGCAGTTAAGACCGGCGTTTCCAAGGAAGAAGCAGAAGCTATCAAGAAGCAGCTTGAAGAAGAAGGCGCAACCGTTACTATTAAGTAATTCGGTGCTTCGGCATTTTGCGTAGATCCAAAAGCGCACAAAAGTTTTAAAACACAAAAAGCTGACTTTCACTTCATCTAAGAAGTTGAGTCAGCTTTTTTGGTAGAAAGTCGCATAGCGAATTTCTTTAGTTTTTTGCGCTTTTGTAGAAACTTTTAGCCGATGGGCAGTCCCCTCGTACAGCTCCACCGTCTAAAAGTTCCTTCTACACAAAATGACATCGCACCACTATCAATTTTTTCGGTGAATTTTATGAAGCGTATTTTCATTATAATTTTAACTCTTTCCCTACTTCTCTGTTCGTGCGGAGAAAAAGAGGTATCCTTTGGCGATATTACAGATACCGCTCTGCTTAAGCAGTATTACGGGGGCGAAACTATTACGGATTGGCGTGTCATAGCCGCTTTGTATCTGGAGGGTGCAGATATTTCCGCCCACAGAATATTCCTTTATGAGGGCGACAGCGTGTACGAAACAGCCGCTTCCGCCATCTCCGCCGCCATACTTACTCAGCTTTTTGAGGCGGAGGGATACGATACGGAAAAGTACGTTACTCCCCTGCTTGAAGCAGTTTCCGAGCCTGATGAGATTCCCACGTTGGATCTTTGTATGGCGCTTATGGCGTTTTACGTTTGCGGTACCGAGGTGGAAAACCTTGATGATATCCTGACTTATCTTGCCGATATCCAGCTTGCGGACGGCGGCTGGGGCGAAGACGCGGATGCCCGCTCCTGCGACGCATACGTTTCCGCTATGGTGCTAAACGTGATCACCGCCTACCGCGAGGAGTATGACGATAACGAAAGCCGCGACGGACTTCTTACCTATCTGGGCTCGTGTATCGAAAACGATAATACCGTCCTGGATTCCGAAGGCGAATCTTCTTCCCTTGCGACTATGGGCGTGCTGAATTCCCTTGTTTTTGCGGGAATCCCCGCCAACGGCGAGATATCCACCGCCCTTTGCACAGCGATGGGCGATTTCTCCGCAGGCGGAACCTACTCCCTTTACAGAGAAGGCGAACACGATGATTCTGCCACCGCAGAGGTATTCCTTGCCTTTGCCACCGCCAGAAGAGCAAGCATATTCTATTTCTTCTCTGACGAATACAAGGATATGATAAACGAAAGCAAATAACATTAAAAGCCCACAGAACTTGCGGGCTTTTGTTGTTTTGTTTGTAATTATTACTCCGATACGTCGCCGGGCGCTTTTTTCCAATCGTACCGCCAATATGCGTGCTGCAAATACCAAGCCGCCATACGGGAATCGGAAATGTCTACAGGTATATCGCATTCATGCCTTTCAAGATCGGGAGTTCCGTAATACTGTTGTGCAAGATACCATCCCATTTCATCTTCAAACTCAACTTTTTTCAAGCTGAAACAATCCGCAAAGGCTTTCACGCCTATATATATTACGCTTTTCGGGATATTAACTGTTTCGAGTGATACACAGCCGATAAACGTTTCGTCTGAAATACCGGTAATGTTTTCCGGCAGAACTACACTTTTTAAAGATGCGCAATTAGCAAAGCATCCGCCTAAAAGTTCATTATCTATTCCATTTTTGAAAACTATTTTTGATAACGACGAACCGTAAAACGCACTGTCGGAAACTGATTTTATGTATTCCGGCACAGTAAACGTACCGGTCTTTGCAGGCGGTACCAATATAAGCATGGTTCCATCTTTGCTCAACAAAAGTCCGTCCCTTGAGCTAAGCTCTTGGTTATCAGGATGTACTTTAAACTCTTTTATGTTTGAAAACTGAACCAAATTATCCCCGTGCAAATTAGTTGTGTTTGCAAAGAATTTTAATGTTTTTACCTCAGAGGAACAATGCATTATCTGGCTTTCATCCATTGAATATAAAACATTGTCTATTACTTTGAAAGCAGTGTTACCATCTTCCACAACAATATCTTCAATTCCTGCGCAATTATAAAAAGCGAAATGATCAATACTTGTTACGGTTGCCGGAATCCGCAAAGTTCCCGTTTTTCCTTCAGGGCAACGCACCAACTTTGTGAAGTCCTTGTTATACAAGACACCGTCATATGCCGAGAAGAACTCGTTTTCTTCAAGAACCTCAATTGCAGTTATTTGGGGGCTTTTTTTAAAGTAATCGACAGAAGACTTGTCGGCAAACCGGTTTAATACCATGGTGGTGCCCACACGATGCATAGATTCGGCACCGATAAGATCACCGCCCGTTGGCTTTTCTCCGTAAAACTCTATTTCACCCAGATTATCGCAATATGCGAAAACCTTAGACCTCAGCGAAACGGTTCTTGATAAAGATACGTTTTCAAGAGAACTGCAACCTTCAAACGCCATATCGTGAATGCTCCACAGCTTTTCTGGAAAATTGATTTTTTTCAAATTAACACAATGATAAAAAGCACGCTGACCTATAGATATAATGGTATCCGGCAACACAACTTCCTCTATGTATTTATTATACGCAAATGCATAGGGATCTATAGACTTAACGGGCACTCCGTTAATTTCCGCAGGGATAACAACTTTACTTCCCGTGTAGGTACCGCAGCTTACAACATTGTAAAACCCGCCTCTATCATCTAAAACGTATTCAATTTCACCCTCCGGCGGAACAAATTCAGCTTCGCAGGAAGAAAAGAGAAGCGCCGCAGGTAAGATGAGCAAAACCACAAGTAAAGCAGCAACAAATCTTTTACGCTTTAAGTTAATACAAATATTCCACGTGCTGTTCATATTCTCCTCCTTTTATTAAGGCAAAGCCTTTTTACACCAAAAGATTAACACAGCTCATATAGATTTGTCAACAACTTCATAAATTGTTTACAAAAGGCAAAGACCGTGGTGACACGGTCTTTTTTATTGTCGGGGTCCCCAAGAAGCCGTTAGGCTTCTTGGGGTGATTGTTGGGGTGATTGCTATTTGACAAATAAGAACAGTCCTATTTTGCTATTTTCGGGGTCTTCGGGAATGAGAAGCGTATTCGTTTCCACCAGATCGTGCACCGTCATCATACGGGTGTTGAGAATAAACATAGACGCACAATAGTCAACAAGATAGGAAAGTGTGGGGTTGATGCTCTTTTTGACAACTGCTTTTGTTTCAGCAAAGGCTTGCGCGAACATTGCTTTTAATTCCTCTGCCAAGGGGTGAGATAAAATAATATCGTTTAGCTTATCCAACTGTTCTCTGTTTGCCACAATAATATCTGGCACCACTTCCCCGTTCTCGCCTTCGTGGGCGTGAACGTTGTTTATACAAGAATCCCATATTTTCTTTTCCGCCGAGGTAAAACCCGCAACCTTACGTTTGTTTGTAACGGCATCTGCCAAAAAGAAGGTGTGCAGAGAATCAAACATTTCTCCAATAACGTGCCACAAGCCGTAATCGCCTATTTTGTACGCCCAAAGCGCAACGCCATCGTTACCGGAGCCGTTGTGCCCTACTATAAGATTTTCGGGGAGCATAGCCATTTCCATTCCCATAAATCCCCATGTTTCGCCGTTTTCACGCTTTTCGGGATACACATCAGTGTAATCGGGAATCGTGATCACGATGCTATCTACCGTATGGATAGCCAGCCACCATTTAAGGTTATTATCACTTACGGTAGGTCCTGCCACGCCCAAAGCACGGATCTTATCAAGACTGTCCGCTATGATTTTTTCAAGCAGCTGGCTTCGTTTTTTGGAATCTCTGCGCTGTGCTTGGTAGATATCCGTCTGGCATTCCTTGCTTGCAATGAAAAAGTTTGTGATATACTTATCGCCGATCTTCTTAAGGAGGGTGGCGTCTTTAAGAATTTCCACCTCTTCCTCAAGATAAGGCATAGCCGTGCCCAATTCAACTGCCAATTCCTCTAAAGTGGAGGGGTTGTTATCTGCTTCCAGCAGAATGTTTTTGGGTAATTTTCTCTGCGTTACACCCCAAGGACGGTTCATTTCCTGTCTGCCGCTTGCTATAAAATGTACGTCATCGGGCTTGTAGCTTCTTATTCCGTATTCTCTTGCCATATTCATACCTTCTTTTAATATTTTTCGCGCACGGAAAAGGTTAGATTTTACCGTGCCCACGGGAAGTCCGGCTGTTGAGGCGATATCAGATAACTTTTTGTTTTCGATATAATAAGAAACCAAAAGATTTCTGTATTCCGACGATATATACGCAAGCTCCCTGCGCAAAAGAAGCAGGGCTTCGTTTTGTATAAGCTCTTCTTCGGGGCTCTCGCTTTCGCTTTCAAGCTCGTATTCGCCGATATCTTCGTACTGCTCCCAGCTTGATTTATTGTGCTTTCTTGCCGCCCAACGACTGTATCTGTTTCGGGCTATCTGCCATACCCACGCACGGAAATTAACCGGTATGTTTCCGCGATAGAGTGAGGACAAAATATTTTCAAGTATATCCGAAGTTAGATCTTCCGCCGCTACGCTGTTGCCTGTCTTTTTAAGACAAAAATAATACAGCTTTGGCATATACTCGTTCGTTAAAGCGTCAATATATCTTTGCTCCATTTGCCTGACCTCCTTTCATTCAAATAGTGTATGAAAAACAAAAATGGTTGCAAATATTATAAAATAAATATTGATAAAGGTCAATAAAATCTACCGTAGGAGAATTAAGACTTGTTCATTCAGATGCAGAAGGCGTTTTCGCAAGCGTGCTGTAGTTACCTACTGCTAGCGAAGCGAAAACGTCTAAAAAAGCGCATAAAACAAAATCCGTTTACGGATTTTTCCCAAAAAAGAAAGCTGATTTATACAAATCAATGTACAAATCAGCATTTACTTTTATTTTTTTATTTCGCGCTTTTTGTTCTGCGCTAAATGAACAAGTCGTTAAGCTTTGCCGTTGCAGCCGAGAACGTTAACAAGCTTATGACGTACAAGCTCCTTGATGTTTGCTCTTGCGGGCTTGAGGTATTCTCTGGGGTCGAACTTATCGGGATGCTCTGCATAGAACTTACGGATGGTACCGGTCATTGCAAGACGGAGGTCGGAGTCGATGTTGATCTTGCAAACTGCCAGCTGTGCAGCGCGACGGAGCTGATCTTCGGGAACGCCGATAGCGCCGGGCATTGCGCCGCCGTAGGTGTTAACCATTTCAACGTAGTTCTGGGGAACGGAAGAAGAACCGTGGAGAACGATGGGGAAGCCGGGGAGCTTCTTGATGATCTCTTCGAGAATATCGAAGCGAAGCTGGGGATTTGTGCCGGGCTTGAACTTGTATGCGCCGTGAGAAGTACCGATAGCGATTGCAAGAGAATCACATCCGGTGCGAGCTACGAACTCTTCAACTTCTTCGGGACGGGTGTAGTGAGCGTTATCGGAAGATACGTTAACTTCGTCTTCTACGCCTGCGAGAGCGCCGAGCTCTGCTTCTACAACTACGCCGTGTGCGTGAGCATACTCAACCACCTTCTTGGTAATCTCGATATTCTCTTCGAAGGGCTTGGAGGAAGCGTCGATCATAACGGAGGTAAAGCCGCCGTCGATGCAGGATTTGCAGGTTTCAAAGCTATCGCCGTGGTCAAGGTGAAGAACGATGGGAATTTCAGGGCATTCGATAACAGCAGCCTCTACCAGCTTAACGAGGTAGGTGTGGTTAGCGTATGCACGTGCGCCCTTGGACACCTGAAGGATAACAGGAGCCTTTTCTTCACGGCAAGCTTCGGTGATCGCCTGAACGATCTCCATATTGTTGACATTGAAAGCACCGATAGCGTAACCGCCGTTGTATGCTTTTTCGAACATTTCTTTTGAAGTTACAAGAGGCATAATAAATACTCCTTTATATAAATTTTTTCCATACGCAGTTATTATACCTCTTTTATCATAATATGTCAAGAAAAGATACATATTTTGCGCAAAAAAAGCGAGGGTTTTCGCCCTCGCTGAATTTTATTTACCCAGAGTGTTTATGGTTTTTTCAAGGTCAGCTTCGATCTTGTCTTCTATAGACTCATACGCAGACGTAAAGGTGTTTGAGCCGGAAAAGGCGATAGGGTTCATAAAGGTGTTTACCCCGCCCCATCCGAAAATTATTGCGTAATCGTATACGCGGCTGTCAAAGATAATGTCCAGCATTGCGGCGCCGTCGTTATCCTGAAGCTTACGCATCTTAAGGAGAGTATCGTAATAGCTGGTCTTTACGGTGCCGGTAGCCGCCTGACACATAGCGTCCAGAATAATGACCGCCATATCGTAATCCTTGTTTGTCTTGGGAACGGCGGCACAAGAACAGTATACTGCAGACACGTTCACACGGTAATCCTCCTGCTCCTTATCAAGCTTGGGCGCGGGAAGAACGCCGAAATTACATTCGTATTCTGCCATCGCCTGAATATTGCCGATAGTAGCGGCACGGAACAGAGCGTGTCCCGTAGCGACTGCTTCTGTGGTGGAATCCCAGATCTGGGGATATTTACTGATAAATCCTTCGATATATCCGACAGAAGAATCGTTACAAAGATCAAATATCTTTCCGAACGCCTCGGTCTGACCTGTGCCCATAACCGTAACAACGGGAAGATCGTTTTCATCCTTACCGGAAAGAGAATATCCCGCACCGATAAACATACTGGTTACGTAGTTTGTGTTGATAAGGAATCCCCAACGGTCCTCGTAGCTGTCAAGCACGCCGTTATCCTGATCCACGGTGACTGTCTTTGCGATCTCAAGAAGTTTATCTATAGTCCACTCCCCGTTATAAACGAGCTGATAGGGATCCTCCAGGTGAAGCTCATCCACCAAATCTCTGTTAAAAACGATACAGTGGGTACATTCATAGCACAGCAGGTTCATATCGCCGGTTACAAAATAAAGGTTGTTGCCTATAGACATAGTTTCCTTTGCATCCTGCGCCCACCAAGGACCGGAGAAATCCACAACGGAAGTATCTTCCGCAAGGTTATAGAAAAGCCCTTCCAGCGCCAGAGAAGCCGCATCGGGCATCCAAGGCATAACTATATCGTAAAGATCGCTTCCCCCTGCCGCATTGGAACGGATAAGATTTACCATTTCCCCGTTGCCGGTGGTGCGTATCTCTTTGATAACAACGCCAAATTCTTGCTCTACGAGAGCGTTACGCTCGAAAACCGCCTCCTGAATAAGCTCGGAGGACAGTTCGTTAGGGCATATCTCAACGGAAGCGTAGGTGTTTGCATAATCGCCTACGGTGAGAAAAGTGAATTCATAAGGAGTGCCGTCCTTGGAAAAATCCTTTTCAGGCAGGTTGGAGAACAGTTCGTATGCTTCGGACACCTCGGAAACTTCGGAATTATCGTCAGCAGGTTGTTGGCAGGAAACCAATAAGGCTCCCACAAGCAAAGCCACGAGAAAAACACAGCATAGTTTTTTCATAAACGGTACCTCTTTTGTTTTTTAAGGGTAAACCCGAAAAATTCAGTCTGCCAGTAGTTCGTCTACCGCAATTTCATCCTCTTGAGAAAAATCAATATCTGCGAAATCCGCATCTATATCCGCTTCTTCCTTGTTCTTTTTGCGGGACGCGGAAATATCTGCAACGATCTTTTTTACAGAATTTACCTGATCTTTTATAATTCCGCCTACGTCGATACGAATATCCTTTTTGCCGTCCTTTTTGGAAACGTTAACATCGTACAGCGCGGCACGCATTTTAAGATCGCCCGCTTCGTTTCTTTCATATATAAAGGGAACGGTAAGAACCGCAACGGTTATAAGCTTTGTAGCAAGAGAAATCTTTTTCATTTTCTTACCTCATACCTTCTATAGTATTCTCGATAGCGCTTTCGATAGAGCCTTCGATAGAATCATACTTGGACTTGAAGTTGTTGGTACCGCTGAAGGCGATATCGTTCATAAAGGTATTGATTCCGCCCCACTGGAAGAGGATACCGTAATCGTAGGTACGGCCCGCAAAGATGATATCAAGCATCTTTTCATCATCCTCGCCCTGAAGCTTACGGAGCTTGAGCAGGTTATCGTAATAGCTGGATCTTACAGTGTCTGTAGAAGCCTGGGCCATAGCGTCCATAACAACTGCGGCGCACTCGTAATCCTTGTTGGTCTTGGGGATCGCAACGCAGGTAGCGGCGATTGCGGATACGTTGGAATAGTATTTTTCCTGTTCTTCGCTTGCCTTGGGAGTAGGAAGAAGACCGAAGGAGCATTCGTATTCTGCAATTTCAAAAATATCTACCATTGCGATAGCGCGGAACAATGCGCGCTTGGATGCGATGGCTTCGGATGCCGCAACCCACACGCTGGAGAATTTGCCGATATTTGCGGAAGAATCTATATGTCCCACAGCGTCGTTGCTGCAAAGATTGAATATTTTATCGAATACTTCGATCTGCTTGGTACCCATAACAGCGATAACGGGCATATCGTTCTCGTCCTTGGTGGTAAGACGCTCACCGGAAGCAAGGAACATAGAAGTGGTAAAGTTGCTGTTGATAAGGCAGCCCCAAACGTCATCAAGGTCCATAGAGCCATCGTTGTTTTCTTCACGGGTGATACCCTTGGAGATCTCAAGCATCTTATCAAGAGTCCATTCGCCGTCGTATACGAGCTGATACGGATCAATGCCGTTTTCGGTAGCAAGATCGCGGTTGAAAACGAGGCAGTGGGTGCAATCGTACGCCAGCAGGCAAAGGTCGCCGGTTATGAAATACAGCTTGTTATCTATAGAAAGGGTTTCCATTGCGGACTGATCCCACCAAGGACCGTCAAACTTAACCGCATCTTCATCCAAAAGGTCATAGAACAAGCCTTCTGCGGCAAGAGTGGCAGCGTCGGTCATATAAGGCATAACCGCATCGTAAAGGTCGGTGCCTGCAGACGCGTTAGCGCGGATATCCTGAAGCATACCGCTTGCGCTGGTGGTACGGGTTTCGGTAATCTTAACACCGAAGCGCTGCTCAACAAGAGCGTTACGCTCCAAAACAGCGTCCTGCAAAAGCTCGGGAGCGAGGTCGTGAGGAACCACTTCTACGGATTTGTATGCGCCGGACCAGTCGCCTATGGTGAGTATATTGAATTCATAGGGAGTATTACCGTCGGCAAAGTTAACGTCGGGCAGGTTGGAGAACAGCACGTACTCTTCATCGCTTACTTCGGAAACGGTGCCCGAATTCTCGGAAGAAGGGGTATCGTTACACGCAACCAGAGATGCGCACAGCATAAGGAGAACCATTAAAATACAAACAAACTTTTTCATAAACAGATTCCTTTCAGTTTAATGAATTACATTTTTCCGGTGGAACCGAATCCACCCGTGCCGCGGTCAGTTTCGGACAGAGAGTCCGTTTCGGTAAATTCACCGCGAAGGAAGGGCATTATAACCATCTGGGCAATACGCTCGCCTCCCGCAACGGTCTGTGCGGTTGACGAATGGTTGTGAATCGCCACCATAACCTCGCCTCTGTAATCCGAATCCACCACGCCCACCTTGTTCGCAGGTGCAAGACCCCGTTTGGATGCGAGCCCGCTTCGTGCAAAAATAAAAGCGGCGTAACCTTCGGGAATCTCCATAGCGAGTCCGGTATGGATCAATACCGTCTGACCGGGAAGGATAGTAATATCATCGCCCGGAAGCGCGCACAGGTCTGCTCCTGCGGCGGATGCGCTTGAATAAACGGGAATCTTCGCCTCGCTGTTAAGTTTTACAAATCTTACCGTCATAACACCTTACCGCCAATGAAATTACATTCCTTAATACATATTAAGATTTTAACAAATTCTATAAAGAAAAGCAACCTCTTTTTTTCAAATTATTCAAGTTTGTGCAGTTTTTTCGTTGTTTTTTACGCATTTTGAACAAAAAGCCCGAGATTAAATAAAAACCCCGCAAACGCTGAAAGCATTTGCGGGGTGCAAAGACGTTTAAGTATTATAACAAATTAGTCTTCCAAGAACAGATCAATGGTGTCTGTCATATCAGCCTCGAAAGCGGACTGATGAGATTCAACGTAGCTGGCAAGGCCTGCTCCGCCGGTCTTAAGGCAGTTGTTGTACCACTGAATGCAGTCGTCCCAGTTAAATACGATAGAGATATCAACAAGACGGTTGGAGAAGAGGATGTCAAGCATTTCTGCAGCATCGTCATCCTGGAGTGCGCGCTTGTTCTTAAGAGTTCTTTCGTAGTATTCGGGAGTGATATATTCTTTTGCGGACCAAGCCATTGCTTCAAGAGTGAAGGTTACGAAATCGAAATCCTTGCAGTTTTCTTTGATAGCAACGCACTGGAACCAGTAGGGGTTGGTAGCGGAAGCGTAGCCTTCCTGTTCTGCATTAAACTTGGGAACGGGAAGAATGCCGTATGCAACCTCGGATTCGCGGATCTCGGGGCTGTTAACCACGTCAACGGTGGTAACACGGAAGAGGGACTGACCCTTTGCAAAGTTCTGTACGAGAGTGGAATCGGACCAAGTGGTGAAGCGCTCGGTATAAGCACAAGCGTCAACTGCGCTGATAACCTTTTCATAAACCTGAGAGAATGCGTCAAAGTTACGGTCATTCATAACAGCCAGAACGGGGATATCATCCTCATCCTTGGTTACCATAGGACAGTCTGCGCCAACAACGAGGGTGTATGTATCGAAAGCTGCCATTACGCTGCCCCAGATAGCATCTTTGTTGTGAGTCATATTGCCGTCGCCATCGGGAACTGCGGCAGTTTTTGCCATTTCGCAGAACTTATCGAGAGTCCATTCGCCATCACGAACGAGCTGTGCAGGGCTCTCAAGATTGTTATCGCGGAGAAGCTCGATGTTGTAAACAACACAACGGGTGTTCTCATCGTCCATCATAAGGATATCGCCGGTAGAGAAGTAAAGCTTGTTTGCGATAGACATATCTTCGTTTGCGGCAACGTCCCACCAAGGCTCATCAAGGTTGAGGTGAGAGCCTTCGATAGAGTAAAGGTCTGCAAACAAGCCTTCTGCTGCGAGAGTACCGAGAGTGGAAAGACCGGTTACGATAACATCGTAATCGTCAATACCGGAAGCCTTGTCGGTCTGAACCTTGTTGATAAAGGTATCCCAAGCTGCGGACCAGATAGTTTCGATAGTAATACCGTAGTACTGCTTGATCATCTGATTACGCTCGTAAGCTGCATCGTTTACGGGTTCGCCGGTGCTGGGATCGGGATCAATAGCTTCTTTGCAGAATGCGTGGAAGCTATCTTCGCTGTCACCTGCGCTGGCAAGGATCTTAAGAGTCTTGCCGCTGTACTTATCTGTCGCGCCGAGGTGAGGAACGTAAGCGTTGGGATCAACACTGACGCTGTCAGATGCATCGGAGCCTGCGTCATTACAAGCGCAAAGCACTACGGAAAGCATCATCAGTACGACCATAAGCAAACATACTGTTTTTTTCATGTTTTTCTCCTTGTATATTATTTTTTAAAAAAGAGTCATATTTAATCCTTGGTAAAGAATTCCAAGGTTTTTTCCATTTCGGAATTAAACTGGTCCTGCTCGGACTCAACAAGGCTGGCAAGTCCGTTGGTGCCCTGAGTAAGCACACGGTTGTAGTACTGTATGCAATCGTCCCAGTTATAGCAGATAGAAACGTCTGCTATACGGTTGGAGAAGATTATATCAAGCATTTCCGCGGAATCGTCATCATCCAGAATACGCTTGTTCTTAAGAGTTCTTTCGTAATATTCGGGGGTTATGTATTCTTTGCCCGTCCAAGCCATAGCTTCCAAAGCGAAGGTTACGAAATCTATATCCTTACAGCTTTCCTTTATGGAAACGGCGTGGAACTGATAAGGATTGATAGTAGTGCAGTATGTTTCCTGCTCTTCGTTGAACATAGGAATGGGAAGGATACCGTAACGTATTTCCGCATCGCGAAGCGACTGACCGTTAACGGCGCTTATAGTTATGGTGTAGAACAGCGCCTGACCTTTTTCGAAGTTGCCGCACACCACGCCTGCGTTGGGATCATTCCACGCATAGTACTGCTCGGTATATGCGGTAGTTTCTCTGTCAGTACAGATCTGCCATACCTTTTCAAAGGCTTCGTAGTTTCTGGTATCCATCATTGCAAGACGGGGAATATCGTCTTCATCCTTTGAAACCAGAGGACAATCGGAGCCGAGAATAAGAGTATAGCTTTCAAAGCTTGCCTGAACAAGTCCCCAGACATCTTCACCGGTAACTGTCATTTTACCGTCGCCATCGCCTTCGTGAGATGCAACCTTTGCCATTTCGTAAAGTGCATCAAGAGTCCATCTGTAGTCATAAACCAACTGTGCGGGGCTTTCCAGATTATTATCTTCTATAAGGTCCTTGTTGTAAAGGATACAACGGGTGCTCTCATCGTCCATCATAACGATATCGCCGGTAGCAAAATACAGTTTGCCCGCTACGGACATATCCTCGTTAAAGGGCTGATCCCACCAAGGCTGATCAAGGCAAAGATTGGAATTTTCAAGAGAATTGAGATCGAGGAAAAATCCCTCTGCCGCAAGAGTACATAAATTCTGAAGACCGGTTACGAACACATCGTAATTATCAAGCCCCGAAGCCTTGTCTTCACGGACACGGTCAAGATAAGGAGAAGGGGCTTCCTCCCAGATGGTTTCAATGGTAAAGCCGTAATTTGCCTGAAGCTGGAGGTTACGTTCATAGGAAGCATCATTTACAGGCTCGTTGGTAATCTCTGTAGCGTTAAATGCCTCTTTTGAAAAATTACTTTTCTCGTTGCTGGCAAGGATAGTAAGCACTTTGCCTTGATGGGCGGTCGTTTCCCCCAGATGAGGAACGTAGGCTGTGGGAACAAGGGAAACCTCGGGGTCGGACGCCTCGGAAACATCGTTACAGGATGCAAGCGCGGCGGTGAACAAGGAAATAAAAACCAGGAAAATGCAAAGAGTCTTTTTCACAATTTTCTCCTTTCCGCAGATAAAGCCTTTTAGTAGGATACCTAGGTATCCTACTAAAACAGGGGTACCCCTGTTTATGCCGAAAAATCCTATTAAATTTTACCAAATTATATTATACCTTATAAACCGAACATTGTCAAGTACGGCAAAAATTACCTTTTAACAATTACCTTTTAACAAAAAACTCCTTATACCAAAGCAAAAACGAATATATCATCCATATTTTTCGCATATTGTGCTTTCCCGCCTTGTGGGAATCCAAAAGTTTCATAAGCTCGTCCACATCGAAAAACATAGATGCGCTCTCGCTTTGGAACTCTGTTTTGACGATATTATAGTATTCGTCCTGCCGCAAAAGCTCGTCCAAAGGAACGGGAAATCCTCTTTTTACCATTTTTGCGCTGCGCTCGGGTATATGCTTTGCCGCCGCGTGGCGGAGCGCTGTTTTGGTCTGCTCCTTGGTGGCTCTGTACTTTGCGGGAACCTGCATAGCGGTTTCCAGCACCTCTTTATCCAAGAAGGGAACGCGCAGTTCAAGGGAATGAGCCATACTCATTCTGTCCGCCTTAACCAGAATATCGTAAGCCATCCAGACGTGGATGTCCGCATACTGTGTCTGTGAAGCGGGATCCAGAGAAGCGACCTTATCAAATACCTTTTTGGATGCCAAAACAGGTGCTTCCACTGCGGGATGTCCCTTCAGCACGGCGCTTGCAGACTGTGCGTTGAACACGTAATTGGCACGGGCATATCTTTCCCACGGCTCCATCGCCCCTGCGGTGATAAAATGCTTGCCCTTGAAATCGGGAAGTATATTCGCCACACCTGCCAAGGCTTTTCTTATGAAACGGGGAACCTTTTCGTATCTGCCGAAGTGCCATTCGCTCTGGTAGAGAGGATATCCGCCGAACAATTCGTCAGCTCCCTCGCCGGAAAGGACCACTTTAACGTATTTGGAAGCGGTTTCCGCAAGGAAGAAAAGAGGTATTTCCGAAGGGTTGGAAAGAGGCTCGTCAAGATAATACTGTATATCCGCAGCGCGGGTAAAGAACTGCTCGTCCTTCATAACCGTGGGTATATTGGGAAGCCCCACAGCGGATGCGAATATGGAAGCGTCCTGCAGTTCACTTACCTTTTCTCTTTCGTAGCCGATAGAAAAGGTCTTTACGGGTTCACCGGTAATCTCCTCGTTGCGGGCGGAAACCGCCTTTGCAACCATAGAAGAATCTACGCCCGAGGAAAGGAAGCAGCCTACCTCAACGTCGGCAATACGGTGAGCCTCAACGCTCTCCGCAAAAACGGAGTTTATCTTGTCCGCCCAATCGTCAATACTTCCTTCGTTTTGGATATTCCACTTTATATCGTAATATTTCTTTATATTCAGGGCGCCGTTTTTGTATGTGAAAAAGTGTCCTCCCTCAAGGCGGAACACGTTTTTAAACATAGTTTCCTCCCCTACCGTGTATTCGTAGGTGAGATATTGCGCCAGCTTTTCGGTGTTAAGCTCTTTAACGAAATCGGGATGAGGCAAAAAAGATTTTATCTCGCTTCCGAAAATAAAGCTTTTTTCGTCCTTGTAGTAATAAAAAGGCTTTATTCCGAAAATATCTCTGCAGCCGAAAAGGGATCTTTCTGTTTTGTCCCATATAACGAAAGCGTACATTCCCCGCAGCATTTCGCATATTTTTTCGCCGTATTCCTCGTAGCCGTGAAGCACAACCTCGCTGTCCGATCCGGAAACAAAGGTATGTCCCGCCGCCACGAGTTTTTCACGTATCTCGCGGAAATTATATACCTCGCCGTTAAAGACCAGCACCTTGGTGCCGTCCTCGTTGCGCATAGGCTGTGCACCCGAAGCAAGGTCGATAATGGAAAGACGGCGAAATCCCAGAGCCGCTCCGTCATCAACATAATAGCCCTCGTCATCGGGACCGCGGTGGACGATGGTATCCGCCATGGATTTTATAATATTTCCGTCGTTATCACGTTTTTCGATTATTTTATATCCGACAAATCCGCACATAACCTTTACCTGACCTGTTTTCCCATAATTTTAATGCAGGCCTCCGCCAGCACTTCCATCGCATCCACGCAGGAAGAGGGGTGTTCTCCTCGGAAAACGAGAGAAAGCTCGGTACAGCCCAATATTATCTTTTCTGCCCCGCGGGACAGCATATGACTGCAAATATCCGAAAACATTTCCGTATCCACGGGAACGCCTTTTTTAACCTGATCGTAAATAACGGACATTACCATCTTTTGATGCTCTTCATCGGGAAGGACTGCTTTTATGCCCTGCTTTTCCAGAGAGGATTGAAGCACTCCGGTTTTTACCGTGCCGTCCGTAGCCAGAATTCCCGCGCTTTTTACTCCTGTTTCCGAAAGGCTTTTCGCAACCTCGTCGGGCATATGGATGACGTTGGCATCAAGACGGGGCGCATATTCATCGTAAAGCGCAAAGGACGTTACGCAGGGCACTGCGATAACGGTACATCCCTGAGAAACCAAAAGGTTGCCCATATGAAGTATGGCATCCACGGGAGAAGGATTGCTTTTATCCAGAAGATATGCAGTCCTGTCCGGCACGCGGGGGAAGCTGGCAAGTATAAAATCCATATGCTCCGCATCTGAAAAAGCGGAGGTTTTTTTGGTGAGTATTTCGCAGAAATAGACGCCCGCCATAGGGCCCATTCCGCCGATAACGCCGAGAATATCAGTCATTATAGCCTCTTTTGCCAAAATGTTTTTTGTATTTTTCATAGTAGTGGTACTGACCGACAACAAAACGCAGAGTGCGCTTTAAGCCCATATCGGGTCCGTACCAGGATTGACGCAGGCACTTTTTTTGCTTTACAAGCTGTTTTGCCTTTTTAACCAGGAATTTATCCGAAACGTATTTGTATATTATACCCTTGGGAACGGTTGTCCACAAGCATTCGTTGCGGGCGTACACACATTCGTGAGGAGAATTTTCGTATACGTCCTTTACCAGAAATTCCGCTAAATTATAGCCTGCGGCGCAAACGAAAAAACTGCTTCTGCCCTGACGGGGGTTGGTTTCCAACAATTTATACTGCCCGTCGCGGGGGTCTTTTTTCATATCTATATTTATAAATCCGTGGTAGCCTATTTCCTCAAAGAATTTAACAAGCCGTTTTTCCATCTCTTCGTCGCTGCCGGAGATTATGGCGGCATAAGAACCGATGCCCTCGGGTGTATGCTCTTCCAAGAGAACGTTGCCCATACAGATCATACGGCACTTTCCGTCGTTACCCACGTAGGCGTTTACTACACGCATTGCGCTGTCATCCCCGGGGATAAACTCCTGAACGATAAGAGTATCGCGGTAAGAGGAAGAATATATCGCCTGCACAACAGCCTTGAATTCGTCCTCGCTTTGTATAACGAACACCTTTTTCTTGCCCTTGAAGGAGCAATTCCAGTACGCTACGCTGTTGGAAGCCTTTACCACCACGGGAAAACCGAATTCGGGAACAAAGGTATCCTTGGTTTCAAGGGTTATTTCTGCGGTGCGGGGGTAAAGAAAGCCGTATTTTTCACACATTCTATAAAAGTTTTCCTTTAAGGAAAGCTTCATAAGCAGATCGTATTCCGGTACTGCGAAGCGGTACATATCCTTTATTCTTTCGCAGTTGCGGCTTACCAGCTTTGTATAGTTATCTCCGCAGGGGATGAGTATAAGAGTTTTTTCCTTGTGGGAATTATAAAATTCCGTCATTACCGAAACGAAGACATCGTCATCCTCGATATTCGGCTCGGCTCTTACAACCTGCACTATGCGGCTGTCCGCAGTGGCGGGGAGTCTGCCCTTTCCGATCGCAAGAGAGGAAATACCGTATTTTTCGTGAAAGCATCTTGCCATTCCGTATACATTTTGATCACTGCCCAAAAGCACGGGCAAAAATCCTGTATTTGCCATATACAAGCCCTTCTTTCCCACTTCAAACATTTTTACAGAATATTGTACCACGAAAAAAGATATATTGCAAGTAAAAAATATCCCTGCGAAAGTTTTCGCAGGGATTATGTGTTTTGCTTAAAGCGAATGTTCGCGTGCTTTGGCGGCAATCGCATTTGCCATATTGATTGCATCTTGAGTGGACACGCCTTCGGCTATTTCATATATGTTGAGCATTCCGTTCTCAAAACGAGCCTTGGCAAACATATGACCGTCCGCACTAAAAAACTCAAACTCGATTCCGCTTACGGAGTATGCGCCCACATCGGGAAACGTAACGATAATCGAATCATTAATTTTTTTCCTGATATAAACCGTTTCACCGTCGGCAGTAAGCTTCTCCACGTACCAATAATCCAGATTTCTGTCTTCTGCCGTATGGGTGAAGCCGGAAACAACGCCGTTTTCGTATAAAGTTGTTACGGTATAGGTGCAGGCATACCCTTCCATTTCCTTTCGGGAAACTTCTTCGGTTTTCATAACAGCGCCGTCCTCAGTGTAATAAGTTCTGTTTCCGTCCGTTATCGCACCGTCCGCAGAATACGTATGCTCATATTCGTAATAAGCGTAGTCGCTGTCATATTCGTCCACAGCATATCCGTGCGAATACTTTGGAACAGAAACGCCCGGTTCATAATCGCTTTTATCGCTGTGAAGAAGAACATCTCCGTCATATCTGTAGGTTTCATCGTGAGTTTTTTTGCCCTCTGTATATACGGTGATAATCTTTTCGGTAAGCTCGCCGTTGGTATATTTCATAGCGGTAAGAGTATAGTTGCTTTCGTCGCCGTTATATTCTTTTGTATATTTCCTTAAAACGGTATCACCGTTTTCTTCGGTAGTATTTTCCCACTCCTCTGTGACAAGAGAATCTGCGGAGGTTTCGGATTCGTCCTGTTGCGGAACGCTTTCCGACGTCAAAGAAGCATCCTTCGAAACATCTCCCTCCTGCACACAAGCTGAAGCAAGAAGTAAAGCCAACAAAGCAACAAGAACAATACTTATTTTCCTCATATTAACCTCCTTTGGGATAACTTTTAAACCAAAACGGCTGATATACCGTATGTTTTTATTCAACCAGATCGGAAAGCTGGGATTCGGTTACGGAAACCGCATACTGAACGAAATCGTCTGCGGGAGAAATGCATACACTTCCCTGCTCCGCGGTTGTTTCGAGATAATAGCAATCGCTCAGAGGGTTCGCAAACATCATTTCCACAACGATACCTGCGCAGTTTTCGCCTGTCAGCTTTCCTGAGTTCACAAGTCCGTAGTATATACCGTCCATACTGTTACCGATAATACCGCCCACATATACGCCGCCGGTAACCTCGCCTTCGTTAAAGCAACGGCTTACCTCGCCGGTAAGGAAATTACCCACGATACCTGCCAGAACGGAACTGCCCTTTACGGTGCCGCCGTTATAACAGTTCTTTACGTAGGAGAATTGAGCAAATCCCACGATACCGCCGCACCAATCCGCTTCGCTTATAACGGTGCCCCAGTTAGCACAGCCGTCAATAATTGAATTTCCCAAAGCCGCCGCAATTCCGCCGCCGCCCACAACGGTGCCTTCGGCAAAATAGCAGTTGGATATGGTAGGCATTTCGGGTGAATCTTTTCTTACGGTAGTGTTAACGATTCCGCCGTTACGCACGTAGGAATATACCACACCAAGATTTTTAACAGTACCGCGCACGTAACCGAAAAGACTGCCTTCATAGACACCGGCAACAACGTATCCCTTGCCGTCAAAGGTGCCGTCAAAATAGTTCTTTGCGGTAGCGATAGAAGTCCATTTGTTATAAGAAGCATCCGCATCGGGAGAAGGAGTACCTTCGTTAAGTTTTATGGAAGCGCCGAGGGCGATAAACTGCCCGTCATAAGAATTTCCGCCGTTAACAGACCGGGCAAAAAACGCAAGCTGTTCCGCTGTTTTTATAATAAACGGATCGTTTTCCGTGCCAGTGCCGGATTCAAAGCCTTCCGCAACCGTTCCGTCCCAAACGGGAGAGGTTATTTCGGGAATATTAAGCACAGGTCTTTTAACAATAGGTGCAGATACGAGCGGAGGCTGCTCGGGCTCGGTGGAAACCTCTGTATCCGGATCATAAGGCGCACTTTCCTCTGCCGAAACCTCTGTATCGGGGTTGTAATCTCCGCTTTCTTCAAAGGAAACCTCATCTCTGGATGAATCTGTATTTTCCTCGTCATCGGGTATTCCCGAAGTTTCAACACCGTCGGTTATTCCCGAGGTATCGTTACTGCCCTCAACACTTTCGTTTTTTCCGTCTGCTATAGGAGTGGAATTTTCTCCGCCTGCAGGGGGAACGGGTGCATTACATCCCGCCAGCACAGATAAAACAAAAACGAGTGCAATTATAAAAGCAACAATATTTTTCTTCATTGTTTTCCGTCCTTTCCGTTTGATCTCAATAACAATACTTTTTAAAAGCCCGTTTGGTTACATTACTTTTTACTTTTTAAAACAAAAACAAAAAAGCACAGACTTACCCGCTTACGCGGAGTCTGTGCAAAGGCTTCGTGCTTCACAGCAAAATCTGCCTATGTCAGACTCCGCTTGCAGGAACATTATACCACACAGTCACAACATTGTCAATAAAAAAATCACCCCAAGAAACCTATCGGCTTCTCGGGGGACCCCGAGAATCACCCCAAGAATCCCTTCGGTTTCTTGGGGACCCCGATAAATAAATCGGCTCCGCTTAACACGGAGCCGATATAAGGATTTTTTAAGATTAGCCGATAAGGCTCATGATCCAATCCATCAGGTTGTATTTTGCAAATACGGTAACGGTGATAAGAGAGATGGTGGACATGATCTTAATAAGAATATCCAAAGAAGGACCAACGGTATCCTTAAGAGGATCGCCTACGGTGTCGCCAACAACTGCTGCGCTGTGAGCATCGCCGCCCTTCTTGTGGCCTTCAACGCCGCCAACTTCGATGTACTTCTTCGCATTATCCCAAGCGCCGCCGGCATTACCGGTGAACAGAGCAAGCATAATTGCGGAGATGGTAGCACCTACGAGAACGCCGCCAACAAATTCTGCGCCGAAGATAAAGCCGCAAACAACGGGGAATGCGATACAGAAGATAGCGGGAACACGCATTTCCTTGATAGCGCCCTGAGAGGAGATCTCGATACAGGTCTTGTAGTCGGGAAGAACTTCGCCCTCCAGCAAGCCCTTGATCTCTCTGAACTGACGGCGAACTTCTTCAACCATCTTACGAGCTGCCTTAGCAACTGCGTTGATAAGCATACCGGAGAACATAAAGGGCAGAGCCGCACCAACGATAGCACCAACGAGAGCAGCGGGTTCGATAACGTTAAGAGCGATCTTATCAAGAGCGCCTTCCGCAAAGTTGGGAACTTCGGGAGCGGGAGTGTATGCGAAGATGTAAGAGGTCATCATAGAAAGGGTTGCAAGAGCGGCAGAACCGATTGCAAAGCCCTTACCGATAGCTGCGGTGGTGTTACCTACTGCATCGAGCTCGTCGGTGATTTCACGAACTTCGGGCTCGAGGTAGGACATTTCTGCGATACCGCCGGCGTTATCGGAGATAGGACCGTAAGAGTCAACGGAAACGGTGGTAGCAACGAAGGAAAGCATACCGATAGCGGCAGCTGCAACGCCGTACATACCGGAAAGGAGGTAAGAAGCGTAAATAGCAACACCGAGAACTACGCAGGGAAGCATACAGGAGATCATACCGAGAGCAAGACCCTGAGTGATGGTGAGCGCGGAGCCTTCAACAGCAGAAGCGGAAAGCTCTTTGGTGGGCTTGTAATCATAGCTGGTGTAGTATTCTGCGATCTTACCGATAACGATACCTGCAACAATACCGATAGCAGCAGCAACCCAGGGAGAAATCCAGCCGATGTGGAATTCAACGGAATCGAATACGGAAAGGTTATCGTAACCTTCGATCATAAGACCGCTGAACTTGCCGAAGGAGAAATAAGCGATAACGCCGCCGAGAACCATAGTAAGGATAGCGGAAATGTATGTAGCGCCGTTAAGCTCTTTGTGGGGGTTATCGGAAAGCTTCTTACGAACGAAGAGAGAAGCGATACCGATTACGCAGGAGATAAGACCTACGCCGGAGAATGCGAGGGGGAAGTAGAGCATTGCTTCAAGCATTTCGGTGTTGCCGAAAACGTGCTTTGCAAAAAGCTCGATAGCGAGGATCGCACCGGAAAGGAGCGCGCCTACGTAGCTTTCAAGAAGGTCGGAGCCGAGACCTGCAACGTCGCCTACGTTATCACCAACGTTATCAGCGATGGTAGCGGGGTTACGGGGATCGTCTTCGGGAATGTGTGCTTCGGTCTTACCAACAAGGTCAGCACCCATATCTGCAGCCTTGGTATAGATACCGCCGCCGATACGTGCGAAGATTGCGATAATAGAGCAGCCGAGAGCATAACCGGAAAGGGTCATGGTAAAGCCTGCTCCGAAGTCAAGAGAAGGATTGATAAGACCGAGGATACTCTTGCAGGAAGCTGCCTGAGTGCCTGCAACGGAAGCGCTGATCTGACCAAGTCCTACGCCGAATACGAGGAATACGATGAATATACCAAGAAGTGCGCAGCCGGAAACGCAAAGGCCCATTACGGAACCGCCTTTGAAGGCTACCTTCAAGGTATTGGGCAGAGATTTGGTGGTACGTGCGGTGTTGGTAACACGGACGTTAGCAAAAGTAGCGATCTTCATACCTACCCAGCCTGCGGAAGCAGACATAACCGCACCGATAACGAATGCAGCAGCGGAAGACCAAGAGATTACGAGAGCAAGCAGAGCTGCAACTACCACAACAACGATAGCAGCGATCTTGTACTCGTAGGTAATGAAGGCGTTTGCACCAACACGGATAGCGGAAGCGATTTCCTTCATTCTGTCGGTACCTTCATCAAGCTTCTTAACAGAGAAATAGTTGTATGCAGCGTAGCCGAGACCGCAAACCGCAGCAACTATTACAATGCCAAGGACGAGATAAACGTTCATTTTTATTTCTCCTTCTATTTTACGGCATTTGCCGTTTATTTATTGTCTGCAAGACCGCCTTAAAAAAGCCAATTTCTTGCATGATACCGAGTATATATCAAAAACACAAGATTGTCAATATATGTAGCCGAAAATCTTAAACGATTTTTTAACAAAAATATAACATTTTTATCTAAATCTTTGTTGTTTTTGCCTTACGGTTGAACACCGCAGTTTTTTGCAAGTAAACACCGATTTTCACAAACATTCGTTTGTTTTTTACAAATTTTACCTGTTTTTTGTAAAAAACGAGGAGTAAAATGATTATAACACGGTGTTTTTCCGTTTTTCCTGCAAGGAGTGACAATATTCGGCGTATTTACGGGGATAAAATACAAGCATATAATTGCAATTCCACGCTACACGAAAAGAGGAAACGGAATGGGAAACGGAGATATACTTATATGCAAATGCGGGAGCTTTATACTGGAATACAGGCTATGCGGTAACATTATTTATGTTACCAAGCTGAACGCCGACGGAAACACGGAAAGCGAGGTAGTGTTTGCTCCCTACAGCGGTGAAAAGCTGAGAAAGCTGTGCGGACTTTTGTGGGCGGCAAGGGCGACACCCTGCACCGCAAAAGAACTGGCGGCAGAGATTGAGGTTTAATATTGACATCGGGCGCAAAAATTGATATACTTATATGGAGAATTATTTTAATTATAAGGTATGAGGTTTTTGCTATGGGCAGACGGAAGATAATAAGCTTTGCAAACCAAAAGGGCGGCGTGGGAAAGACTACCAGCGCCGTTAATATCGCCGCCTGCGTAGCCGCAAAGGGAAACAAGGTGCTGTTGGTGGATGCCGACCCTCAGGGAAACGCCACAAGCGGTCTGGGCATAAACAAGCGTACAGCCCCCGGCAGTGTGTATGACGTTCTCATCGGCAGAAAGACAGCCAAGGAATGTATATGCCGTTCCTCTGCTGAAAATCTTTACGTTATACCTTCAAGTATAGACCTTGTAGCCGCCGAGATCGAATTGGCGGATATACACCGCAGAGAATCCCGCCTGAAGACGGCGCTGGACACGGTGAGAGATCAGTTCGATTACATAATCATAGACTGTCCTCCCTCTCTGGGACTTACAACCTTAAACGCTCTTACCGCATCCGACGGAGTTGTTATACCCCTGCTGTGCGAATATTACTCCCTTGAGGGATTATCACAACTCACCCTCACCATAAAAACCGTGAGAAAGCTTTACAACCCTGAGCTTGAGCTTATCGGCGTGCTGGTGAATATGTACGACGGCAGACTGAATCTTACCGCCCAGGTAATGAATGAGATTAAAAAATATTTTGCGGACAAGCTGTTCCGCACACCCGTGCCGAGAAACGTAAAGCTTTCCGAAGCACCCAGCTACGGTCTTGCTATCGTTGATTACGACCGTTCCTCAAAGGGTGCGGCGGCATACACCGCCCTGGCAGAAGAATTTACAGAAAGGTGCAAGTGATAATGGCTAAAACTGCAGATAAACAAAGGCTGGGCAGAGGGCTTGACGCTTTGATGTTCGATAACGAATACGAAATATCCTCTCCCGGCGGAAGCGGAGTTACTATGGTCCGCCTTACCAATATCGAGCCCAACCCCGCTCAGGCGAGAAAAAAGTTTGACCCCACGCTGTTGGAAGAACTGGCACAGTCCATAAGCGAGCACGGTATTATACAGCCTATCGTGGTGCGTGATATAGGCAACGGATATTACGGCATTATTGCGGGAGAACGCCGTTGGCGCGCCGCAAGAATAGCAGGGCTCACCGAAGTCCCCGTGCTTATAAAGGATACCGACGAGGTATCAGCGGCGGAAATATCCCTTATAGAAAACCTGCAAAGAGAAAACCTTAACCCCGTGGAAGAAGCCTACGGTTACAAGGATCTGATAGAAAATTATTCCCTCACCCAAGAGCAGGCGGCACAAAAGGTGGGTAAATCCCGCGCGGCGGTAGCGAACATACTGCGCCTTTTAAAGCTTCCCGAAACGGTGCTTGAGCTGGTAAGAGAAGATAAGCTTACATACGGCCACGCCCGTGCGCTTCTGCCCCTTACGGACAAGCTTACGGAGCAGGCAATTTTCGCCCACGCAAATAATATAATATCCGGTATGCTTTCGGTAAGAGAAACGGAAGCGCTGGTAAAACGGATAATGGAAAACAAGCCCCTTCCCGTAAAAAGTCCGGTGGAAACCGAATATTACCGCCGTCTTGAAAGCAAGGTAAGCGAGCAGGTGGGCAGAAGAGTATCTATAAACGGAAACAAGCTCTCTATAGCGTATTCCGGAACGGAAGACCTGGAGCAACTTATAAAATCTTTGTGCGGAAGCACTTTCTTTGAGGAGTAAAACAAAATGCTTGATATTAAATTTTTAAGAGCCAATCCCGATATCGTAAAACAGAATATTAAAAACAAATTTCAGGATGCAAAGCTTCCCCTCGTAGACGAGGTGATTGAGCTTGATGCCGCATCCCGCGCCGCACAGCAGGAAGCTGATAATCTCCGCGCGGAGAGAAAACGTATATCCAAGCAGATAGGCGCTTTATACGGTCAGGGCAAGAAGGAAGAAGCGGAAGCCGCAAGAGCCACCGCAAACGCTCACGCCCAAAGACTTGCGGAACTTGAAAAGCTGGAAGAAGAATATGCTGAAAAGATAAACAAGATAATGATGGTCATTCCCAACATTATCGACCCTTCCGTTCCTATCGGCAAGGATGACAGCGAAAACGTAGAGCTTGAAAAGTTCGGCGAACCTGTTACCCCCGATTTCGAAATTCCCTACCACACCGAAATAATGGAACGCCTTAACGGTATCGATCTTGACGCGGCACGTAAGGTTGCGGGCAACGGCTTTTATTACCTTACCGGAAATATTGCACGTCTGCACTCCGCAGTACTCTCTTATGCAAGAGATTTTATGATCGACAGAGGATTTACCTACTGTATTCCCCCTTATATGATCCGTTCCTCCGTTGTTACCGGCGTTATGAGCTTTGCCGAAATGGAAGCTATGATGTATAAGATCGAGGGCGAGGATCTGTTCCTCATCGGTACCAGCGAGCATTCTATGATCGGCAGATTTATAGACAGCATCGTACCCGAAGAAAAGCTTCCCTATACTCTTACCAGCTATTCACCCTGTTTCCGTAAGGAAAAGGGCGCTCACGGTATAGAGGAAAGAGGCGTTTACCGTATACACCAGTTTGAAAAGCAGGAAATGATAGTTGTCTGCAAGCCCGAGGAAAGCCCCATGTGGTTTGAAAAGCTTTGGCAGAACACAGTAGACCTATTCAGAAGCATGGACATACCCGTAAGAACCCTTGAATGCTGCTCCGGCGACCTGGCAGACCTTAAGGTCAAGAGCGTTGATATCGAAGCCTGGTCTCCCAGACAGCAAAAGTACTTTGAAGTCGGTTCTTGCTCCAATCTGGGCGATGCTCAGGCAAGACGTCTTAAGATACGCGTAAACGGCAAAAACGGCAAATACCTTGCCCACACCCTTAACAATACCGTAGTCGCACCTCCCAGAATGCTTATTGCATTCCTTGAAAATAATATGAGAGCGGACGGAAGCATCGCTATTCCCGAGCCTCTCCGTCCCTACATGGGCGGCATGACCGAGATAAGATAGGAGCTTTATAATGACAATAACCTACCTCGTTTGGGGAATTACCGCAGGTCTGTGCGTGGCAACCCTTTACCTTTACTTTATCAAACGCACCTGCGGAGGCTTTGTAAAAGCTCTTACAGATAACGGCTGTATCGGCGCAGAAAACGCAAAAAGCTGTGATGAATTGGGCATAAAAGAGCCCAATGCATACCTTAAAAAGCAGCTTTCCGAAAACGGCGGTATGTCCAGAATGATAAAAAAGAATGCTGACGGAAAGTACTATATCCTCGAGGAATATTCCTCTCTGGCGGCTAAAAAATACCGCGCGGAAAGCACACCTCTCATCGCCGTTATCGGCTTGGTGATAGTTATAATCATTGTAGGCGCAGTGGCATCTTATCTGATGCCCGGAATATTAGACAGCTTGGGTGAATTGTTTTGAATAACGAAGTTAAAAGCGCATTAAAAAGCCCCTTTATTAAAATAATACTGTTGGCTATGGTGCTGGTTATAATCACCGTAGTGGTGTTCTTTTCTATGGGATACCGCTTCGTTTCCACCGATGAGGGCTACCGTTTCTTCGGTAAAGCAAGCGGCGGGCAGGAGATGACGGGTACTATACGTTATCCCAACGGGGACACGGCAACGCTGGATTTCGCCGCAGGAAAGATAACCTTCGCAAACGGGGACGTTTACGAGGGCGGCATAAGCGGAATATACCGTAACGGCAAGGGCAAAATGACCTATGCCGCAACGGGGGACGTTTATGAGGGCGATTTTCTGAACGATGCGATTACCGGTCTGGGAGTATATACCTATGCAAACGGCGACGTTTACGAGGGCTCTCTTATGAACGGTAAAAAGCATGGCAACGGAAAGTACACTATGTCCAACGGAAGCTTTTATGAGGGCTCGTTCAACGATAATATGATGCACGGCACAGGCACTTACACCTGGGCAAGCGGTGCCAAATATGTCGGCGAATTCAAAAACGACCTTAAAGAAGGAACGGGTGTGTTCACATCCGCCGACGGGGACGTTTACAACGGCGAATACAAAGCCGACAAGCGCAACGGTCAGGGTGTTTACACCTGGAAAAACGGCGAAACCTACACGGGATATTTCCTTGATGACTATATGGACACCCGCCTGAGAAACGATGACGGCACCTTCAGATACGATGATAAAAACGATTACGTTCACCGTGGGGAATCCGTGTACACCTGGCCCAACGGTCATTCTTATACCGGATATTTCGTAGAAAACAAGATAGCTATGGGTCCTTTGGGAGGTTCATAATGGCAAAATTCATTCTTTCCGCTTTTGCGGATGAAATAGACGCAAGCTTTGATATACAACTTGAATCCCTTAAAAAACTGGGCATAAATATGCTTGAGATACGCGGCGTTGACGGAAAAAGCTTTGTAACCCTTTCCGATGAGGAAGTGGATACCGTAAAGGAAAAGCTTGCCGATGCAGGCATAACCCTCTCTTCCCTGGGCTCCCCTATCGGCAAGATAGCCGTTGACGGTGATATTGACGCCCACAAGGCGCTTCTTACCCGTATAATGGATATCGGCGATAAGCTGGGATGCAAGCGTATCCGTATGTTCAGCTTTTATCCTGCAGAAAATATGGATAGAAGCGAGTTTGCCGAAAAGGTATACGCGCTTATGGAAGAGCTTCTCGTTATGGCAGAAAAGCGCGGCTTTACTTTGTGCCACGAAAACGAAAAGGGCATATTCGGTCAGAGTCCCGAGAACGTGCGCGAACTTATGGACCATTTCGGCGGCAGACTTAAAGTGGTGCTGGATAACGGCAACTTCCCCTTCTGCGGCGAGGATGCTTCCGGCGCATACACACTGCTTAAGGATTACGTTGAGTATATGCATATTAAGGATTGCGACGGGGACGGCGTGATAGTTCCTCCGGGATACGGCAACGCTTATCTCAAAGAAACTCTTGCACAAATAAATAAGGATACCGAAAGCGAGTTTATACTCACGGTAGAGCCCCATCTTATGATGTTTACCGGACTTTCCTCCCTTTCGGATACCGACGATATCAAACATAAATATTCCTTTGCAGACGGATACGAAGCCTTTGAGTTCGCTGTAACGGAAATAAGAAAAATGCTTAATGACCTTGATTGATGTTATAAAAAAACATCCCGCCATCACTTGTCTGGTAGCCGGAATAATATATTCGGTGCAGTTTTGGAGCGATTATACCTTTATATTCGCCTTCCCGGGACTTGCGCTGTACTTCTTTGCGCTTTTCTCCTGCGAGAGGAAAGCGTTTTTCCGTTATTCATATCTGTTTTGCGTGGGATTTTTCATTCCCCTCTATTACTGGTTTATGGCGCTGTACCCCTTTGAAGGGTTCGGATTTTCCGCCGCAGAGGGGATAACCATAGTTATAGTTGCCTGCATAGGAATTGCTTTATACCATTCCCTGCTTACCGCGGGAGTGATGTGGCTTCTTAAATTCGTGCCCGATAACGTTCACCTTCGAGCGTTTGGCTTTGCCTGCCTCTGGACGGTTGCTGAATGGGTGCTTTCCATAGGCGAATTGTCCTTTTCCTGGGGGAAGGTCGCTATCGGTCAGGCATCGTTTTTGCCAATGGTGGAAACCGCATCCCTTTTCGGAAGCTATTTTATATGCTTTATCGTCGCCCTTGTATCCGCTTATTTGGGAATGTGGCTGCTCACGGGAGATAAAAAACTGCTGTGCGTATCCGCAGGAGTGCTGGCGGCAAATCTTGTATGCGGAACGGCGCTCACTTTCGTTCAGCCCGAAACCGAAAACAGAACCGATATAGCCGTTATTCAGGGCTGTATAACGGGCGAGGACAAATGGCGCCCCGATTATTACGATCATATCGTTGAAACCTACGTTTATCTTTGCGAGCAGGCGGCAGATGCGGGAGCGAAAATACTCTTCCTGCCCGAATCCCCCCTGCCCCGCTACAGCTCCGAGGAGTGTGAAAGGCTTTATCCTCTTGCGGCGGTAGCGAAAGAGAAGAACGTAACCATACTCACAGGAGTGCTGGTTGCGGACGATGACGATAACTATTACAATTCCATTGTGGCGATATATCCCGACGGAAGTATAAGCAACCGTTACGATAAACGCCACCCCGTACCCTTTGGCGAAACCATACCTTACGGAAACCTGCTGACAAGTATCGTCCCCGCTTTGGGCAATATGAACCTCTCCGAATCCCTCACCGCAGGAGAAGACGTATCGCTCATTCCGGCTTCGGGATACACCTTTGCGCCCCTCGTGTGCTTTGATTCCATCTTTTCCGATTTCTCGTTAGAAGCGGTGAACGAGGGAGCGGATATAATCTTCGTTGCCACCAACGATAGCTGGTATAAATCCACCAGAGGTGTGTACGAGCATATGAAGTTTTCCGTACTGCGCGCCATTGAAACGGGCAGACCCGTTGTCCGCGCAGGCAATACGGGCATAAGCTGTATTATCGATCCGAGAGGAAATATACTTTCCCAAACCGAGCCTATGGTGCAGGATGTTCTTTACGGAGAGGCGTTTTCCTGCGATACGGTAACGCTGTATTCAATTATAGGAGATATCTGGCTGTATTTGTGCATAGCTTTTTCCGCGGGTGTCTGCGGATACGGCATATATAAACAAAAAAGGAAGGTAAAAACAGATGATAATAAATCTTGACGGAAGCGCATATATCGATGCGCACATAGCGAAAGCATCCAAAGAGATGCCCATTCCCCCTCGTCCCGCGGTGGTAGTGCTTCCCGGCGGCGGATATATGTATTGCTCTGCCCGTGAAGCAGAGCCGGTGGCAAACCAGTTTAAAGCCGCAGGCTGTAACACGTTCACCTTGTTTTACAGAGTTATGGAGGAAGCAAGGGACAAAAATCCCCTTATGGACGTGGCAAAGACTATCCACCATATCCGTGAGCACGCGGAGGAATATCACGTAGACCCCAACAGAATCGTTACTATCGGTTTTTCTGCGGGCGGACATCTTTCTGCCTGGATAGCATCTGCTTTTGATGATCCCGTTTTGGAAGGGCTTGATTGCCGTCCCGACCTTGCCATAGCCTGCTATCCTTTGGTAAAATCCCACCCCGAATGCTTTAAATTGCTTATGGGACTGGACAGAGAGCCTACCTACGATGAATACGCCCACCTTTGCACCCACAATATGGCTCACGAAAAGACGTCCCCTATGTTTATATGGCACACCTTTACCGATGAATGCGTCCCTCTTTCCGACCCGCTTTCGCTGGCAGACGCATTGTATAAAGCAAATAACCCCTTTGAAATGCACATCTTCCCCAAGGGACCCCACGGACTCTCCGTCTGCACCGAGGAAACCGCTCCGAACGGCACCGGCGATTATAACGATCCCTATACCGGCAGATGGGTGGATATGGCAATTAAATGGATGAATAAACAATTCGGAAGATAAACACATCATAAAGCAAAAAACCGAGCGCAAAGCCCGGTTTTTGTTATATTATTTCAATATTTCTTTATAGGAAGTGCCGACGATTTCCGCGGTGGCGCGGGCTGACGTTTGCTCCGAAACGGCTATGCACACGCTTTCCGCCTGCTCAAAGGCGATATTGAAATACGCCGTAACGCCGGTTCCGTAGACGGTATCCTTTTCCTCGCCGCCCATTTTGGTAACGCAGTAGCGGATCTTTTGGTAATCCGTATAGTCGCTTTCCGTTTTGACAAGGGCGCAGGGGGACATTTCCACCGTGCCCGATGCGTTTACCGCAAGGATAGCTCCCTCGGTATACGCCCGTACCAGACCGCCCGTACCCAGCAAAGTGCCGCCGAAATAACGGGTAACCACTACGGCGCAATCCACAAGGTTTCTGCCCCGAAGCACGTTCATTACGGGCATACCCGCCGTGCCGTGAGGCTCGCCGTCATCGGTAAAGCGGGAGAGGTTGTTCTCTCTTAAAATGTATGCATACACGTTATGACGGGCATCGGGATACTTAGCTTTTATTTTTTTAACAAAGGCGATTGCCTCTTCCTCGGTTTCCACCCGTGCGGCGTTGCCGATAAAAATGCTTTTTTTCTCCGTAAAGCGGTCCTCGGCAGGGACACCTAAGGTTATATATCCCTTCATTATGCGCTGAATTCGCCGTATACGGAGCGGATAGCCTTTTCGAAATCCGCATCGTCAACACCGATGATGATATTAAGCTCCGATGAGCCCTGATCGATCATACGGATATTTATATCGTTCTTTGCAAGCACGGTAAACACGCGGGATGCGGTACCCTTGGCGCTCTTCATACCTCTGCCCACTACGGCAATAAGGCTTACGCCGGTAACCACATCGATATTATCGGGAGAAACTGCGCGGGTGATCTCGGTGAGAAGCTCGGGCTCTCTGCCCTCTATCTCCTTACGGCTGAGCACGACGCACATAGTATCTATACCCGAAGGCAGATGCTCAAAGGACATACCGTGGGAGGAAATTACCTCCAGCACCTTCTGAACGAAGCCGACTTCTGAGTTCATAAGGTCTTTTTCTATACGGATAACCGCAAAATCCTTTTTACCTGCGATACCCGTGATAAGTCCGTCCGTAGGGAGATCTTCGGATTCGGGAACGATCATCGTGCCCATATCCTCGGGACGGTTGGTGTTTTTAATATTTATGGGGATACCCGCCAGCTTTACGGGGATAACTGCTTCCTCGTGAAGAACGCCTGCGCCCATATAGGAAAGCTCACGCAGTTCGCGGTAGGTTATTGTCTTTATGGGTGTGGGGTTTTCCACGATACGGGGATCGCACATAAGGAAACCGCTGACGTCCGTCCAGTTTTCGTAAATATCCGCCATTACAGCGCGGGCAACGAGAGCACCCGTAATATCGCTTCCGCCGCGGGCAAAAATGCGCACTTTACCGTGCTCATCTGCGCCGTAAAAACCGGGAATAACAGCGTTGTATACGCCTGCAAGACGCTCGCCCATAATAGCATTGGTGGTGTGAGGGTCAAACTTGCCGTCTGCGGTAAAGCGGACAACCTCTGCCGCATCCACAAACTCGTATCCCAAAAAGCTTGCGAGGATAATACCGTTCAAGTATTCTCCGCGGGATGCCATATAATCAACGGTGGTGCCTTCCTCAAGTGCGGCTTCTACAAGGGCAAATTCGTTATCAAGAGAAATATCAAGACCTGAATCTGCGATAATTCCGTTATAACGTGCCTTTATCTGCTCCCAAAGGGGCATATATTCCGCCGTTTTCTGGCAGGCGATAAGCATATCCGTTATCTTTATATCTTCTTTGTGTCTTTTGCCGGGAGCGGAGGGAACGACGTATCTGCGGGCTTTATCCGCACCTACGATAGCCGCAACCTTTTTAAACTGGTTTGCATCCGCCAACGAGCTGCCGCCGAACTTGGCGACCTTTTTTCTGTTTCTGAGCAACATTTTATCAAATCCTTCTTCGGAATACTACACAATATGACAGTATAATAATATCACATAATTTTTTGGTTTGCAAGAGAAATTTGCAAGGTCGTTACCAGTATATGCGGTATGTAGCCAATTTGAAAAAAACGCAGAATAAATCTGTTGAATATACACAAAAAATGTTTTGCGTATATATTAAAATAGCGTAAACAATCGTCCGCCGATAAGGAAAGGATTGACAACACGCGCCCTATATGCTACCATAAAAATACGGATATACAAATCCGATATTAAAATACGAAAGGAAGTTACACCATTGAAACGACTGACATGCATTCTCATCACCTTTTGTCTGCTTATGCCACTGTTCCACGCATTAGCGTACGCCGAAGAAAACTCAGTTCTTCCGGCAAACGATAGCACAGAATATCAGCCTACCTTGGATGATATTGCCGCGGGTATTATAACTCCCTATGAGTATTACGGCGAGTTAGATCCCGAAACCGTGCCCGAAATTATTGGATATGAAACCGCCAAAAGCAGATTACACGTGCGTCGTATGTACGATGAAGAAGACGATTTGAACACTATCGTATTTATGAACGCAGACACGACACGCACCAAATATTACTTTGGACATCCCGTTAAATATGTAGATGAAAACGGCGTTACCAAAGACATTTCACTTAACATTGTATCAGCGCCCCAAAGCGCTAACGCTTATATGACTGAAGCAAACAGCGTCACTTCCGCTTTTTCACGCACACTGTCCGATGGCGTTTCTTTGAGCAACGGTAATGTTTCAGTTACACTTGTTCCCACATTAAATAACGCCGATAGCGCTTCAAGCGTCTATGCATTACGAAATAATGCACAAGCACAATTAATAGACAACAAAACCGTATCATATTATTATGACGAGAAGACAACCATCGAATATAAGCTCACGTATACAGGATTCAAAGAAGATATAATAGTTAGTGAATATACGGGTAAAACAGAATATGATTTTACCTTATACACAAACGGTTTATATCTTACTTGCATTGATGGTTCGTATTATCTTTTAGATGATAACGACACTGTACGAGCAACCCTCGGAGATATAATTATATTTGCTGCCGATGAACGAAACAATACTATGGGTTGTATGTCTTCGGTCACAGTAAGAGAAGGATATGAATACGAGTTAACAATACACGTAGATGCTGACTTCCTTGCTGATGAACGGACTGTATATCCCATACGCATTGATCCCACTGTTGAAGTAACTGACGGCGACTCCATTGGTGCGATGGAAGATGTGCTGATACGCCAGAACTATACGTACACCGGTTCGTTTGGTTCTTCATATATAGGAAGATTTACAGACGGCACGCTGTCACGTCTTTTAGTGCGTTTTCCGTACTTGAACTTTAACACTTTGGGCACAAATTCAACATTCATTACCTCTGCAACCGTTGAATTACGCGATCTTATGTGTTCCGGCGTAGAAGATATGTATATAGATTGCCATATATACAATATTTCCTCTCCTTCTTGGTCCGAAAGCAGCGGCGCTACTTGGACCAGCGTTGGTAATTCTTACGTGGGAACCTTATTGGATTCACACCTCGTTTCTTATGGAAAAGGTAATGTAAGCACTGATTATAACAGATATTCATTCGACATAACCGAAGCGGCAAAAATGTGGGCTAACGGAACACAGAGCCCGCAAAAAGGTTTGGTTTTTAAGGCTTCTTCAAGTTTTGAAAATCAGACAGGTTCCAATATTCAGTATTGGCGAAAAACTTTCGCCTCTTATAATCGTGCAGAATATAAACCGTCCTTTACTCTAACTTTTACTAAAACCGACAGTTCTCAAATACTTTCTAACGACACTTATTATATTAATAACTTGCAAGAAGGAAAGTATATAAAACGCAACGGAGCATACGCTCTTGGCGAATCCGGCTTATTAGCTAACTTGGGCACAAGCATACAGTTTAGAGTAGAAAAAGCAGATGTGGGATATATTATAAAATCTGCATCAGACCCTACTCAGCTTCTAAGCGGTGTGCAAAGTATGCCGTATGTAAACTTCGTCGTTCCCTCCAGCGCCGATATACCAACCACAGCGAAATGGGATATTTCATATTCTGCGGAAACGGGTGTGCTAATTAAAAACTTGGCAAATAACTGTTATCTATTCTATACAAGTTCAGGTCTTCAAGTATCCAGTCTTCCTCCGCAAAACAACGCGAATTACCCCCTTTTTTGCTGGCGTGCAATAAAAACTTCAGTGTATGGTAACACTTCGGCTTATATGCACAGAGAACTTGGCAGTTCCTTTTCTATCTCAGATTTACGTGTTGACATCTTACAAAAGCTATCGCCGACTATCAACAAGCAATATACTTCTGTTGCTTGGGCGAATAGTGGTGATTTCAGATACTCGTATGACTCCGATCTTTTCACATATAATGCTAATGAAGGATCATTCACAGGCGTATCAAGAGGTCCATCCATAACAGTAATCGCAACACACAAAGTGACCAATTATACAAAAACATTTAAAATTACTGTAAACGCCAATTTAACTAGTTTTTTAACCAATTTAGCGAATTTATATGACGTCGCTTATGAGTACGAAAACGAAAACAAAGACTTAGCCTTAGAAACAGTGTTCAATTTCGTGCGTGGTCAAAAATACAATAACTCATACTGGCCTGGAATTGTTGGCGCATGGGATCAGACTTTCATCTCTTTAATTCAAGACGACTATCCTGAATTATATCAATATTTCATTAGAGATTTCGAAGGAAATGAAGAATATGATGAAAATTATTTAATAATGCTACCAGATTCTTCTGACGATCACATTGATATTATACATATGTTTGCTACATTAAATAGACTATATTACTCTGGAAACACGACTTTTGCTGGCGTCAATACATTAGGTTTGTTAAATAATCAAGTTGATGATCTCAGCGGATGGGCAGGTGATTTCCAAGCGTTAATTCGCGATTATTATGATGCTGGTAACAATCATTCCTCATATGAGGATATCTACAATTCGTTTTATCCTATGATTGGCAATGATACGTATTTTTGTTCTTATACCGATATCATTTCCGATATGGACGCTTGCAATCTCTATGCGCTTCTTTCTGCATCTAACATCACCACTGGAACACAATTATCATCTATAATCAGGGGTTATTATACTGGAACCTCAGGAACCGTGGCACAAAAACGATTCACTTCATGGATCGGAGATCTATCTGAAGCTGAATTAAACGATAAGATATCAGTATATTGTGATGACCGTTCTGTTGTTTTCGTGAAATGGCCTATTCTCGACGAATACAATATTAATGATACTCACCAAGATGCATTCACTGATGCGTTCACTGACTTTTTAATATCTAACAAAAACAACGAATAAGGAGGAGAATATATGACAAAGACAAAAAAGATCATTACTTTTTCTGTTATCGGCGTAATTGCCGCGGCGGTGTTGGCTGCGGGGATATATTTGCTGTGCGTCATACTCGCTTTTAGAAACAGCGAAGCATATTTACCGGATATAGTTATCCAAAATCCCGATGAAAGCGGTGCGCTGATAATCAAAGAATGGGACGGCGGCAGTGTGTGCGGAGCAGAGATATATTACAAAGAAAACGGCTTTTTAAAAACCGAAAAGCAGCTTGGCTCCACCTCAGCGGATAGCACGGTGTTTCCTTTCAAGAACGGCGACTATACTGTAACGTGGGGAGAAAACAGCGTTACCGTGGAATATTACGACGGGCATAAGCAGGTTTCAAAAACCTTTGAACTTCCGTAAAACGAAAAAAGGAAGAAAAAAATGAAAAGCAAAGCACAAAAAAACACGGCAAAAGCCGTAATAACATCCGTATTTGCGTTGTTGGCGGCGGTGTTGATAATATCGTCTGCCATTTTCACCTTTTTGAATTGGAACAACTTTATACTTAAAAGTTTTGAAACGGATTTTAAGGAGATCGTACAAGCCGAAGGGTATGAGATTTTGGAAACGAAGTCCGTTTACGGGAAGCTGAACGGCAACGGAAACGGCATTAACTATTTTTCCGCCGTGCTTATAAAGGCAGAGCAAAACGAAATCAAGGCGCTTGTCGAAGCGCTGGAAACCGAGTTTGAGGTTGCAAAGTATTACCTTCAGAAAGTCGGAAAGATAGCCACGATCCACAACGAACACGGTCGTCTTGAATACGAAACCGCCCTTAACAAAAATGAAACCTACTACACGGTTTACGTATTTGAATCCCGTATAGAAGGAAGCAACCCACTTGACCCTAAAGGACATTAAAATTTACCCCTAAAATGCTAACGCATTTTTGGGGACCCCCGAAAAATATCACCCCGAAGTAATTTCGGGGTGAAGTTTTTGCTAAAAGCAAAAGTGAAGTTGCTTCGCAGTGAAGTTCGTGTCGGCGGCACGAGTGAAGTTAAGCGCGCCCTGCGGGGCGCGCTTAGTTGTTTTAGGAAACTATATAAGCCGCTATTATCTTTGCGCTGCCTGAAATGGAGGGGATATCTATCCATTCATCGGTGGTGTGGTAATCTCCGCCCAAAGGTCCCATATCGTCTACGGTGGGGATACCTGCGATGGTGGTATACGCCGCATCCGAACCGCCGGTTACGGAGTTTTCTTCGAACTCGCCCAGACCGTATTTACGGGAAGCGGACAGAATATCCGCAAACAGTAAAGCGTTTTTGTCCGTTCTCTCCATAGGGGGACGGGAGGACACCTTGGAGGTAACGGTATGGGTTCCCTCCACAAACACGGCATTGCCTACGGCAAAGAGGTTTTCCTCCGCTTCTTTTATATCCGCTTCGGTGCGGATACGGATATCCATACAAACGGTGCAGTTTTCGGGGACGGTGTTCATAACCGTACCGCCCTTGATAATACCGCAGTTGTAGGTAATACCGCCGACAGCGGACTTTTCCTCGATCGCCAACACCTTGTGGGCGGCTTCCTTGACAGCGGACGCGCCGCCGAAATATGTGCCTGCGTGGACGGGAATTCCCGTGATATCGTATTTATAGCGCAAAATGCCCTTGCGGGATGTGGTTATCTTGCCATCTATTCTGCCCTCCAGATTGAAAAACGCTCTTGCGCCTGCCGCTTCCTCGCACATAAATTCCACCGTGCGCAGGTTGGAGGAAAGGGATTGCACCTCTTCGTCGCTCTGGAGGATTATTTTTACGGGGGATTGGGTGTATCCGCAGTTTTTGAGCGCTTCCATAAGCAAAAATCCTACCGCGATACCGCCCTTGCAATCATATGTGCCGGGGCCGATAAGCTTATTCCCCTCCCGTTTTATACCGAACAATCCCTCGGGATGCACGGTATCCATATGAGCGGAAACGCACACGGGCGCTCCCGATGCATCGGGATTAAGGGTAGCGGACATCACGTTGCCCGATCCGCTTATTTTTTCCGTTTTGACCTTGTACCCCTGCTTTTCGGCAAAGTCGGCGCAGAAGGCGCATACGGCGTCCACGCCCGCCTTATTGTCAGATTTGCTGGAGATATTGCAAATATCAATTAAAAAAGAAAGGTATTTCTCGTTCAGTCTTTCACATTCGTTAAAAAGTCTGTCCATATCCATAAAAGCACCGCCAAAATATGTTTGTTACAGTATATCACAAACAATGAAAAAAGTACACTCTTTTTACGGAGTGTACTTTATTTTTCGAGCAATGATCACAAAATTTTTGAAAGAAACTCTTTTACTCTGGGGTTTTTGGGGTTTTCGAAAAATTCCTCGGGAGGGGCGTCCTCCAGAATATGACCTTCGTCCATAAACAGAACTCTGGTTGCGGCTTCGCGGGCAAACGCCATTTCGTGAGTCACCACTACCATAGTCATATTGTTTTCCGCCAATTCCCGCATAACCTCCAATACCTCCCCTACCATTTCGGGGTCGAGGGCGGAGGTGGGTTCGTCAAACAGCATTACCTCGGGGTCCATAGCAAGAGCACGGACAATGGCGATACGCTGTTTCTGACCGCCGGAAAGCTGGGCGGGATAGGAGTTTGCCTTATCGGAAAGACCTACACGTTCAAGCAGCTTCAAAGCCTTTTCCGCCGCTTCCGCTTTGGTAAGTTTCTTTGTCACCACAGGTGCGAGGGTTATGTTTTCCGTAACCGTCATATGAGGGAACAGATTAAAGTTCTGGAACACCATTCCCATCTTGCGGCGGATATGGTTGATATTACACTTTTTATCGGTAATTTCGGTTCCGTCCAGATATATACTGCCCTCGGTAGGAGTTTCAAGCAGGTTAAGGCAACGCAGAAGGGTGGATTTACCGCTTCCCGAAGGACCGATAATAACCACCTTTTCGCCTTTTTTGATCTCTAAATCAATGTTTTTAAGTACCTGCAATTCGCCGAAATCTTTTGAAAGGTTTTTAACGCTTATCACTCTGACGCAGCCTCCTTTCCAAAATGCCAAGCAGCTTTGTGAGTCCTATTACCATTACAAGATAAATAAGCGCAATGGCAATTAGAGGCCAGAATGCCGAAAGAGTTCGGGATTGGATAATAGAATATGATTTGGTAAGGTCCACCAAGCCGATATAACCGACAACCGAGGTTTCCTTTAAAAGGGTTATCATTTCATTACCCAAAGCGGGAAGTGCGTTTTTGATCGCCTGAGGCAAAATTACCTTTACCATAGTCTGTGCAGAGGTGAGTCCAAGGCTTCTGCCCGCTTCTGTCTGACCTATATCTATGGAAAGTATACCGGAACGGAAAATTTCCGAAACGTATGCGCCGGAGTTAAATCCAAAGGCAATTATTGCCGCCAAGGATTTATCTATATCCACCGATGCGAACACTACGAAATATATAATAAGAAGCTGAACCATTACGGGAGTACCGCGGATAACGGTAACGTAAATATCGCACAGCCATTCAAGGCGGAAAAAGCGGAAATTACGGCTTCTTCCGTTTCGCTCTCGGTTTGCCCTTATAAGACCTACCAAAAAGCCCAATACCACGCCGATCAGGGCTGCGAATAACGTAACTTTGAGGGTTACAAGTAAACCATCAAGAATGATCTTCCACCTGTCCCCCTCAATAAAGTTAAACACAAACTGATCGGCTAAATTTTTGAAAAAATCAGCCATTTCAGTAATATTCCTTTTTATTCAGCCGCGATATACTTATCGATGATCTTCTGCAGTTCGCCGCTGTCCTTAAGAGCCTTAAGAGCTTCGTTTATCTTTTCTACAAGCTCGGTATTGCCCTTTGCGATACACATTGCGTATTCTTCGTATGTATACTCTTCGTCGATAATAACGAGATTTTCATACTTTTCGATATACTTCTTTGCGGGCTCGTTATCTATGATAACTGCGTCTATTTTACCCTGAGAGAGAGCGAGAACAGCTTCGGTACCGCTGTTAAACTGCTCAACGGAGCCGATGGTATCGTCGTCGGAAGCGTAGATATCGCCGGTGGTGCCGGTCTGTACGCCCACCTTCTTGCCTGCCAGGTCTGCAACGCCGTTTATGCCGGAATCGGAAGCGGTGATAACAACCTGCTTACCGGTTGCGTAAGTATCGGAAAAATCTACGTTTACAAGTCTTTCCTCGGTAACCGTCATACCTGCGATACCGATATCAGCCTTGCCGGAGCTTACGGAAGTAATGATCGCGTCGAATTCGATATCGGTTATCACAATCTCAAGACCGAGATATTCGCCTACAGCCTGCATGATCTCGATATCGATACCTGCGAAATCGCCGTTATCATCTCTGAATTCGTAAGGGGGGAAGGTTGCGTTGGTAGCAACTACCAGCTTGCCGTCTTCTTTTATTTCATCATAGGTTCTGAAAGATGC
>CAZAJX010000019.1:0-39988 GCA_964485815.1 uncultured Oscillospiraceae bacterium
CATCGCAAAGCGATGCGTCGCATTCCCGGGGTTCCCCGCAAAACCGCAGGTTTTGTGGGGTGGGTTCCTCATTCCTCATTTCTATTATAAACTTTGATACATATTTTTTATTTACAAACTTTAAACGAAATTTATAACACGCCTTGACAAAACCGTGAATATATGCTAAAATGCGCTTGAGCGGTAAATTACCGTTTAAAATGACTTTTAAAACGGAGGTAAACAACATATGACAAAAGTATTGGTTATAGACGATGATAACAACATATGCGAGCTACTCAGAATGTATCTGGAGCGCGAGGGATACGAGGTACGCACCGCAAATGACGGTCAGGCAGGTATAAACGCGTTCCGCGCATACGAGCCCGATATGGTGCTTCTTGACGTTATGATGCCCGTTAAGGACGGCTGGCAGGTATGCCGCGAGATACGCGAGCAGTCCTCCCGTCCCATTATAATGATCACCGCAAAGGGCGAAACTATAGACAAGGTGCTTGGTCTTGAGCTGGGCGCAGACGATTTTATCGTTAAACCCCTTGATATGAAGGAAGTTTTTGCCCGCATAAAGGCAGTGCTTCGCAGATACGTAAACCGCGATGCATCCGACGGAGAGATTATCCGCTTTGATAATCTGGAAATTTCCCGCCAGAAATACGAGCTTAAGATCAAAGGAAAGGTAGTTGAGCTGCCTCCCAAGGAATTGGAGCTGCTGTATTTCCTTGCCGCAAACTACAACCGCGTTTTCACCCGCGATCAGCTTCTTGACAAGGTCTGGGGCTTTGATTATCTGGGCGACAGCCGCACCGTTGACGTTCACATCAAGCGCCTGCGCGAGAAATTGGAAGGCGCATCCGAAAAATGGATACTCAAAACCGTTTGGGGCGTTGGGTATAAGTTTGAGGTGATCACAGAAGAATGAGTAACGCAAGTGTAACCTACCGTATTTCCCCTTCGCTTTTTGCGGAATATTGTTATTTTTCTCTTTTTCGCATAAAGAATTACCGCCTTGCGCGGACGATAAGCCTCGTGGCGGTTACCGTGGCAGGACTGCTTGCGGCGCTTGTGGGGATTTTGTATAAGGATATGAATATCACCTTCCTGGGCGGCGCGGTCGTTCTGGTTACGGTGATGGTGCCCTTCGTACAGAAAAAGTATATTAAAAGCCGTTATAAGCTGGTTTACGGAAAATCTCTTACCGTTTATACCGCATCCTTTACCAAAAACGGCACTTTTACCATCTCCGCAGGAGAAATTACCGAAAAGTACGGAAAAAACGATATTAAATGTGTATACTATATAAGAGGCGGATACGCTGTTTCCACCACAAATAAAGCCACGTTCCTCGTCCCTCTGGCAGACACTCTGCCCGAAAAGGATTGGTTCAGGAATGTGTACGGAAACAAATTTAAAGTATGCGCGTAAATAAATGAGGAATGATAAATGAGAAATGATGAATCACACACCCCAAAAACGCATAGCGTTTTCGGGGAACCCCGGGGTGGAAACCTTTTTTGCGCTTTACGCAAAAAAGCTACCGAAATTCCTCATTTAGCTCTTGCTTGCAAGAGCGTCGCATTCCTCATTCCTCATTAACAACAGGTGTATTATGAAAAAAACCAGAGAGAGCGGAGTTCTGCTTAATATTTCCTCCCTGCCCGGCAAGTACGGTATCGGAAAGTTCGGGACAGAGGCGGTGGCATTTGCCCATTTTATAAAAAGCATGGGATTTTCCCGCTGGCAGGTACTGCCGTTTAATCCCGTAGGGCCCGGGGATTGCCCTTACGCATCCCCTTCCGCGTTCGGCGGAAATATGCTGTATATATCCCCCGATATGCTGTGTGAGGACGGATACGTTACTCCCGAGGATATTAAAGAATGTATATATTACGGCTCTCCCCACGTGGCGGACTATGAGTTTGCCGCCCGCACCACGAAAAACCTTTTGGAAAAGGCCTATGCAGGGCTTACGGAAGAGAGCAAAAAAAGCTTTTACCCACTTTTGAACGAGCAGGTGCAGGGATACTGCAAATTCCTCGCTTTAAAAGAAAAGCACGATGACAAGCCTTTCCCTCAGTGGGGCGAGGACGCTTATTTTGAAAAAGCGCGCCCCGTTTCAGACCGTGTAAACTTTTACGCTTTTTGCCAATGTATGTTTTTCGACCAATGGGCAAGAACGAAAAAAGAGATAAACGAAGCGGGCATAAAGATCATCGGCGATATTCCCATATACGTTTATTCCGATTCCGCCGACGTTTGGCAGGGCGGAAAGGTGTTTAAGATAAACGAGGATTTTTCTCTTTCCAACGTGGCAGGAGCACCGCCCGATTATTTCAGCGAGGACGGTCAGCTCTGGGGCAACCCCTTGTACGATTGGGATTACCTTGCATCCACGGGTTATGATTGGTGGTGCAAGCGTATAAAAGCCAGTATGGAATTGTACGATACCGTGCGTATCGACCATTTCCGCGGGCTTGCATCCTACTGGTCCGTAGACGGCAAGGAAGAAACCGCCCGCAACGGAAAGTGGGAAAAGGGTCCCGGAATCGCACTTTTCAAGAGTATTGAAAAGGCTGTGCCCGAAGCGGACATTATCGCAGAAGATCTTGGCGAGTTCGGCGAGGACGTTATCCGGCTTCTCGAGGACACGGGCTACGCAGGTATGCGGATAATCCAGTTCGGCTTTACACCAAACGATAATTCATCTCATATCCCCCACAATTACCCCGAGAATTCGGTGGCGTACACCGGCACTCACGATAACGATACGCTCCTCGGCTGGCTGTATTCCGCATCCCCCGAGGACAGAGAATTTGCCCTTAAATACTGCCGTTTCGGTGGCGGCAACTGGGGCGAGGGCGGTGTGAACGCGCCTGCTGTGAAGAGCATTATCGAAACTCTGTGGCGTTCCAATTCCTTTTTGGCAGTCCTGCCCGTGCAGGATATGCTGGGCTTTGGCGAGGACGCACGTATGAACCGTCCCGGTGTCCCCGAAGGACAGTGGAGATTCAGAGCAACGCAGGAGTTTTTGGATTCGGTGGATAAGCAGCGTTATGCTGAGATGAATAGAATTTGCTTTAGATATAATTAAAATGAGGAATGATGAATGCGACGCACTCGTAAAACGAGTGCTAAATGATGAATGACCCACCCCCAAAACGCATAGCGTTTTCAGGGAACCCCGGGATGGTTGATTTTTGCCTTTCGGCAAAAATCTTCCGTAATTTCTCATTCCTCATTCCTCATTCCTCATTCCTCATTCCTCATTACCATTTACGGAGTAAAAACCTATGCTTTCACCCAGACTGCAAGCCGTCGCTGACCTTATCGAAAAAACGGATTCCATCATAGATATCGGCACGGATCACGGATATTTACCTATATATTTGCTTAAAACGGGCAAGGCGAAGACGGCGTGCGCGGCTGATATACGTGTAGGCCCTCTTGACAACGCCAGAGAAAATATATTATCCTATGGCGTGGAGTGCGAATGCGCGCTTTCCGACGGGTTTAAAAATATATGTAAAAAATACTCCCTCGCCTGCATTTGCGGTATGGGGGGAGAAACCATTGCAAATATTATTTCCGAAGGTAAAAATATAACCCCCGATACGCTGATATTACAGCCCATGACGGGAGCGGACAAGCTGCGCAGATTTTTGTTTGAAAACGGGTATACCGTTACCGACGAACGCTTCGTTACCGAGGGTGAAAAGGTATACTGTATAATAAAAGCTAAAAAAACGGGGGAAAACACCCCCTATACATATTCCGACTTATTTTTAGGGCATATCCGCCCGAAAACAGAGGCTTATGAAAAATGGAAAGAAAAAGTCCGCCTGCAAGCAGAAAAGAGAATGCTGGGCGGAGTGAATGGGGAAGACGAAAGATTAATTGGAATATGTAATGAGGAATGAGGAATGAGGAACGAGAAATTACGGAAGATTTTTGCGTTTTACGCAAAAATCAACCATCATTCATCATTTATCATTTATCATTCCTCATTTTATCAAACCTCTAACTTCTCTTCGAGCTCCTTAAACGCTCTCTTTATCTTATCCGCCGGAGTGCGCTTCTTTCTGCAAGACATTACCGCGCAGATAACGGCGCCGCCCACCATAAGACCCAAAATATGTGCTAAAAGGATACGGCATTTTTCTTTTTTACTGCAACGCATAAACATATATTACACCACCTTTACAGGTTTATGTTCCCCCGCAGGTAACCCTTTTATGCGAAAAAACTTCTGAAAAATGCCCGTTTTACGCAAATTTCTTTAAAAAAACTGTTGACAAATCCAACCCTTGTATATATAATGAAAGGTACTGTGCAAATGAAAATTAATATACTACCACTCCTGCGCGGAGAAAAAGATAATATCTCTTTTTGCTTTACTGAGGATATGCGGGGATTTTCCCCCGACATTACCGAGGGAAAGTATAAAACCACGGGAAAGGTTAAAAACTTCTCGGGCTATATGCTCCTTGAGGGAGAGGTGGATATGGAGTTTTCCGCTACCTGCGGAAGATGCTCCTGCAGCACAAAACAAAATTTAAAAGCGTGTTTTTCCCGTCCGGTTGCCCAAAGCCTTAACCAAGAGGACGACGATTATATCCTCGCTTCCGAAAACGGAGATATGGATATAAGAGAAGCTGTCGAGGAAGCGGTTTATATGGAAATGCCGGTGCGCTTTTTGTGCAAAGAGGACTGTAAGGGACTGTGCCCCAAGTGCGGTGCCAACCTTAATGACACATCTTGCTCCTGTGTCGAGGACAAAACAGATCCCAGACTTGCAAAATTGCGGGAATACCTTAATAATTTGGAAGAATAAAATTTTTTACATAACTTAAAGGAGGCGTCAAGAAATGGCAGTACCTAAGAGAAAAACATCTAAAGCACGCAGAGATAAAAGACGTTCATCTACCTGGAAGCTCACCCTCCCCGGTATGACAAAGTGCCCCAAGTGCGGTGAATACGTGCTTAGCCACAGAGTCTGCAAGAAGTGCGGAGTTTATCACGGCAAGGAAGTTCTCGCTGTAGAGGAATAAGTTTGTTTTAAAAAAGGCGGGTATAATACCGCCTTTTTAAATTATTGGGACGCGTTCATTTTTAATGATGAATGATGAATGCGACGCGATGCAAAGCATCGCTAAATGATGAATGACCCACCCCAAAAACGCACAGCGTTTTCGGGGAACCCCGGGATGGTTGATTTTTGTTCTGCGAACAAAAATCTTCCGTAATTTCTCATTCCTCATTTCTCATTCCTCATTTCTCATTCCTCATTTTTGGAGTCAATTATGGTTTTCGTAACAGGTATCATTCCTCATTCTCCTGCCGACAAAGCAGGTATCCGTTCCGGAGATGCAATTCTCACGGTAAACGGAAACGAGGTTAACGACGTATTGGATTATCAATTTTATACATCCGAAGTAGCCCTCTCGCTGGAAGTAAAGCGAGGGGATGAAACCTTGCGCATTTTTTTGGGCAAAGGGGAATACGAGGACCCGGGAATGGAGTTTTGCACCTATCTTATGGACGATAAAAGACGGTGCCGCAACGGATGTATGTTTTGCTTTATTGACCAAAACCCCAAGGGAATGCGGGAAACCATATATTTTAAAGACGATGACGAGCGCCTTTCCTTCCTGCAGGGTAACTACGTAACATTAACCAACCTTACGGAAAAGGAAATTGACCGTATTATTAAAATGCGCCTTTCCCCCGTGAACATTTCCGTACACACCACCAACCCCGAACTGCGTGTGAAGATGATGAAAAACCGCTTTGCGGGCGAGGTTCTCTCCTTTATCCCCCGCCTTAACGATGGGGGCATACAGATAAACGCACAGTTGGTGCTGTGCAGAGGTATTAATGACGGCAAAGAGCTGGAAAGAAGCCTTACCGACCTTATCTCCTACGAGCATCTTGAATCCTGCGCCTGCGTGCCTGCAGGACTTACCGACCACAGAGAAGGTCTGTACCCTCTCACCCCCTACGATAAAGAGAGTGCAAAAGAAACTCTCGATATTATCAACAAATATGGGGATAAAACTGTGGAAAAGTTCGGAATGAGAAAGGTCTTCGCATCCGATGAATTTTATCTTTTGGCAGGACTTCCCATTCCCGGCGCCGAATATTACGAGGACTACCCCCAGATCGAAAACGGGGTAGGAATGTTACGGTCCTTTGAGGACGAATTTCTGGACGAGCTGGAATACAGTGATTCCTGCTCGAGAGAAAAAATATATATCGCCACGGGAAAAGCGGCGTACCCCACAATAAAAAGGCTTATAGACACGGCAAAAGAAAAGTTTGCAAACCTCGACTGCACCGTGTTTGAAATAGAAAACCGCTTCTTTGGAAAGAACATTACAGTAAGCGGACTGATAACGGGGAAGGACCTTCTCGACCAACTTGCGGGCAAGGTGGAAGAGGGCGGATACCTGCTGCTCCCCGCCAATATGTTTAAAGCGGACGAAGAAGTGTTCCTTGATGACGTAAAATTACGCCAAGTAAGAAAAAATCTTAAAGTAAAGACAATTATAGCAGGAAAGGACGGATACGAGCTATGTCAAAAGGTGTTGTTGCCGTCGTAGGCAGACCTAACGTAGGTAAATCTACCTTCTTTAACAAAATAACGGGAAAGCGCATTTCCATTGTTGACGATACCCCCGGCGTTACCCGCGACAGAATATACCACGAGATCACCTGGAACGGTGTTACAATGACGCTCATTGACACAGGCGGTATCGAGCCCAAGACCGATTCCAACCTTTTGCGTATGATGCGTGAGCAGGCGCAGGTGGCTATCTCCCACGCGGACGTTATAATTTTTATGTGCGAGCTTATGACGGGTGTTACCGCCAATGACCGCGATATTGCCACCATGCTTAAAAAAAGCGGAAAGCCCGTGGTGCTTTGTGTAAACAAGGTGGATTCCGTGGGCGCGCTCCCTCCCGAATTCTATGAGTTTTACGAGCTGGGCTTTGATGATGACCCTATTCCCCTTTCCTCCCTCCACGGAACGGGAAGCGGTGATATACTTGATAAGGTCGTTGAATATCTGCCCGACGACAAGGACGGAACGGAAAGCGACACGGGTATAAAGGTTGCTGTTATCGGCAAGCCCAATGCAGGCAAAAGCTCTATTGTAAACCGTATTGCGGGAGAAGAAAGAGTTATCGTTTCCGATATGCCCGGCACTACCAGAGATGCTATTGATACCTATATAGAAAACAAATACGGAAAATACACCTTCATAGATACCGCAGGTATACGCAGAAACGCAAAAATCGAAGATGATATCGAAAGATATTCCGTGCTCCGCGCCAAGATGGCTGTGGAAAAGGCAGACGTGTGTCTGCTTATGGTAGATGCCAACGAAGGCGTTACCGCACAGGACGAGAGAATTGCAGGTATCGCCCACGAAAGCGGAAAAGCCTGCATTATAGTTATAAATAAATGGGACAGCATTGAAAAGGACAACGATTCCGTAAACGCGTTCCGCCGCAAGGTGTACGAAGCCCTTTCATATATGACCTATGCGCCCCTTATGTTTGTTTCCGCAAAAACGGGACAAAGAGTGGAAAAACTGTTCCCCCTCATAAACGAGGTTTACGCCAACAGCGGAAGACGTATTACCACGGGTGTGCTTAACGATCTCCTTAACGATGCCACCAACCGTGTTCAGCCTCCCTCCGACAGAGGCAGAAGATTAAAGATATACTATATGACCCAGACGGGTGTTAATCCCCCCAACTTCGTTGTATTCGTAAACTCTGCGGAGCTGTTCCATTTCTCATACAGAAGATATCTGGAAAACTGCCTGCGGGATGCCTTTGATTTTACGGGAACTCCCATAAGAATGACGGTAAAGCAGAAAGGAGAAAGCAATAAATGATCTATCTCGTTGATCTGATGTTTATCGGAAACTATATCTTTATCCCCTTTTACGGACAAATGATATATTTCCTCTTGTGTATGGTTTGCGGTTATCTGCTGGGAAGCATTAACACAGCGATAATCGTGAGCAAGAAAAAGTACGGCAAGGATATCCGCGGCTTCGGCTCTGGCAACGCAGGTCTTACCAATATGAAGCGTGTCTACGGCTGGGGCGCCGCAGGATATACCCTCCTTGGGGATATGGGCAAGCAGGTTGCCGCAGTGGGTATCGGTATGTTTTTGGGACACGTGCCCGGCGCATATATCGCAGGTCTGTTTTGCATTATAGGTCATATCCTCCCCTGCTGGTACGGCTTCAAGGGCGGAAAGGGCGTGCTTACCGCCGCCACACTTATTCTGCTTCTTGACCCTATGGTGTTTGCCATACTTCTCATAATCTGGTTTGCGGTACTGCTTCTTACCAGATACGTTTCTCTGGCTTCTATCGTAGCCGCATTCGCATATCCTGCCGCTATGTACGCAAGATATCAGGGAAAAGACCCGTTTTCCCTTATCTTCGCCCTCGTAGTCGGTCTGTTTGTGATATTTATGCACAGAAGCAATATTAAGCGGCTGTTTAATAACCAAGAGAGTAAGTTTACGTTTAAGAACAAGAAATAATAATGAGGAATGAGGAACCCACCCCACAAAACCGCAGGTTTTGTGGGGAACCCCGGGAATGCGCCGCTCTTGCAAGCAAGAGCTAAATGAGGAATTACGGAAGATTTTTGCCATAGGCAAAAATCAACCATCATTCATCATTCATCATTTCTCATTCCTCATTTCAATACAGGTGTACTATGCCTTTAGCTGACACAATCCGCCCCACGACTCTCGCCGAAATGGCAGGTCAGGAGCATTTATTACAAAACGGCGCGCCCTTGCGCCGCATATTGGAAAGCGGACATTTGCCCTCTATGATATTTTACGGTCCCCCCGGCACGGGAAAGACCACCCTTGCAAATATCGCGGCGAAGCTGACGGACAAGCAGATTTTCCGCATAAACGCCACCACCGCATCTCTTTCCGACGTGAAAGAGGTTTTGCAGGAAACGGACAGCCTGTTTTCCGCAGGAGGAATACTGCTGTATATTGATGAAATTCAGTATTTCAACAAAAAACAGCAGCAGGCGTTGCTGGAATACGTGGAGGACGGCAGAGTTACCCTTATCTGCTCCACCACGGAAAACCCATATTTCGCCCTTTACGGAGCGTTACTTTCCAGAAGCACGGTTTTTGAATTCAAGCCCGTGTCCCCAAAAGAATGTCTTAAAACCTTAAAACGGGGTCTGCTTGCTTTGAACGAGCAAACGCACGGTAACAAAAAGTGCGATGACACCTTGCTTTTGGATATTGCATCCGGTTGCGGCGGGGACGTGAGAAAATCCCTCACCGCACTTGAAAATCTGTATTACGCCAGCGTGGGTGACGAGATCGAAAAGGATTTTGCGTCCGCTCTTATTCAGAGAAGCGGTATGCGGTTTGACGTAAGCGGGGACGTGCATTACGATATACTTTCCGCTTTTCAAAAGTCCATTCGCGGCAGCGACGAGAACGCCGCCATACATTACTTAGCCCGTCTTCTTGCGGGGGGAGATCTCCTTTCACCCTGCAGACGGCTGCTGGTTATCGCCGCAGAGGATATAGGACTTGCCTACCCTCAGGCGATGAGTACGGTAAAAGCCTGCGTGGATTCGGCACTTCACCTCGGTCTGCCCGAGGCGGGCTTGCCTCTGGCAGAAGCCACCATTCTTCTTGCCACCGCACCAAAGAGTAATTCCGCATCTGCGGCATATTGGGCGGCAATGGAGGACGTGGAAAACGGACACGCAGTTTCCGTTCCCTCCCATTTGCAGGATACACATTATTCCGGCGCGCAAAAGCTGGGCAGAGGCGGGTATAAATACCCCCACGCATATCCCAATAACTACGTGGAACAGCAGTACCTGCCCGACGAGCTGAAGGACAAGGTGTACTATGTCCACGGAACCAATAAAACCGAGCAAGCCATGAAGGAATATTGGTTAAAAGTAAAAGAAAAATGAGGAATGAGGAACCCACCCCACAAAACCGCAGGTTTTGTGGGGTGGGTCATTCATCATTCATCATTCATCATTATAAAAAAATAAAATCCCGTGGTTCCACGGGATTTTGTTTTTGCAAAAATTTCGGGGTTCCCCGAAAACGCTTGCGTTTTTGGGGTGATTCTTATTCAGCGGTTTCTTCCTTGATCATCTTGGGGATACCCATATCGATGGTGCCGAGCTTTGCCTGGAATTCTTCCTCGGTCATCCGGAGAACCTTGATACCCTGGATGATACCCATGATACCGTTAACGGTAGACATAACACCGAAGGTTACGCAGGAAAGAACTATTCTGATAACGCCTGCCTTGGTCTGACCCTGAATGAAGCAGGGAACACCGTATGCGTTGAACAGAATGGTAAGAATACCGAAAAGTGTCTTGTTCATAATATGTACTCCTTTAAATTTGCTTGTGAATATATTATATATAGAAATGTATAAAAAGTCAACATTATTTTAAATTTGTTTTTATTGCTTTTTGTTATTCTGCGTGGTATAATTAACCGTTAAAATATATTCTTATCCGGAGAATAAAAGCTATGACAAGACGTGAATCCCGCGAGGCGGCTCTTTGCCTCATTTACGAGCAGACGTTTTCCCCCGAAGTAAGCACCGATGAGATCATTGAAAAAGCAAGAGAAATTCGGGAAGAAAAGGTTTCCGAATTCGCTTCCGCTCTGTTTAACGGAGTTTGCGAAAACAAGCAAAAATTGGATCTTCGCATTTCCGCCGCGGCGGAAAAATGGTCGCTGGACAGAATTTCCAGAGTGTCCCTTTCCGTACTGCGCCTCGCCGTATACGAGATAATCTATCTCGGCACCGAAAAACAGATCGCCGTTAACGAAGCACTGGAGCTGGCGAGGAAGTATGATGATGAAAAGGCAGTAAGCTTTATCAATGGAGTTTTAGCCGGTATTATTAATTAATGATGAATGAGGAACCCACCCCACAAAACCGCAGGTTTTGTGGGGAACCCCGGGAATGCGACGCGATGCAAAGCATCGCTAAATGAGGAATGATGGTTGATTTTTGCGTAAAACGCAAAAATCTTCCGTAATTTCTCATTCCTCATTCCTCATTCCTCATTTCCTTGGAGATAACGTGGAACAAAAAGCTATTACCGTCACCCAATTAAACAACTACATAAAAGGCATCCTCGAAAACATACCTCCTTTGCGGGACATATACGTTAAGGGTGAGATTAGCAATTATTCCCCCAACCGCACGGGGCACGTATTTTTTACCCTTAAGGACGAGGGCAGCTTAATACCTGCGGTTATGTTTAAATATGACCTTTCCCGGATAACCTTCAAGCCCGAAAACGGAATGAAGGTAATTTGCCGCGGGCGGATAAGCGCATATCCCGCCCAAGGAAAATACCAATTATACGTTTCCGAAATGACGCCCGACGGGGTGGGAAGCCTTTACATCGCATTCGAGCAGTTAAAGGCAAAATTAGCGGAAGAGGGCTTGTTTGACGAAAGATACAAAAAGCCCATACCGAAAATTCCCCACCGTATCGGCATTATTACCGCGCCCACGGGGGCTGCGGTGCGGGATATGATCACCGTAACGGGAAGGCGTTTCCCTGCGGCGGAGATACGGCTGTACCCCTCTTTGGTGCAGGGTGAAAACGCCCCTGCGGACCTGATAAAAGCTATCGACTTTTTTGATAAAGAGGGAAAGTGCGACGTAATAATTATCGGCAGAGGGGGCGGAAGTATTGAGGACCTTTGGGCGTTCAATAACGAAGCGCTGGCACGCCGAATATTTGCCTGCCGTATTCCCGTAATAAGCGCGGTGGGACACGAAACGGATTTCACCATTGCGGATTTCGTGGCGGACAAGCGTGCGCCTACACCGAGTGCGGCGGCGGAGATCGCCGTGCCCGATGCAAAAGACACCAAAAGACAGCTTTTGAACGTGTCAAAGCGGCTGGAGAGTATACTTAATATGTATATTAAGGACAGACGTGTGCAGGTTAAAGAGCTGGCGTCATCCCGTGCTATGACGGTACCCAGAAGCGCCATTGACGAAAAGCGGCTTGCCCTTTCCGCACTTGACAACCGTATGTGCAGGACAATGGACGGTTACCTGCACCGCGCAAATACAAAAAAAGACACGCTGTGCGCAAAGCTGGAATCCTTAAACCCCCTTGCCATTCTGGCGCGGGGCTACGGCGCCGCCTTTGATAAGGACGGAAAGATTATTAAAAGTATCGACCAAATAAATTCGGGTGATATTTTCACTCTGCGGTTATCCGACGGAGAAATGGAGGCTATAAAAAAATGAACAAGGAATATACATTTGAGCAAGCCCTTGCACGTCTTGAAGAGATCGTAAAGGGACTTGAAAACGGCTCTCTGCCTCTGGATAAAAGTATTGAGCTTTTTGAAGAAGGCAACGCTTTGGTAAAGCTTTGCACCCAAAAATTGGATGCGGCAGAACAAAAGGTGCGCATTCTTACAGAAACCGCCGCAGGTATAACGGAGGAAAGCTTCAATGCGTGAAATTATTGCGCAAAGAGTAAACGAATATTTAAAAAAATCCCTTTCCTGCTCACGGGACGCGGCGTATAAAAAGCTGTATGATGCTATGAACTATTCCGTCAACGCGGGAGGAAAGCGGATCCGCCCCTATCTGTGCGGCGAGTTTTACACCCTCCTTTCGGGTAACAGCGACATTACCCCCGTCATTCCCTACTGCGCGGCGGTGGAGATGGTACATACGTCCTCTCTCATTCACGATGATCTGCCCGCAATGGATAACGACGTTCTTCGCCGCGGAATGCCCACAAACCACGTAAAGTTCGGTGAGGCAACGGCAATTCTGGCGGGAGATACTCTGCTTCTCAAGGCTTGCGGGACGGCGGCATCCAACCCGCATCTGGACGGAAAGACCAATGCGGAGGCGGTTTCCCTTATTGCGAGAAAAGGCTGCGGTATGATGGCGGGACAGCAAATAGACCTGATATCATCCACATTTTCCACAGATTTAGAAGATCTTATACAGCTTCAGTCCTTAAAGACGGGATGCCTGCTTTCCCTTTCCTGTATGCTGGGCGCATTGGCGGCAGGCAAGGACACGGAAAAAGCGGAAAATTTCGGAAGCATATACGGTCTGCTGTTCCAGATAACCGACGATCTTTTGGATTCCGACCCCGAATCCGAAACCGGCAAAACCCGAGGTAAGGACGAGCGTGACCATAAAGCCACATTCGTGACCCTGCTGGGCAGAGAAAAAGCGGAAAAAAAGGCAGACGATCTGCTTAAAGCCGCAATTATTATGCTGGACGGATTTGAGGAAAGCGAAAGCAAGCACAGACTTGAGGAATTGTGCCGCAAAACAAGATACAGAAAAAATTAACCTGCAAGAGCAGGTAATTTTTTTAATGAGGAATGATGAATGAGAAATGAGAAATGTCGGTAGTTTTTTGCGGTGCAAAAAACAATTAATTTAAATTATTGATATGTAACGTCTATAGTAGCCAAAGTCTGATTGAGCGAGCGGCTGTATAAACAAAGCAGAAAACGTCTTTTACGAGCGTGCTGTAGTAATCTACAGCTAGCGAAGTAAAAGCGTTTAGAAAAACGCAAATAAAAATAAAAAGAAATCCGTTTAAAACGGATTTCTACATAAATACGAACAAAAAGAAACGGCAAAGAGAAAAACCTTCTTTGCCGTACTTTTATTTATCTGTTTGCGTTTTTCGGTCTGGGAAGTTTAGACAGTCGCCGTTATTTACGGTTTTTCTCTTTGCCTTCCAGGCATATTACTATGCGTCGTTCTGAGTCCTGTCCGATAGAATATGTAGCCACGCCGGCGATCTTCTGGATCTCGGTATGGATAACACGTCTTTCGTAGGGATTCATAGGCTCAAGAGCAAAGCTTCTCTTAAACTTAAGTACCTTTTCTGCCTGCTTCTGTGCGAGGCGGCGGAGGGTTTCCTCACGCTTTTCGCGGTATCCCTCAACGTCCAGTGTTATGCGGTAAAATCCATCGTAAACGCGGTTTGCGGCGAGGGAAGCAAGATACTGTAAAGAATCCAAAACTTCGCCGTGGCGTCCGATAAGCGAGCCCAAGCCGTTTCCGGACACGATAAGGGTAGCTTCGTCTTTTTTTTCTTCCTTAACGCTTACCTGCGCGGTAAGGCCCATATCGCCCAAAACCTTTTCAACAAATTCAACTGCTTTGCTTGCGGGGGTTACCTGTATATATACTCTTACCTTTGCATCCGATGCGCCGAAGCCGAGAAAGCCCTTGCTGGGCTGCTCAAGAACCTCAAACTCAACGGAGGTAAGCTCTGTGCCAAGCTCCTGCGCGCCCAGTTCAACGGCTGCTTCGATAGTCTTGGCAGATACAATAGCTTCTCTTACCATTGCTTACTCCTTATCTGTCTTTTCGGTCTTTTCATCAAGACCGGTAGAACGCTTTGCAGGAAGCTCGCTATCATCAACAGTCAGCATTTTTATCTTTCTGGTGCCGGCGGCGGGCTTTTCTTCTTCGCCCTCCGCAGCATCGGAAACCTTTAATCCGTCATAGGAATGGTCATCCTCGTCTACTTCGATAACGATCTTCTTTTTCTTCTTTGTCTTGGTTACTTCTTTAATAGCCGCCTTTATCTCTTCCTCGGTATAGGTGGGGATGGGATAAACCTTGGCGAAAATAAGCTGTTTACCCATAGAGAATACGCTTCTCCATACCCAGTAAACGCCCAGAGCCGCCTGGAAGTTGAATGCAAAGAAAAGGGACATAAGGGGCATACCCCATTCCATCATCTTGCCGCCGGGCATCTTTACGGGGTTTCCGTCCGCATCCAGATTCTGAGGCTGGAGCTTTCTGGAAAGCCAAGCGGAAGCAAAGGAGGTGAGGAATACCAAAAAAGGAATAATAACGAGCCAGTTGATATTCTTGATACTGGGAGTATCAAGCAGGGACTTTCCGAACATAGAGTAATTGGGAAGCTCCTGAATAGCGTTATAATATACGTCGGTTTTTTCGTAATCAAAAGCGGTCTTGAGGATATCATCGGTAGAAGCGGAAAGGAATTCACCGCAGAGTCCCTGCTCCTCAAGAGGCTCACGAACGTACATATCAAAATGCTTGGTCATGGCAACAACGTAATATTCGTTCTTTACGCTCTTTTTGGCATCTTCGTGAATATCCTCGTCGCCTTCAAAATAGAATGTATATTTATCCGCTTCCTCATCGTAATAGTACTTGTCGCACATATTCTGCTGATATACGGTAAGTCCTGCGGAGAAATTCTTGATAAATTCTATCTTTTCTTTTTGTTCTTCGGTGGGCTCTTCGATTTTGAGGAGCTCATCAAGCTCGTAATCTGCCTGCTCTTTTACGGTTTCGCACAGCTCGATTGAATTTTTATACATTACCTCAAGCTGGCTGTCATCCATAAAGAGGGTGTACTGCAGAGGCTGGCGTACGATACTGTAAAGTATCATAATAATGGGAAGCTGAATAAGGAGGGGAAGACAGCCGCCAAACATATTGTAGCCGTTCTTCTGATACATTTCCTGTATCTCCATATTCATTTGCTGCTGGGATTGTTGGTCTGTTCTGTTCTTGTACTTGCGCTTGATAGCGATCTCCTTGGGACGGAGAGTTGCCTGCTTAACGGAAGATTTCTGCTGCTTGATGGAAAGAGGCAAAAGCACAACTTCCATAATGAGAGAAAAAAGGATTATGGCTACCCAGTAATAATTCTGGCCTACCCAAAGACAACCTTTCATTACATACCCGAACGGTATGTAAAAAATATCCATAATGTTCAATTTTGTTTTCTCTTTTCTTTTTTGATTTAATTTGTTTTTTTGCGTAAAGCAAAAAACATACCGAAACGTTGCGAAGCAACATATCACGAACACGGAGTGTTCATATCACGTTGCGGTACGCAACATATCACGCATCCGAAGGATGCTCAACGCTTCCTTTTCGGGACCGGATCATACCCGCCCTTGCAGAGGGGCTGGCAGCGCAAAAGCCGCCAAATACTTAAAAAAATGCCGATAATAACGCCCCATTCCTCAATCGCCTCGATAGCGTATTGAGAGCAGGTGGGATAAAAACGGCAGTTTGCCCCCAGAGAGGGTGATACGTGTTTTTGATAAAAGCGTATTGGTGCGGTAAATATTTTTTTAAACATAGTCTTTTTCCGTATCCTCGCAAAGGAGTGCCGCCCCGGTCAATATATCTTTAAGCTGTGAATACACAACGGCGCTTGTGGAATTCATACAGCCTTGTCGGGCGACTGCCACTATAATATATCCTTCCTTTACTTGCGGATAAAGTTGGCGGAACGCCTCTCTTATTATCCGCTTTGCACGGTTTCTTTCTACCGCTTTTCCCCGTTTTTTCGAAACGGTTATGCCAAGCATCGTCTTGGCGGAAGCACGGCGGTTTTTTAAAATATATACCGCCAGCGCCTGACGGGTGTGGCATTTTCCTTTTGCATACGCCAACCCGAAAAGGTGATTTTGCTTGAGGGAAATTACCTTTTTACTCTCCTGCAAAACAAACACCTCTTTTTTAAAAAAATTAAGTAAAACAATAATAAATGAATACCACCCCAAGAAAACTGTGTTTTCTTGGGGACCCCGGATAAGGAAAAAAACCGACACCGTCGGTTTTTTTACCGAAGTTATTCACTTTTAACTTTTACTTTTTACTTTCACTTATTAATTTTTAAAAATTAATAAGTGAGGCGAGCTCTGCCCTTTGCGCGTCTTCTCTTGAGAACCTTTCTGCCGTTAGCGGTAGCCATTCTCTTTCTGAAGCCGTGTTCTTTCTGTCTGTGGATCTTTTTAGGCTGATATGTTCTGAGCATTCGGAATGCACCTCCTGATAAATATTCAAAGTAAATTGTTTTTGCGCCGTAAATTTGTGCCTGAACACAGGCAATGGATATTATAACCACAAAAGTGCGAATTTGTCAAGAGTTTTTTAGAAAAATGATGAATGAGAAATGAGGAATGAGGAATTTCGGTACGTTTTTTGCATTACGCAAAAAATTTTTTTAATTATTTAATTATTTAAAATTCGCGTGATGCGAATTTTTACCATAATTTCTCATTCCTCATTCCGGGGTCCCAAAAAATATGCAAGATTTTTGGGGTGGGTTCCGGGGTCCCAAAAAATATGCAAGATTTTTGGGGTGGGTTCCGAATTCCTAATTAAAATAACTTGCTTTTTTTACACACAGGTGATATAATATAATATATATAACTATAACTATATATTATAGAGGTGAAAAATGGATTACAACAACCCGGAAAACAGAGAACGGATATATGCTGCCGTTCTTGAGGAAATGAAAACCAAATGTTCCGACGCCTCCTTTAACTGGCTTTTTAAAAACACCATTTTAACATATATGTCCCCTACCCAAGCGGATCTTCTTACACCCGACGTGGTGGCGGCAAACACCATTAACAACAGATATCTTACCGCTCTGGAAGAGGCGTTTGCAAAATACACCTTTTCCAACGTGCGTGTTACCGTGAGCAGTAAGACCGCCGCTCCGAGAGAGCAAAAAAAGGAAGAAACAGAGGACGAAAACAAATACACGGCGTACAAGCTTCGTTATAACCCCAATTTCACCTTTGATAATTTCGTCATCGGATCTTCCAATCAGGTGGCGGCGAAGGCATCCTTTGCCATAGCGGAGCATCCCGCCGAGCTGTATAACCCTCTCTTTATATACGGCCCTCCGGGACTTGGAAAGACACATCTGCTCTTTGCCATAGTAAACCACCTGCGGGACAGAAATCCACATGCTGACATACTGTATAAGACCGGTGAGGAATTCACACAGGAAATGGTGGATTCGCTGGTGCAGAAATCCAACGTGGCGTTCCGTGAAAAGTACCGTAATCTGGACGTTTTGCTTATCGACGATATTCAGTTTATCGAGGGTAAGGACAAAACCCAGGAGGAATTTTTCCACACCATAGACACACTTTTTCAACAGCAAAAGCAGGTGATAATCACATCCGACCGTCCGCCCAAGGAAATTAACCTTGAGGACAGGCTTAAAAGCCGCTGTGAAATGGGCCTGATCGCGGACATAAAACCGCCGGATGCAGAGCTGAGAACCGCTATTTTTAAGAAAAAGAGCGTGGATATGGGTGTGGATATACCCGATAACGTTTTGGGATTTTTGGCGGAAAATATTAAAACCAACATCCGTCAGATAGAGGGCGCAATTAAAAAATTAAAGGCTCATTCCTTTATTGAGGACAGAGAGATAACTCTCGATATGGCTGTTTCCGTGCTGAGCGAATATTTGAAAACCGCCCAGACGCAGGATAACAAAGTGCAAAATATATTCGATTATATCTGCAAAAAATACTCGGTCAAAAAAGAAGTGCTTACTTCGGGAAAGAGAAACGCGGATATAGTTTACGCCAGAAACCTTTGTATTTTCGCCCTGCGCTCCTTAACGGATATGTCCCTTAAAAAGATTGGCGCTATGTTCGGAAAGGACCACACCACAATTATAAATTCCATTTCCAACGTGGAAAACAAAATGAAAAACGAGCCCGCGTACGAGCGCGAAGTAAATCTGATGTTAAAGGAACTGGGCGAATGATACGCGGACAGTCGAGGACGCCTGTCCCTACACCTAACCCACACCGATTTTCGGTTTTACACACCCTTTTTCAAAAAAACCGACATAATTTTACACAGGTTTTTAACATTCTTTCAACAGGAAACTTCACTTTTTAAAAACTTAAAAAATGTTTTAAAAACAAATATTTTTTATACTTTTCCACAGTTTGAACACGGTCAATAATTAATAATACCTACAACAAAACCCTTTAACACTTGATTCTTGCTACACTCTGTACACAGACAAGGAGATTTTTTGAAAAAATGGCTATTAAGTTTATAACCGACAGAAAGACACTTCTTTCTTTAATACAGCCGGCTATGACGGCTACTTCAAATAAAAGCACGCTCCCCGCTTTGGAAGGATTACTTTTAAGCCTTGAAAAAGACGGTGTGCTTACCGTTTGCGGATATGACCTTGAAAAGGGCGTAAAGACATCCTCTCCCGTTTACCCGAAAGAGGTTGGTTCCGTAATACTCAACGCCCAGAAGATATACGCAATTATTAAAAATATGCCCGAATGTGAAATAGAGATAAATGCGGACGAGAAAAATGCCGTTACCATTAAAGGCGGCGCATCCGAATTTACCATTCACGGTCTGGCGGCAGAGGCGTTCCCCAACCTGCCCGAGCTTGTGGGTGACAGATCCTTTACCATTACCCAAGGGCTTTTAAAGGAAATGATAAATTCCACCATTTTCGCCGTAGCGCAGATAGACGCACGCCCCATACTTACGGGAGAGCTTTTCCGGATAGAGGAAAACAAGCTTACCATAGTTGCTCTTGACGGCGCGCGGTTAGCTCTGCGTGAAGAAAAGAACGCTGTTTTTGATAATAAAGAAACATTCCGCTTTGTTGTGCCGGGAAAATCCCTTTCCGACCTGTGCAAGCTGATAACGGATAACGATGAAATGATGAAAGTGGAGTTCACTCGCAAGCATATCGTGTTCCGTATAGGCGATATTATCTTTTTCTCCCGCCTGCTGGAGGGCGAATATCTTGATTACACCCGCGCTCTTCCCCAGCAAAGTAAGATATTTGTTGAGGTGGATAGAAGCGAATTTATCGAAAGTGTGGAAAGAGCATCCCTTTTGGTTGATGAAAGACTTAAAACTCCCCTCCGCTTCCGTTTTGAGGATACCTTGCTTCACGTTTACTGCTCTACCCAGTACGGTAAGGTAAACGATCAGGTAAGGATCAAAAAGGAAGGGGACGATCTGGAGATAAGCTTTAACAACCGATATTTGCTTGATGCCCTCCGCGCCTGCAAGGACGAAACCATACTCGCATCTCTTACGGGACCGCTGACATCTATGATGCTCACCCCCGTGGGACACAGAGATTCTTCGTATATATATCTGGTACTCCCCTGCAGAGTTAAAAGCTGATGCTGATAAAAGACCTTTATTTAAAGGATTGGCGTAACGGAGAGGAGAATAAAATCTCCTTTTCGCCGGATACCACCCTTATCTGCGGCGAGAATGCCGCAGGAAAGACGAATTTACTGGAGGGTATATGTTTCTTTGCCGCGGGAAAAAGCTTTCGCGGATGCAAGGATAAGGAGCTTATACGCTTCGGGTGTGATTCCGCTTCCGCGGATATTACCTATACGTCAAGAGGCGTAAACAATAAAATGGGTGTGCGGCTTAAAAAGAACGCCAAAAAGACATTCCTTAAAAATAACGTGCCCATATCCAAAATGAGCGAGTTTCTGGGCTCGTTCAGATGCGTTATATTCACCCCCGACCATCTTGATCTGGTAAAGGGCGCGCCCGAGGGAAGAAGACGGTTTATAGATATGGCGATATGCCAGTCTTTTCCCCGCCACGTAGCCGCTTTAAACGAATATAACCGTCTGCTTATACAAAAAAACGCACATTTAAAGGGTGCCACCGTGTTCGACGAGCTGCTTGACGTTTATGACGAGCGTATGGCTGCCCTTGCCGCAAATATTACCGTAAACAGAAAAAAATATATAAAAGCTTTGGAAGAAAGCGGAAAAAGGTTTCTTTACGATATGTCGGTGGAGAGGGAGGAAATGTCCCTCACCTACGTTACCCAAAGCGAGGGTGAAACGGCAAACGAGATAAAAGAAAGCTACCAAAAACTTTTTAAGGAAAAGCGCAGTACGGAAATTGAAAAGAGAATGACTCTGTGCGGCACTCAAAAGGACGATTTTTTAATACACATAAACCGCAAAAGCGCAAAAAGCTACGGCAGCCAGGGACAGCAGCGAAGCGTTGTTCTGGCACTGAAACTGGCGGAGGGTGAAATTTCAAGATCCCTTACGGGTGAATACCCCGTATTTTTGCTGGACGATGTGTTGAGCGAGCTGGACGACAGCCGCAGAGAGTATATTTTAAAGCGTATCGAGGGCAGGCAGGTGATCATCACCGGCTGTGATGAGAGTCTTATTGATATTCTCCCCCGCGCGCAGGTAATAAAGGTGGAAATGGGCAAATGTTTGTAAACCCCGGAAATGATATAAGTATTAAAAAGAAAGAGATTATCGGTATTTTTAATATGGATACCGCAACCGTTTCCCCCGTTACCAAGGATTTTTTGAAAAATGCCGAAAAGGAGCTGAAGGTGGTCTACGCAGGTAAGCGTATGCCGGAAAGCTTCGTGGTGGCAGACGATGGGATATCGGAAAGTATATATATCAGTTCATTTACAGCAGATACATTGGTGAACAGGACAGAGAAGTAATGATAAATGATAAATGATAAATGATGAATGATGGTTGATTTTTGCGTAAAACGCAAAAATCTTCCGTAATTTCTCATTCCTCATTCCTCATTCCTCATTCCAAAAAGGAGTCAAAATTATGAGTGACATCAAAAACTACGATGATAGCCAAATACAAGTCTTAGAAGGCTTGGAAGCGGTGAGAAAGCGTCCGGGTATGTATATCGGTACTACCTCGGCGAGAGGACTTCACCACCTTATATATGAAATTGTGGATAACTCTATTGACGAGATCCTTGCAGGCTACTGTAAGGACGTTATCGTCGTGCTTGAAAAGGATGGCAGTTGTACCGTAAAGGATAACGGACGTGGCGTGCCCAGCGGTATTCACCCCACACAGGGCAAGCCTACTCTTGAAGTAATCTTCTCCGTGCTTCACGCGGGCGGAAAATTCGGCGGCGGCGGTTACCAGATCGCAGGCGGTCTGCACGGCGTTGGCGCATCTGTTGTTAACGCTCTTTCAAAGCGTCTGGAAGCCTACAACCACCGCGACGGAAAGCAGTATTACGTAGCTTTCGAGCGCGGCGCAATGGTTGAGCCTATGCGTGAAACAGGTGAAACCGAGGAACACGGTCTTACCGTACGTTTCTGGCCCGACGAAGAGATATTCGAAACCGTTGTGTTTGATACCGAAACCGTGCGCACCCGTCTGCGCGAGCAGGCGTTCCTTAACGCAGGTGCTTCCATCCTCCTCCGTGACGAGAGAGCCACCCCCGCAACCGAAGAGCATTTCTGCTTTGAAGGCGGTATAAGAGAGTTCGTTTCCTATATAAACGAGCAAAAAGGCGCGGAAAATCTGCACAGCGACGTTATTTATATAAACGGCGAAAAGGGCACATCCGTTGCGGAAGTGGCTTTACAGTACAACGATACGTATAACGACAGTATTATTTCCTTTGCCAACAATATGCACACCATTGAGGGCGGTACTCACGAAACGGGATTCCGCAGTGCGATCACCAAGGTTTTAAACGATTACGGCAAAAAATACAATATTTTAAAAGAGGGCGACAAGCTTTCGGGCGATGACGTGCGCGAAGGTCTTACCGCCGTGGTAAGCGTAAAGCTGGTGGATGCCCAGTTTGAATCCCAGACCAAGGCGAAATTGGGTAACTCCGAGATACGCACCCTTGTAGAGAGTATGGTAAACGAAAAGCTTGCCATATATCTTGAGGAAAACGCTTCCACCGCAAAGATAATTTTAGAAAAAGCGGTTTCCGCCTCCCGCGCGAGAGAAGCGGCAAGAAGAGCGAGAGAATTAACAAGAAGAAAAGGTCTGCTTGAATCCTCCTCCCTGCCCGGAAAGCTGGCAGACTGTAACGAAAGAAGAGCCGAGTATACCGAGCTTTATTTGGTAGAGGGTGATTCCGCAGGCGGTACGGCAAAGGATTGCCGCGACCACAGATTCCAAGCCATACTCCCTCTCAGAGGTAAGATACTCAACGTAGAAAAAGCCCGTCTTGAGCGTATATATTCTTCCACCCAGATAATACCTATAATCCTTGCTTTGGGCACGGGTATCGGTGCGGAATTCGATATTACCAAGCTCCGCTACGGCAAGATAGTTATTATGGCGGATGCCGACGTTGACGGCGCCCATATAAAAACACTGCTTCTCACCTTCTTCTTCAGACATATGCGTCCGCTGATCGAAAACGGCCACGTATTTGCGGCACAGCCTCCCCTTTACAAGGTCTACAAGGGCAAGCAGGAGAGATACGCTTTCTCCGACGAAGAAAGAGATGTATGCATTGCCGAGCTTGGCGCAGGCGCACAGGCTGAAAGATATAAAGGTCTTGGCGAAATGGATGCAGACCAGCTTTGGGAAACCACTATGGACCCCGAGAAGAGAACCTTAAAACGCGTTACCATTGAGGACGCTCTTATGGCGGATGCGCTGTTCAGTGTACTGATGGGGGACAAGGTCGAGCCAAGACGCGAATTTATAGAAATGAACGCAAAATACGCAGAGAATATCGACGTTTAAAAGAAAGGAGGGCATTTTTTAAATGGCACACGAGGAATACGATTATTCATCCCACGAGAACCAATGTATAGTAAATATCGGCATTGAAAAAGAGATAAAGACAAGCTATATCGAATACGCTATGTCGGTTATCGTCGGCAGAGCATTGCCCGACGTGCGCGACGGACTTAAGCCCGTTCACCGCCGTATACTTTATTCAATGTACGAAGAGCATCTCACCCACGATAAGCCCTTCCGTAAATCCGCTACCACGGTAGGATACGTGCTGGGTCATTACCATCCCCACGGCGACGCTTCCGTTTACGATGCGATGGTACGTCTTGCCCAGCCCTTCTCTATGAGATATACTCTTGTTGAAGGACACGGTAACTTCGGTAATATCGACGGCGACGGCGCGGCTGCTTACCGTTATACCGAAGCCAGAATGCAACGCCTTGCAAACTATATGCTTAAGGATATAGAAAAGGAAGTCGTTGATTTTATCCCCAATTTCGATAACAAGGCAAAAGAGCCCGTCTGCCTGCCAAGCCGTTTTCCCAATCTCCTTGTAAACGGCTCTATAGGTATCGCAGTAGGTATGGCGACAAATATTCCCCCTCATAATCTGGGCGAGGTTATTGATGCTACCAAGCATCTTATGGATAATCCCGATTGCACCGTAAAGGATCTTATGCAGTTTGTAAAGGGACCGGATTTTCCCACCTACGGCACCATTCACGGCACGGCGGGAATTTACGAAGCATACACCACGGGCAAGGGCAGAATCAAAGTTCGCGCTAAATGCCACTTTGAGGAAAAGAAAAACAAGACCTCTATTATAGTTACCGAGCTTCCCTACCAGGTAAACCGCTCCATGCTTCTTGACTATATGGCTTCTCTTGTTAAGGACAAGCGTATTGAGGGTATTTCCGATATACGCAACGAATCCGGCAGAGAGGGTATGCGTATAGTTATCGACCTGAAAAAGGACGCAAACAAAGAGGTTGTTTTAAATCTGTTGTATAAATATACACAGCTTGAGGATACCTGCGCCATAAATATGCTGGCGCTGGTGGACGGCGAGCCTAAAACTCTTTCCTTGAAGGATATACTTACCCACTATATTAACCACCAGATAAACGTGGTTACCAGAAGAACCAAGTTTGAACTTGCCAAGGCGGAAAAGGAAGCCCATCTTTACGAGGGCTACAAGATAGCTATTGATAATATCGATGAGGTTATTAATATTATCCGTTCTTCCGCTTCTATTCCCGATGCAAAGGAAAAATTGTCTTCCCGCTTCGGTCTTTCCGACGTGCAGGCGCAGGCGATTGTCGAAATGCCCTTGGGCCGTCTTTCCGGTATGGAGAGAAAGAAGATAGAAGAACGTCTTGCCGCTTTGTACGCCACTATTGACGAACTGCGGGGTATCCTTGCGGACGATAACAAGATAAAGCAGATAATAAAGGACGAGATGGACGATATCGCAACCCGCTTCGGCGACGAAAGACGAACCGCCATTGAAGAAGCGGAAAACGATATCCTGATCGAAGACCTTATTCAGCGCGAATACTGCGTTATCACCGCTACTCACGACGGATACGTTAAGCGTCTTCCCTCCGATACCTATTCTTCCCAGCGCAGAGGCGGTAAGGGTATTACCGCAATGGCTACCAAGGAAGAGGATTTCGTAGAGGACGTTATTATATCCCACTCCCATGACTTTTTGCTGTTCTTCTCGGATAAGGGAAAGATATACTTTAAAAAGTGCTACGAGGTGCCCGAAGCATCCCGTACCGCCAAGGGTACAAACCTTGTAAACGTGCTTTCTCTTGACGAAAAAGAGAAAATTACCGCAATCATTCCCGTTGCAGGCTTTACGGACGATAAATATATAGTCCTGCTTACCAGAAACGGCGTTATTAAGCGTGTTAATCTTATGGATTACCACACCCGCCGTACCACGGGTATATACGCTATCAACCTTGACGAAGGCGATGCGCTGCTGTACGTTATGCTTACCAACGGCAACGATGATATTATCTGCGCTACCTCCAAGGGCTTGGGAATCCGCTTTAACGAAAACGATATACGCTGTATGGGCAGACTTGCCCGCGGTGTAAAGGCGGTCACTCTGGCAGAGGATGATTACGTGGTAGGTGCGGCAGTAATTCCCGAAGAGGATGACGGCAAAGTGCTTATCACCGTAACCGAAAGCGGCTTCGGTAAGCGTACCGCACCTTCCGAATATCCTGCCCAGAAGCGCGGCGGTAAGGGTATGATATGCCACCGCATTACCGAGAAAACGGGCAAGCTGTGCGGTATAAAGATGGTTTCCGAAACCGATGACGTTATGCTTATAACCGATTCCGGCGTGATAATCCGTACCGCAGTTAACGAAATTCCCGTTTACGGCAGACCTGCCGCAGGCGTAATTGTTATGCGCACCGGCGAGGATGCAAAAATATCCCGTTTTGCCGTAGTAAAGCAAGACGAGAATGCGGAAGAGAATGTAGGGGACGGCGCCCTCGAAGTCCCGTCTGACGAATCTACACAAAACACTACTCCCTCGGAGGAATAAATAATGGCAATTAAAACTTATGTACTTGATAATATCGCAGACAGAGAACAGCGCCACGCGCTGGTTACCGAAAAGGCGAGAGAGCATTTCGGTTCTCCCGATGTGGAGGTAGTTTACGGCAAAAAGGGTAAGCCCGGCGTTAAGGGTATCGACAAAAAATACGTGTCCGTTACCACTACGGGCGCTGTAATGGTTGTTGTATTTTCCGATAAACCCGTGGGTATCGACGGGGAGTATCTGGGCAGATTCAAAGGCGGCGCCAAGATAGATTACCTCGCTATTGCAGAGCGGTTTTTCACCGAGGAAGAGGCGGAATACGTGCGTGATAACGATGGCGACCCCATAGCCTTTGCAAAGATTTGGGTGCGCAAGGAGGCTTATTCCAAATATACGGGAAAGGGTCTTTCCGATTTCGCAAACTTTTCCGTTTCCGACGGAGAACGGCTTAACACAAAGGTAAATAATGTTACGGTGAAGAAGTTTAACGTAACATTCCCGGGAAGTAATGACTACATCTTCGCCCTCGCAGGCTCAGAGAACTGAAACTGTCTAAACTTCGCAGACCAAAAAACGCAACAGTAAAATACGGTCATCGAAAACCGTAGGGACAGGCGCCCTCGACTGTCCGAAACAAAATGAAAAAGGAAAGGAATTCGCCAAAAAACGAATTCCTTTTTTATTTTTATTGCGTTTTTTTATAAATTTTCGCTCGGGAGGCAGTAGATTTCTACAGCTCTCCGCTCGCGAAAATTCATTCTGCTTTGTTTATACAGTTTCCCGCTTCAATCAGACTTTTAGTTCTATAGACAGAAGATTTCGAAAATGATAATTACGGTTTTTTGCTCCGCAAAAAACTACCATAATTCCTCATTTAGCGGTGCGAAGCAACGCGTCGCATTCCTCATTCATCATTAGTTTTTCAGACTTTGAATCGGTGCAGGAATTCTTCCGCCCCTACGTATGAACACTTCAGGTGAAGCCATATTCACCTTCATAACCGGTCCGCCGCCGAGGAGTCCGCCGAAGTTAAGTTCTTCCCCTGCTTTTTTGCCGATAGCGGGAATTACGCGCACTGCGGTGGTCTTGGAGTTTACCATACCGATCGCCGCTTCGTCCGCAATAATGGCAGAGATGATCTCGGGAGTTACGTCCCCGGGAATGTTTATCATATCCAGTCCCACGGAGCAGACCGCTGTCATAGCCTCCAATTTTTCTATGGTAAGACAGCCGCTTCTCGCCGCATCGATCATACCCGCATCCTCGGTTACGGGGATAAACGCGCCGGAAAGACCGCCAACGTGGCTGGACGCCATTACGCCGCCTTTTTTGACCGCATCGTTAAGCATGGCAAGACAAGCCGTCGTGCCTGTGCATCCGCAGGATTCCAAGCCCATCTCCTCTAAAATATGCGCCACGGAATCTCCGATAGCGGGAGTGGGAGCTAAAGACAGGTCCACGATACCGAACGGAACCTGCAGTCTTTCGCTGGCTTTCATTGCCACAAGCTGACCCATACGGGTTATCTTGAACGCGGTTTTTTTGATAATATCCGCAATTTCGTTTATGCCTGCGTCTTTGGGTGCTTTTGCTATGGCGCTTCTCACCACGCCGGGGCCCGAAACACCTACGTTTATAACGCAATCGGGCTCGCCCGGTCCGTGGAAAGCCCCTGCCATAAAGGGGTTATCGTCGGGAGCGTTGCAAAGCACCACCAATTTTGCCGCGCCGATACAGTCACGGTCGGCGGTGAGCAGGGCTGTTTGCTTTACGGTTTCACCCATCAAGCGCACCGCATCCATATTGATACCCGCCTTGGTTGAGCCGATATTTACGGAAGCGCAGATATGCTCGGTTTCCGCAAGTGCACGGGGAATTGAACGGATGAGCTCTTTATCCCCTGCCGCAAATCCCTTTTGCACAAGGGCGGAATAACCGCCGATAAAGTTTACCCCCGTTTCGCGTGACGCTTTTTCCAGAGCGTATGCAAACTCAATAGGGTCTTTTTCCTTGCAGGCGCCCGCAAGAATGGCGATCGGCGTTACGGCGACACGCTTGTTGATTATGGGAATACCAAGCTCTTTTTCGATATTATTCGCCACGGGAACGAGGTTTCGGGCGGAAAAACAGATCTTATCGTAAACCTTGGAAGAAGCTTTTTTAATACACGGGTCGATACAATCGGTTAACGAAATTCCCATTGTAACCGTACGGATATCTAAATGCTCGTCCTCGATCATCTGTATGGTTTCAAGAATATCTCTTGTTTCTATCATTGTTTTTTACCCCTCAGATCCTGTGCATAGAGTTAAAGATATCCTCGTGCATAACGTGGACGCGCAGGTTATTCTGCTCACCTATTTCTGCGGCGGTATCCACAAACACACCGAAATCGCAGTCGATCTTGCTTATATCGCACATCATTATCATACAGAACATATCCTGCAGGATCGTCTGGGTAACGTCGGTAACGTTTACGTTGTGGGAAGCACAAAATGAGCTTATCTTTGCAAGGATACCAACCGTATCCTTACCTACTACGGTAATTACTGCTTTCATAAGAAAAACCTCCGTGGGTAAAGTTTTGTATATAATAACACAAATACTAAGATTTTAAAAGGGTTTTACACAAAAAAAGTGGATATTTATTTGTGTTGACAAAAGGGCACTGATATAGTACAATGAGAAATGAGGAATGCGACGCATCGCGTTCGCGATGCTAAATGAGGAATTTCGGTAGCTTTTTCCGCGTAAAAACGCGAAAAAAGGTTTCCATCATTTCTCATTTCTCATTCATCATTCCTCATTAAAAAAAAGGAGAAACTTTACTATGAAGAAAATCGCACTTATCCTCGCTCTCGTTATGGTATTTTCTGTTGCTCTCGTTGCTTGTGACGAAACTCCCGCAGAATCCACCCCCGTAACCGGCGAATCCACCCCCGCAGATGAATCTACCCCCGCAGATGAATCTACTCCCGTTGACGAATCCGAACCCGCAGACGAATCTGTTCCCGCAGAAGAATCCGACGAAGTTCCCGTAGGCCCCGAAGCTTCCGAAAACGATCCTACCCTTTCCTTTGCAGGCACCAATATCGCTCTCGGTCTTACCGTACTTAATCAGGAAAATATCGATTCCTCCATCACCTCTTTCTGGATCGATACCAACCTTACCGATGGTGTGATCGAAACCGCTTTTGGCGACGATACCATTAAGTGGACTGCAGGTCAGTGGTTCGGTTACTATAGCTGGGAAAGCGCAAATTTCACCAACTCTGCAGACGGCGTAGCTATCCCCACCGTTGATCTCGGCGCTTCCAAGACTATCTATGGCGCTCGTGCAAACGTATATGCAGGTCCCGGCTGGTCCGGCGTATGCGCTCCCGTTTCCGGCGAACTCCTCGTTTCCGATGACGGCGAAAACTGGACTTCCGTTGGCAAGGTAACCGTTACCGCAAGCGACGCACACAGCGTAACTTGGGTTGCAGTTGCAGCTCCCGAAGGAACTACCGCACAGTACGTTCGTCTTGCTCTTGAGCATAGTACTGCAGGTTCTTGGTTGTTTATCGACGAACTCGAAATCTACGGCGAATAAGTCGCTGTCGCTCGACAGAATAACGCAGACCAAAAACGCAAAAAATAGTATATAGTTCTGTTTAGTGCGTTTCCAAATGTAGGGAAGAGGCTTGCCTCTTCCGAACACCCATATAATAAGGTAAACTTCCGTAGAAAATATCTACGGAAGTTCTTTTATTCTTATTTTGCGTTTTTTATAAATTTTCGCTTCGCTGGCTGTAGATTACTACAGCTACCGCTTGCGAAAATTCATTCTGCGTCATTCTGCCATCGCTCATTCCAAGCCACGGCTATTATAGTCGGTAGTGCAGTGCGAACAGTTAGCGGTACAAAACAAAAAACATTGACAAACAGTGGGTTTTGTATTAAAATGTTTTTACAGAATATTTTATAAGGAGAAAACAAAATGAAAAAGATTGCTTTGATTTTAGCTCTGGTTATGGTTTTCGCAGTAGCTCTCGTTGCTTGTGATACCGCAGAGAATACCTCTGAGCCTGCCGACGAATCTTCGGTAGCAGGAGGCCCCGCAGAATCTACTCCCGCTGAATCCGTTCCCGCGGATGAAGAGGAAGAAGAAAAGGTTTTTTCCGAAGGCAAGACCTATACTTATACCGATACCGGTCTTTACTACATCACTTGGGACGAACAGTGGACGGTAAGTAAAAACGCTGCAGCTCTGCTTACCGATGGCGTTACCGTTGGTGAAAATATTTACTATGGCGATGCTTCTTTCATTGGCTGGTCCGGCGAAGTTCCCGTTGTCACTATCGATCTTGGCGCAGAATCCACCGTTACCGGCATTAAGTACTATGCTTACGGCGGTATGGACGGTATCGCTGTTCCCTTTGGCGCAACCGTTGAGGTTTCCGTTGACGGCGAAACCTGGACTGAGGTTTACTGCCTCGCCGCAGAAACCGACAAGGTTACCTCTGAGCTTTCCTGGGCTGCAGAAGGTTATATTTCCGAATTCACCCTCACTGCTACCGAAGAGGCTGCCGCACGCTACGTAAAACTCACCTATAATAAGGAAGGTTCCTTCGTGTTCCTTACCGAAATTCAGGTACTGGGCAAATAGAGGTTGACAAAAGGGTACTGATATAGTACAATGATAAATGATAAATGATAAATGATGAATTGTGGTTGATTTTTGTGTAAAACGCAAAAATCTTCCGTAATTTCTCATTCCTCGTTCCTCATTCCTCATTAAATTATTCAAAGGAGAAAAACAAAATGAAAAAAATCGCTTTAATTCTTGCGCTTGTTATGGTTTTCGCAGTAGCTCTCGTTGCTTGTGACGAAACTCCCGCAGATGAATCTACCCCCGTAACCAATGAGTCCACCCCCGTAGATGAATCTACTCCCGTAGATGAATCTACCCCCGTAGATGAATCCACCCCCGTTGATGAATCTGTTCCCGCAGACGAATCCGACGCTCCCGCATACGAAAAGAATCCCGGCGCTGTTTCCACCGAAGGCAACAACGTTGCTGCAGGCAAGACCTATGAGATTTCCGAGCAGTTCCGTATGAGCACCGTAAACTGGGGCTGGGACGAAACCTATCCTATCTCTTATCCCGATGATAACTACGAGCTGACCGACGGCTACGTTCCCACCAACGACGACGCATACAACGCAGCTTGCTGGATGGCATTCCATCAGAACACTCCCGCTCAGACCGATCGCGGCTACGGCTACATCAAGATCGACCTCGGCGAGATCTATGAGCTCAGCTCCATCACTCTTACCTCTCTTAAGGATACCGCATCCGGTATCACCTGCCCCTACAACGTAGAAGTACTCATCTCCGAAGACGGCGAAAACTGGTATTCTGCATCCGTTCTTGATATCACCGCTGACCTTGACGGTTTGGCAGACAAGTCCGCTCATACCCTTACCGCCGAAGTTGACGTTACCGCTCGTTACGTAGAGATCCGTCTTGTTTCCTATGGTTGGGCATTCCTTGGTGAGTTGGAGATTAAATAGTCGCTCGGTAAAAAAATCACCCCACAAATGCTGTTCGCATTTGCAGGGACCCCGATTGACACTGTAGAACGAAACGCAAAAAGTGTTGAAAAGTTTCGCTGCAGTTAGTTTCCTTTTGTAGGGACAGGCGTCCTCGACTGTCCGCTTTAATCACAAAATAATGTAAAAATTCCGTAGAAAATAAATTCTACGGAATTTTCTTTTTATTTTGCGTTTCTAAATGTCTTTACTTCGCCGGCTGTAGATTACTACAGCACGCTCGTAAAAGACTTCTTCTGCGTCATTTTACTATCGCTTTTCGCTCGGTTTACTACAGACGGAACGTATCGAAAATGATTATTACGGTTTTTTGCGTTACGCAAAAAACTATCGTAATTCCCCATTATTTTACGAAATCGGGATCCCAATTACCTGCTGTAAATATTTTGGTCGCCTTGCCGTCCTTATATCCAACTATAGACAGGTCTTCGCAGCCGATCATAAAGTCAACGTGGATCATACTTTCGTTTACGCCCTGCTCTTTAAGCTGTTCGCGGGTCATATTCTCGTAGCCCACAACAAGGTTGCCGAATCCTCTGCCGATCGCAACGTGGCAAGCGGCATTTTCATCAAACAAGGTGTTATAGAACAGAATACCCGAGTTGCTTATGGGGCTGTTGTGGGGAACGAGCGCCAATTCGCCCAGCATTTTTGCGCCTTCGTCGGAAGCGATAAGCTGTTTAAGCACGTCCTCGCCCTTTTCGGCGGTAACTTCGGTCACCTTGCCGTCAACAAAGGTAAAGGTGAAGTTTTCTACCAGATTTCCTCTTACGGAAAGCGGCTTTGTGGAAACCAGCTTACCCTCGCACTTGCCTGCGATGGGGGTGGTGAAGATCTCCTCGGTAGGCATATTGGGGTTGTAGTAAACGCCCTTGGTGGTTTCGCCGCCGCCCAGCCAGAGGATATTGTTGTTCAGCCAGCAACGGAAATCCGTGCCGTTGGAGGACTTGTATTCCAGATAATCAAACTTTGCATCATTAAGGCGGGCGCATTTATCCATAAAATCTGCGTTATGCTCTGCCCACGCCTTTTCGGGGTCCCCGCTAAACGAAGTTTCGCGGGGTGTTTTTTCGGGGTCCCCGCTAAACGAAGTTTCGCGGGGTGTTTTTTCGGGGTCGCTGGCCACATCGGTAATATATACGGTGGAGAGAATGGTCTTCCACAGCTTTTCAACTGCGGTGGAAGTGCGGTCACCGGGGAACACCTTTTTTGCCCAATCCTTGCCTGCGGCGGCAACGATGGTCCACTGGTAATTATTATCCATCTCATCAAGATATTTTTTCATTTTCTTGTGAGTTGCCACAGAGGATTTCTGCATCTTTTCCCCGTTAACGCCCTTTAAAGCATCGGGTCCGTCGGAGATAATGTTGATATATGCGGGGAGAGTCTTGCAGTCGAACGCCTGCTTTGCTTCCTGCCAATCGTGAACGTTGCAAAGAGTCTTTAAGGACTGATGTCTGTACGCCATTTTGGTGGTGTAGGAATAACGCCAATCCACACGGACTTCCTTTGCCCCTGCGCGGTATGCTTCTTCTACTACCAGACCTGCGAATTCGTACATCTCTACGGATGCGCGGACTACAACGTACTGTCCCTTTTGCACGTTTGCGCCGGTGCGCACGGCAAGGCGTGCGTATTTACGAAGGAGAGTTTTAGTCATTTGCCTTTTCCTCCACCTTGCGTACAGCCCACTTTGCGATCTGGATACGGGTACGGTCTGCGCCGGTTTCGATGAGGACCATATCGTCCTTAACCTTAAGCACTACGCCGATAATTCCGCCAACGGTGGAAATGGTATCGCCGGGGGTAAGTCCATCCAGCATTTTTGCGGTTTCTTTTTCCTGCTTCTTCTGGGGACGGATGATCATAAAATAGAACACCAGAACCATAACAACCAGCATACCTACTGTCATTATAAGCTGACCGGTGGAATCTACCTGATTACCCTGAGCATCCAGAGTGGTGCAGGAGGAGAGCGCAACAAGCATAAGGAGAGCCATTACGGCTGCAAAAATCTTTTTCATTTTTTTGTTTCCTTTCAGTAATTGATTCTTTTTATATTTGTGCAGTAATTTGTGTTATCGTTAATAGTGAAAACCACGCCGTTTATCATCATTTCTCCCGTGGGGCGGGTCTTTCTGGTAAAGGTGCGGTGGACGAATTTTTTTAAAGCTGTGTCGATATCCGCGCCGATGATACTGTCCCTCACCCCGCACATACCCACATCGGTAATATAACCGCTGCCTTTATCCAGCAGTCTTTCGTCCGCCGTGGCAACGTGGGTGTGAGTGCCGAAAATACACTGAATTTTTCCGTTGAAATAATACCCGAAGGCATTTTTCTCGCTGGTGGCTTCCGCGTGGAAATCGCACACGGCGATATCGTAACACCCTTTTTCCTTTTCCAGTACCTTGTCCACAGAATGAAAAGGGCTGTCGCAAGGGTCCATAGTTATCTGCCCCATAGCGTTGATAACAAGTATCTTTTTGCCGTTTTTCGCTTTTTGTATGGTATATCCCCTGCCGGGTGCGGAAACGGGCAGGTTGACGGGGCGAATACATTTTTCACAGTTGTTATCAAGATATTCGTAAACCTCCGCCCGTTGCAGGGTGTGGTTTCCGCCGGTGATCACGTCTGCCCCGCAGGCAAACAGATCCTCGCAGGCGTCCGTATCCAGAGTGGACCAATCGGAGGTGTTTTCCCCGTTGATAACCGTGAAATCAATATTGTGTTCCCGTATTATTTTGGATAATTTCCCACAAACGTGCTTTACGCCCGAGGGAAATTGGATATCGCCTAAACAGAGTATATTCATAATGGGTACTCTTTCTAAAATGAGGAATGAGGAATGAGGAATGAGAAATTAAGGTTGATTTTTGCAAAGTGTTGCAAAAATCTTCCGTTTTTATTTTTCGGTTTTTAAGCTGCTTTTTGCGGTACAGCAGGAGGCGGAAAGAATGCTTAAAAGCTCGTTACATTGTGTAAACAGTTCGTCGAATTCGTTTTTGTCTATATACCCTACTTCACAAGCTAATTCTAACCAATAACAGGTTTCGCTGGCTTCTTTTGAAGCGATTTCCAGCTTGGAAACAAAATCTTTTTTTCCCTGCGCAAAACGGGCTTCTCTTACGTTTGCGCCGATAGACGTTCCGCTTTTTCCTAATTGTGTAGAAACAATATACTCTTTGTTTGCTCTTAATCTTTCGGTTAAACGAAGTATTTTTACTGCAAAATCAAAAGACTTTTCAGAAAGAACATCTTTTTTGATCATATATCATTCCTCATTATTAATCCGAATAAGGAAATCCGTTTACGGATTTCTACCGTAATTCCTCATTTAGCATCGCATAGCGATGCGTCGCATTCCTCATTCCTCATTATACAGTGAAAACGGCGTTTTCGCGCCGTTTTCTTTAATTTTATTTACTTGGCGTAGTCAAAAGAACGGGTTTCGCGTATCAGATTTACCTTGATCTGTCCCGGATACTCCAGCTCGCTTTCGATCTTCTTTGCAATATCTCTTGCAAGGAATACCATATCGTCATCGCTGACAGCCTCGGGCTTGACCATTATGCGCACTTCTCTGCCTGCCTGAATAGCAAAGGCTTTTTCGGTGCCGTTAAAGGAGGTTGCGATCTCTTCAAGCTTTTGCAGACGCTTTATGTAGCTTTCCAGATTTTCTCTTCTCGCACCGGGACGGGCTGCGCTTACAGCGTCTGCCGCCTGAACGATAACTGCGATAACCGTCTTTGCTTCCACGTCGCCGTGGTGAGCTTCGATAGCGTGTACGACTTCTTTGGATTCTTTATATTTTCTTGCAATATCCACACCGATCTGTACGTGGCTTCCGTCGATCTCGTGTGTCATAGCCTTGCCGATATCGTGGAGCAGACCTGCTCTGCGGGCAAGAACGGGGTCAATGCCAAGCTCGCTTGCGATCATACCTGCGATATGAGCCACCTCAACGGAGTGGCGGAGCACGTTCTGACCGTAGCTTGTACGGAAGCGGAGTCTGCCGAGAATACGGACAAGCTCGTGGTTAAGACCGTGGATACCGGTTTCGATAACCGCCTGCTCGCCTTCCTTCTTAATGACCGCTTCAACCTCTTTGCGGGCTTTTTCCACCATTTCCTCGATACGGGAAGGATGGATACGTCCGTCGGAAATAAGCTTTTCAAGGGCAAGGCGTGCAACTTCTCTGCGAACGGGGTCGAAGGTGGAGATGGTGATCGCCTCGGGAGTATCGTCGATAATAAGGTCTACGCCCGTGAGGGTTTCGATAGCGCGGATGTTTCTGCCTTCTCTGCCGATAATTCTGCCCTTCATTTCGTCGCTGGGCAGGTCTACAACGGAAACTGTAGCCTCTGCCACGGAATCTGCGGCACAGCGCTGGATTGCGAGAGAAACGATATCTCTTGCCTTTTCCTCGGCGGTTTCCTTGTATTCCGCTTCAAGCTCGTTAAGGCGGACAGCCATATCGTGTCTTGTATCGTCCTCGACACGCTTAAGCAGGCTATCACGGGCTTCTTCAACGGACATCTGGCTTATCTTCTGGAGCAGTTCTTCCTGCTCTGCGCGGAGTGCATCAAGCTTTTCTGCTTTTTGCTCGTTGTCTTTGATCTTTTTGTTTAACAGCTCGTCCTTTTTATCAAGGTTATCGGACTTTCTGTCCAGATTATCTTCTTTTTGCTGTATGCGTCTTTCCTGACGCTGCACTTCGTTGCGGCGTTCCTTGCATTCTTTTTCCGTTTCGGTCTTAATGCGCAAAGCTTCTTCGTTTGCGGAAACGATAGCTTCTTTTTTCAAAGTTTCCGCATCTCTTTTCGCATCCAATCTGATACGGGATGCTTCTTCCTCTGCAGAGCCTATCTTGCTTTCCGCAATCTTTTTGCGCATAAGTACACCCAACAGCATACCGATAGCAAGTGCAAGCACGCCAACGATCGTGGGAATAATGTACTGCATAGATTTTCCTCCATATATAGTAAACAAGTATTCCCTCGGAGAATATAAAAATATTAAATTGTAATAATAAAAGGCACTTTGGGAAATAAAAGCCCAAAATTCCTGATTTTATATATAAAATAAATCTATATAAACCGAGTAATACTCGATATGTCAAGTATACTCCAAAATAGGCAATATGTAAAGGTGAAAGTTGTATAAATATTCGAATGTTTACAATTTGTTCACAATTACGCTCGGTAAAAATCACCCCACAAATGCTTTGGCATTTTAGGGGTGTCTTTTACATTGTCATTCCCATAAGGGCGAACATATAAATACCGTAAGCTACGCCGACGAGTACTGCGCAAACAAACAGAACGATAGACCATACGATAATGCCGGTCTTTGCCTTCTTTGCTTTTGCTGCAAGAAGAGTGTTTTCGGGGTCAGATTTCAGAGCCTTGTTGCTCTTTACGCTTTTAACGATAGACATGATCAAAAGTACGGTTGCTACGGTCTGCAGAATACCGATGATAAGCAAAGCCGCAAGGTAAACTACGAGCATTCCTCCGATAGCTGTTGCTACTGCGGGCATAATAAAAATCTCCTTTAATATGTAATGTAATTATTATATATGTTTTTCGCGGTTTGTCAATAAAATGTTTTTTGCGTTACGCAAAAAACTTTCCATAGTTCCTCATTCCTCATTTCTCGTTTCTCGTTATATTTGACATTTCTCATCTTTCGTTGTATAATAGCTTGTTATCAAACTTGATCAAGGACTTGAACTTTATGGCTGTATACTTCGATTACGCGGCGACACATCCTACGGAAAAAGAAATAATAGAAAAAAGCTTTTTGTTTTGCGGTAATCCCTCCAGCCCCCACGGGTACGGAATACAAGCCCGCAAGGCTTTGGAGGACGCCCGCGTCGTTCTGGCAAAAGCCCTTGGCTGTACGGCGGAGGAGGTCTGCTTTACCTCCGGCGCCACCGAGTCCAACAACACGGCGATCTTCGGCGTGTGCAAGGCGAAAAAGCGGTTTTCCACCCGTATCGTTACCGATGACAGCCAGCATCCTTCCGTTGCCGAGCCAATAAAGGCTTTGGAGCAGGAGGGCTGGGAGGTAGTCCGCGTTTCCACCAAAAACGGCGTCCACTCCGAAAAAGAGTTAAGAGAAGCCTTTTCCGTTCCCGTAGCTCTTGCCTCGTTTATGTCCGTAAACAACGAAACGGGCGCAAGATACGATATTAAAAAGATAAAAAAGATAATAGACACAAGCGGCTGCGGCGCACATCTGCACTTGGACGCGGTGCAGGGATTTTTGAAGTGCGACCGCGCTTCCGATTACCGTCTGTGCGACAGTATCTCCGTTTCCGCCCACAAGATCGGCGGTTTTAAGGGAGTGGGAGCGCTGGTTGTAAAGAAAAACGCAAAAATGAAGCCCCTCGTGGTGGGCGGCGGTCAGGAAAAGGGGTTCCGCAGCGGGACGGAGAATATAAACGGCATACTCTCCTTTAGCGAGGCGGTCAAGATATATAACGCCGAAAAGCTTCCCGAGGTGTACGATATGACACTTTCCGCCTTAAAAGAAGTGCCCTACCTTGAATTCAACCTGCCGGAGAGCAGATGTAACCATATAATTTCCTGCATAGCCCGCGGGATACGGAGTGAAACGCTGATCAACTTCCTCTCCTCCGTCGGAGTGTACTGCTCCGCTTCCTCAGCCTGCTCAACACGGGCAAAGGGCAACACGGTGCTGGAGGCTTACGGCGTAAGACAAGAAGATATTATCTATGCTCTGCGCATAAGCGTTTCCCCCAAGACCACGCGGGAAGAAATACTCACCTTAAAGGACGCTCTTTTGCAGGGCGGAGAAAGGCTTATAAAATGAAAGAGATAATTTTACTTAAATACGGCGAACTGGTGTTAAAGGGACTCAACCGTTCCACCTTCGTAGCTCTTGTTGAAAAAAGCGTGCGCAAAAAGTTAAAAGAGGTAGAGGGTGAGTTTACCCTCGAATATTCCCAGTCCACAATGTGCATCACCCCCTCGGATGATGCGGATATAGACACCGCATTCGAAAAAATGCTTACGGTTTTCGGCGTGGTGTCCGTTTGCAGAGGATATAAGTGCGAAAAGGATATAAACCACGTGCTTGAGGCGGTGCGGGAGCACGCATACGAGCTGGTGGGGGGTAAAAAGACCTTCAAGTGCAACGCAAAGCGAAGCGATAAAAAGTTCCCCTTGAAGTCTCCCGAAATTTCCGCCCTTTGCGGCGAGGTTATTTTGGAAGAGGTCGGGGGCATTAAGGTTGACGTTAACAACCCCGAGGTTATCGTGACCGCCGAGATACGCGATACCGCCGCATACGTTCACGGCAACGGCACCCGCGGCGCAGGCGGTATGCCTACGGGCAGCAGCGGAAGAGCACTGCTCCTCCTTTCCGGCGGTATTGACAGCCCCGTTGCAGGATATATGATCGCAAAACGCGGCGTGACTGTGGACGGATTGTATTTCGATTCTCCGCCCTATACCTCCGATCTGGCGATGGAAAAAGTCACCTCCCTTGCAAGACGGATAAAGGATTACACGGGCAGTATGTTCTTGAACGCCATAAGCGTTACGGAAATTCAGGAAGAGATTATGAAAAACTGCGAGGACAGAATGCTCACTCTCCTCCTCCGCCGTTTTATGATGCGTATTTCCGATAGGATCGCTCACGAATTCGGTCAGCAAGCACTTATTACGGGTGAATCTCTCGGTCAGGTAGCTTCCCAGACCTTGGAAGCCCTCGCCGTTACCAACGCCGTGCCCACTCTCCCCGTGCTCCGTCCCTGTATCGGTATGGATAAGGTGGAGATAACCGATATCGCCCGTAAGATCGGCACTTTTGAAACCTCAATTCTCCCCTACGAGGATTGCTGTACCGTCTTCACACCCAAGCATCCCCTCACCCGCCCCACTCTCGAACAGATAGAGGAAGAAGAAAAGAAGCTGGACGTGGAAGGACTTATCGAAAGAGCGATCCAAACCAGACGTGTAATAAAAATATAAATCTCCCCAAAAAAGGTTTTTTGAAAGGTAAAGGCGGCATCCGTTACGTATCACGAAAAAACGCTTTTTCGGGGACCCCGAAAAAAATAAAAAGTCCCTTTTTGGGACTTTTTTCTTGGGGTTTATATATATCGGGTGGTTTTGAATGTTATATGCAGAAAGATATGGCTTCTGCATATAAATTTGCGTTTTATGTGCAGAAAACGATGTTGAGCTGACGCTCAAATGATGTTGCGTGTGCCACGTAAACGATGTTGTGCCCGCAAAAAGCGGAATCCAACTCGAAAGAGTTGGATTTTTTGTGTAAGGACTACGAAAAAGATATCTTCGGCAATTTTGCGTATGAATTCGAACTCTTACGGTTTTAGTGAAGTATCAGCTAACGCTAATGTGAAGTTATGGCTATCGCCATAGTGAAGTTTTGCAGCGATGCTGCAAAGTGA
>CAZAJX010000020.1:0-38426 GCA_964485815.1 uncultured Oscillospiraceae bacterium
AAGGCGAATCCATCTCCCAAGGGAAATGGGTTCGCCTTTAACTTGTTTGGTGGAGGCGAGGGGAATCGAACCCCTGTCCGAAAACCCATCCGCTCCGCTTTCTACGAGCGTATACGGCTTACTGAATTCCCGCCTTTAACCGCGAACCGTCGCGCTGAAAAAGGCGGTAGCTTCATTAATACCTGACACGGGGCAAAGCTTGACCGTGTTCATGTTCACTGCTAAGTGACGCCATAACCGAAGCCGCAGTACTCCTCGGTATGACGGCCGCCATCAGTTAGGCAGCGATAGCTAAATTATTGTTAGCGTTTATTTTTAAAAATTATGCGTTTTAAAGAAGTCGCACGCTTCTGCTCGCTTACAAAGCCTCAAGATCCCCGTCGAAACCTTTACGCCCCCGTAATACGCCGTATATTATAACATACGGCTTAAAAACTTTCAAGTCCTGTTTACGGACGCCCTCTCCATATCACGCTGTGCCGTCTTTTTAGCTTCGGTATCGCGCTTATCGTAAAGCTTTTTACCTCTGCACAGACCAATCTCCACCTTCACCCATTTTCCCACGAAATACATAGAAAGGGGGATGACCGAATAACCTTTCTGACCGACCTGTCCGAACAGCTTGAGTATTTCTTTTTTATGCATCAGCAGCTTTCTGTCACGGTAGGGCTGTCTGTTAAATATGTTGCCCTTCTCATAGGGGCTGATATGCATTCCGTGAACCACGATCTCGCCGTTTTTTATAATACAAAAGCTGTCCTTCATATTGACCGCGCCCTGGCGCAGAGATTTTACCTCCGTACCGCAAAGCTCAATACCCGCTTCGTAGGTTTCGTCAACAAAATAATCGTGATAGGCTTTTTTGTTAGTGGCGATCATTCTTTTTGAATTATTGCCCATCGTCTTGCTCCTTAAATCTCAATAAAGCCTCGAAACAGCATTTCTCGCCGTTCATTGCCCGCACCCTTGCGGTAGTTTCTTCGAAAATTCCGTATAACATCAAAACTTCGCCTTCAAAGGCTTCGTGTACGTATGATATCTGAATATGGCTCAAAAATTTGTCGGAATACCTGCCATCAACAGCTTTTGCGGCAAAGTCCTGATAAAAAGTGTTGTTAACGTGTCCGTTCTCGTCAATATACCCGTGATCAATGCTTATCTCGCAAGCATATTCGCCGCTTTCATCCTTGGCGAAAATACGTTTTTCGGATTCAACCTGCTGTGTAAACAAATTAAGGGTAGGGGGATAATGATCAAGAGCGGTAGGGCGCATAACACGGCGGGTATTGAGATTCAATACTATCCATACCGTGGTAGCACGGCAGCAGTATCCGTTATTCGAAGTGATTACGAATTCACGTATCATACTTATACCCTCGATATGATCGTGGACGGTAAGTATCTCCAAAAGATCACCTTTACTCATCTCCTTGAAAACATCGAACGTTACACGCGTTAAAACGAACGCCATACCGCTTTTACGCATTTCATCGCCGGTTGTACCGTAGGAATCAAAGTCCTCTCCTGCGCATTCCTGCATAAACAACTGCAAAGCAGACAATTTTAGTGCATCGTTTTGATCACAATGTTTATCTTCAATTTTAAATTTTTTAATCAGCATTTAATTTCCTTTTCTTTGCAAGAGGATTTTTATCCATTGCTTGCTCTATCTGTTTGTCAGACACGTGCGTATATATCTGTGTGGTATTTAGCTGCTCGTGTCCGAGTATTTCTTTAAGAAGTCTTACGTCAACACCGCCGTGATCGTACATAAGAGTAGCGGCGGTATGTCTGAGCTTATGTACGGAATATCCTTTACCGCTTAAACCGGATTTTTCAAGATATTTGTTAACGGTCCATTGAACGGTCTTGTTGGATATACGCGAATTTCTGCTGCTCAGGAACAAGGCGTTTTTATCTTTTATGGTATTGCCGTGCTTGGTAGCGTTTCTGCCGCGGGCATCTATATATCTGCGCAACGCATCTCTGCACGCTTCGTTAAGGTATATATTTCTTTGCTTGCATCCTTTACCGGTAACGGTAAGTCTGGAAAGATCGTGGCTCAGATCAGAAAGATTTATTCCCACAAGCTCGGATAAACGCATTCCGCAATTTAAAAACAGCGTAAGTATACAATAATCCCGCTCGCCGTTGGGATCGGACATATCTACGGAATCCAGTAAATCGTTCGCTTCCTCAAGAGAAAGAAACTTGGGAAGCTTTCTCTTTACGGAAGGGGAATCGATATGCTCGGAAGGATCTGTCTTTATCAAACGGGATTTGGCGGTATGATACTTAAAAAAAGCACGAATGGCAGACAACTTTCTGGCTCTTGAAACAGCCTTTACGTCCTTTTCCGCAAGCCATAGCAAATAATCGTATATATCTGCCGTAGAAACAGATTCAACATAATCTATATTCAGAAAAGAGATATCAACCTTTTCAAGATCGGTTTCTTCCGTATCTCCGCGGTTCAAAGCGAGAAACCTGAAAAATGTGCGAAGATCAAGATAATATTCGGATACCGTCAGCGGAGAACGGTTTTGTATATTCAACTTGTAGGAAAGAAAAGACCGAATTATCTCGGGAGCGTCTTCGAACATACATTTCACCTCCTTATAATTATAACCTTTTCATTTCTGTTTTTCAACAGTTTTTTGCTTTTTAATTGACATTCTCGGTAAGATGTGGTATATTTACAAAAAACAAATCGGAGGCAAATAAGTGGATAACAGAAACATAAACCAAAGTGATTATATCCTTGATGAGATGAAAAAACTTATAAAGCGTCAAAACGCTCTCATAGTAAAGCAAAACAATATGATAAGCAAAATGATGAACGATTATCGACTTATGCGCATTCTTTGTTATACTTTGATAGCGGTTACTGCTATTGTTTTTGCTCTTGTTCCCGCAGGCTATCTTGTATATGACGGATTAAAGGGCTTCTTGGCAACACCTTCTCTTTGGGGCGCGGTGCTCATCGTAGCGCTTCTTGCGTTTATGGTGTTAGCTTTAGTGCTGGCAGGATTCCTTCGCAAGCACAGCACCGATTACGAAGAAATAATCGAAGTCGAAGAATACGGCAACGAGGATAACTAAACGATTTTACGAGGGTAATAATATGCAATACATTGTTAAGAGAACCAACGCCGTAGATTGGGACGACATTCCCAAGGCGGAAATAGATTCATACACGTGGGGAAAAGAGTACACTCCAAAAGCTTATGCACAGCTTGCTATGATAAACGGAAAAGGCTTTATATTGAGAATGACTGCGTTCGAAGAACAGCCTTTAACACGCTACAGCAAGTACGGTGATCCCGTTTACACTGACAGTTGTCTTGAATTTTTCGTTTCATTCAATAATAAATCTCCTCTTTATATGAATTTCGAGATGAACTCTGCAGGAGCATTTCTTTCCGCAATACGTACTGACAGAAAGAATAAAACTCCCATTGATCAGGTGGTAGATGAGCTTCCCGTAGTTACATCCAAGCATAAGGATAATTGCTGGACGGTAGAAGTTGAATTATCCTTTGCGTTCATTGAGCAGTTATTCGGTAAATGCACCTTCGGCAACGGCTACACATTCAAAGGCAACTTTTACAAGTGCGGCGATGAAACACAGGTTCCTCACTTTGGAAGCTGGGCTCCTATCGAGTGGGAAAAGCCCGATTTCCACCGTCCCGAATTTTTCGGAACACTTACCATAATTTAGGTGAACAGATGAACGAAACCTTAAAAGTCTTAAACAGCCGAGTCAGCGTAAAATCTTACAGACCCGAGCAAATTACGAAAGATGAGCTTGAAGCGGTGCTTGAAGCGGGAAAGAACGCTCCTACCGGTATGAACAGGCAGACACCTGTATTTATTGCCGTTCAGGATAAGACCGTACGGGACGAGCTGTCTTTTCTCAACGCATCTTTTATGAACAGAGAAGGAGATCCGTTTTACGGCGCACCTACCGTTATTTGTGTGCTTGTCAAAGAAGGAATAAACACCAACGTTGAGGATGGCTCTCTCGCTATCGGCAATATGCTTAATGCCGCTCACGCTATCGGGCTCGGTGCTTGCTGGATACACCGTTGCAAGCAAATGTTTGAAAGCGATTACGGCAAAAATATGCTTCAAAAATTAGGTCTTGAGGGATATATGGGAGTAGGCTGTTGCATTCTTGGCTATCCCGAAGGAGAAATTCCTCAAAAGAAAGCAAGAAAATCCGATTACGTTGTTTATGTAGGCTGATATGGAATTAACTACCACGGCACTGAATGTGCTTATAATGTTGGCATATTCGGTGCCGGGTTTTATTTTTGTAAAATCAAAAATGATTGATCAGACGCATATAGCATCATTTGCAAAGCTTCTTTTGTACGTGTGCAGCCCCGCGCTCTCGATTTATTCATTTAACAGTGTCGAATATTCCGAAAAATTATTACTCAATCTCGGCATCTTCCTCCTGCTGTCATTCCTGCTGCAAATAGCAGTGCTGACAGTAATGTGGCTGATACTCAGAAAAAAAGGTAAAAAAGATCCCGGATACAGAGTTTGCTCGGTTGCGTGTATACTAAGCAACTCGGGATTCTTCGGCGTACCTTTGTTACAAGCGTTGCTACCCGATTATCCGGAAGCAATCGTGTACTCGGCAGTATATATTGTGGGAATGAACATAATATCCTGGACCGCAGGCTCGATGTTCATTACCGGAGATAAAAAATATATGAGTATTAAAAAAATAATACTCAACCCTCCGGTTCTCGCATTGTTCTTCTCGCTTCCGCTGTTTGTGTTGGGTATAAAACTTCCCGCGATTGCGGAAAACGCAGTTTCGGTTTTGGGGAAAATGTCCACTCCCTTATGTATGCTCATTCTGGGAATGCGGCTTGCTACGGTAAGGGTAGGGGAGATGTTCGGCGATAAGCACGCATATCTGTCTTCAGCCATCAAGCTTCTCGTATTCCCGTTGCTCGGGTATATATTGGTTTACCCTCTGCCCATCGACTACTGCTTCAAGGCATCATTATTTATACTCTGTTCGTGTCCAACGGCAAGCGTTGTTTTAAATTTATCAGAAGTACTCGGCGCCGGACAAAAAGCCGCAGCAAACGCAGTTTTAATCTCAACGCTGTTGTGTATAATAACAATACCTATATTAATGCTTATAGCGTAACATTCGGAGCTTCCCAACAGGAGGCTCCTTTTTCGTTATATTAAACGGTCATAAAAACGTTATATGGTAATTGTGCAAATTGACGGCGAGAATTATGTTTATCAAATAACACTAAAAAAACGAAATCTATATCTTGTTGCTTGTTTTCAAAAACACCCCATATTGTGAGCAGGTTTTAACAGTTTACATAATTGTGTTCACATAACATATTGTCATAATTAACAATTTTTGAAAAGAAGTTAAAAGGTACTTGCAAAATTATGTAAATTGTATTATTATATTCTTGCCGCTTGAGAGGGCATTTGACTTGCATACGGTAAACAGTTTCTCCATATATTTTAACATTACGGAGGTTCTGTTCATGGATAACGTTAACTCGCTTTTACCCGTTCCCGTCAGCTCTTGTTTCGGCATCGAAAATAAAAAAATCATAAAAACAGTACCGAAAAAACACAGAAGGGTGTTCCTCTTCTTTTTCGCCTTATATCTCATTTCAACGCTTCTTGGCGCTGCGCTTGTACCCGGAAGATTGGAGATAGAGCCGGAATCTTTCGTGCTCTCCTTCACCGAACTCGGCGCATTCTGCGTTTGTACAGAGCGTTGTTTTTTCGCCCTTTTTATGTTTTTTTGCTGTTTTTCGTTCTTAAGATTTCCGGTTTCTTTTACATTTGCGGTTTACGAAGGGGTTTTCACCGGCATCGTTATCAGACTTATTTTGTACTCCCGCAGTTACCTCGTTTCCTTTGCAGCCGCTTTTTTATTGACTTGCCTTATTATTGCGGACGTTCTCGCTTCCACGTTTTGCGCTTGTTTTGATAGCCGATCCCTACGCGCTTGGCGACGTGTAATTCTTTCCGTTTCATTTTTTGCTTTGTATATCTTAGTTTCTTACTTTTTATCATATATAATTTCTCTGTTGTTCTGACAGGGTTCCGAGGTTTAAATCAAATGGAAGTTGTTAAAGACAAAATGACATCCCAATATACTGAATATATTGATTATCTGAGAGATGTCAAAAAATCTTCTGACAACACTCTCCAGGCCTATATACGCGATCTTAAAAAGTTTTTTGATTTCGCTGCAGTTGCCAAAATAGATGATTTTTCTTCCGTCAGCGCAGATGATGTTGCCGAGTATAAACAGTACCTTAATAACATTGGTTTATCTCCCGCATCCGTCAGCCGTTCCCTTTCTGCATTGCGATCGCTGTTTCAATTTCTTATCAGTCGCGGAAAAGTGGAGCACAACCCTGCGAGAGAGATTCCCAATGACCGTTTGGAGAAAAAAGGGCCCCAGGTTCTCACCGCAAAGGAAATCGAAACTCTTTTGGCACAGCCCAATACGGCTGATATAAAGGGAAAACGCGACAAAGCGATGCTGGAACTTCTTTACGCTACTGGACTAAAGGTTTCGGAGTTGATCGCTCTTAATATCGAAGACGTAAACCTTCAACTTTCTTTCATTCGTTGCGGCAACGGAGAAAAGGAACGTTTCATTTCTCTCTATCCGCTGGCACTTCGCGCTCTTTCCGTTTATCTTGAAAGTTCTCGCAAGCTTTTAGTATTCCGCCCCGATGAAAACGCTTTGTTCGTTAACGTTCAGGGTGAACGTATGACGCGTCAGGGCTTTTGGAAGATACTTAAATCCTATGCAGAGAGTGCAAAGATCCAAAAGGATATAACGCCTCACACCCTACGCCATTCTTTTGCGGCACATCTGTTGGAAAACGGTGCGGATATCCACGATATTCAAGAGATTTTGGGACATTCTGACATTTCTTCCACGATGCGTTACGCACAGCTTATTAAAAATAAGCTTAATAACAATTATATTAAATTCCACCCCCGTGCATAATTTATGAGGTAACTTGATTTGGCAAAAAACTACATTTACAATTTCTTCAGCGGTAACAGCAACAAAAACAGAGGATATAGTAAGGACGATGCTGCAAAACATACGCCCTTCGGATTTGCTCACTTTTTCGCCGCAATATGGAACAATCTTTCCAAGCTTACTATAGCAAATCTTTTGTTTTTACTTACTAACCTTCCCGTATTTTGCTTTGCGGTTGCTTTTCCTCTTTTCACCAGCGTGAATATGCCCGCAGATTCTATTTTTCCCATATACTACGGTGTTTCCCAGTACGGCGGAAGCCCGCTGATCTCTGCTTTGCTTACTTTGAGCAGCTCTGTTCGTCCTACATCGGTCCATAACACGACAACCATCGTGCTGTTCTGCATCGGTGCATTGGCAATTTTCACTTTCGGCCCCTCCTGTGCAGGTCTTACCGCGGTATGCCGCAACGCCGCAAGAGGCGATTGTAACTTTGTCTGGAGCACTTATTTCGATGCTGTAAAGCGTAATTGGAAACAAGCTATGCTGTTCGGCGTTATTGACGTGGGCCTTGTGTTCCTTCTCATTTACGATATCATCGCTTATAACGCAAACGCAGGTTCAAGCACAATGTATCTGTTCTTGTGGATTTTTTCTATCTTTATTGCGTTCGTGTATATTGTAATGAGATTTTATATTTATCTGCAGATGATTACGTTCGATCTCAAGCTTAAGCAGATACTTAAAAACTCCCTTTATTTTGTTACTCTTAATTTCAAACGTAACGTTGCCGGCGTTTTTGCCACTGCATTACTGTTGGTCGTCGAATACTATCTGTTTGCTTCCGGTGTATTCGTATCCGTAAGCCTTATTTTACCGATGATCATACTTTTCTCTTTGCTCACTTATATTTCCGCTTTTTGCGCTTGGCCTGCTGTTAAAAAGCACGTTGCGGATGCATACTACAAGGATCATCCCGATGAAGATCCCGATAAAGATATCGGTGATGAAGAGCCTGTTTTCACCGATCGCGGATAATATTCTGTATATATAATGATAGCGACCGTTGATGATCTACGGTCGCTGTTTTTTAATATGAGGTTTAATTATGCTTGAAATAGAAAGAAAATTTTTGATTTTAAGACCTGAAGGTAATCTTTTGAACACCTTTGCGTTCAGCGATATACAACAGACTTACCTTTTACCTAACTGGCGTGTCCGTATGCGGAAATATGCAGATAAAACGATTTATACTCATACGGTAAAAACCTCGATTACCGAGATTACACGTATTGAGGTAGAGCGGGAAATAACCGCCGAGGAATACACTTCACTTCTCAACAATGCCGATCCCGACAAGCAGGCAGTGATAAAGCGGAGATATATAATCCCACACGGTGGGCTTAACTTTGAATTGGATGATTTCGGGGAAGGATATACTCACGCTTTGTTGGAGATCGAACTGGAAGCAGAAGACAGTGAGTTTTCAATTCCCGAATTTATTACCGTTGTCCGCGAAGTAAGCCACGAACACGTTTACAAAAACAGCGTTATAGCCGCAAAAGGCTTTCCGGATAAATAATCACTCAAACAGCTTGATAAAACACGGCGTTTTTGCATTAAAGCTTTTTCCGTTGAGATAATTTAATATTCCTTTATCGGTCTTGAACCTGAACGTAAGAGAATACGAACATAACTGTTGGTAAGTATAGCCTTTTTTGCGGTCTTCTTTGTTAACAGCGTATTTTCCGTCGCCGAGCAGAGGATGGCCGATGGATGCGAAGGTGGCGCGTATCTGATGGGTTCTACCGGTAATCAAACGAACTTCCAGCAGGGACAAATCGCCCGTTTCGCCGATAACCTTGTACCCCGTAACGGCTGTTTTGGTTTCCGAATTTGCCTTTTTACGCACTTTAACTATGTTTTCTTTTTGATCTTTTTCAAGAAACAGAGTTAAAGTGTCCTCTTTTTTATTCAATATCCCGTGCACGGCGGCGAGATAAGTTTTTTCTACTTCGCGCTCTTTGATAATCGAATTCATTATGCGAAGCGCCTCGGCGTTTTTGGCAGAGATGACCAAGCCGGACGTATTTCTGTCAATTCGGTTACACAAGGCAGGGGAGAATGAATTTTCCTTTTCGGGTTCAAACTCACCCTTTTTATAAAGATACGCCTTTATATTGTCGATGAGTGTGTTATTTTCTTGCTTTTCGTCAGGCTGTACGGAAACGCCGGCGGGTTTGTCTGCAATAAGTATATTTTCGTCCTCGTACACTACGTTGACATTGGGCGTTAGGCTCGTAAAGTCCGCTTTCTTTTGCACAAAGAACTCATCCGATATGTAATATGTAATAACGTCTCCGGGTAAAACAAGAGCATTTTCTTTTGCGTGAACACCGTTGATCTTTACGCACTTATTTCTGATGTACTTATAAAGAAGGGCTTGAGGCATGGTTTTAAAGCGCTTGGACATATATTTATCCAACCGCTGATTACCGTCATTTTTATTAATAGTTTCAGTTCTCAATTATTACCGCCTCCTTCAGCAATATTATACATTAAAATTACGCTTTTGTAAATAGAAAACGGCGTGTTAACGCCGCTTTGCCTACAAAAACCTTTTAAGTCTGTCTATATTCTGCTCTTCAAGCTTTATAAGTCCTATAGCAAGAGTCTTGCTTTGCTTATCCACACCCTTGCAGGCAGATAAGTGTCTGCGCAGATCGGTCGCACCTGCAACAGTACCCATCAAAAGCATCTCTGCAAGATGGGATACGCTGTCATCTGTAAAAGCTCCGAGCTTTATCATCGATGCCGTTCTCAACGCCGCGATAGGGGACATATCCCAATTAAACGGCTTTCTGTCAGGCATCAGACTTTTTGATAATCTGTATATTTTAACGTAATCACGGTACTGTCTGTTTGTTTCCGCTATAAATCTTTCGTTTTCTGTTTCAGCGTTTATGCGTGGTATCGTATACATACCTGTTTGCGCCGAACGGTGAACACACGCAAGAAGCGTATTGTTATTCAAGTCGGTATTCCTCCTTTTATCTTATTATGTTTTTTACTCTTAAATTTATGTAAATAAAACTAATATATTTTTTTACAATATTTTGATTTTTTATATTGACATTTTGAATTTTAAGTGCTATAATAGCGCCGTTGCGTATCTGGGTGTGGCTCAGCTTGGTAGAGCGCCACGTTGGGGACGTGGAGGCCGCTGGTTCAAATCCAGTCACTCAGACCAACAAAACGTACTTTTGAATTTTCAAAAGTACGTTTTTTTGTTTTATATAACCTTGATGTGAATTTAACTAAAACAAAAGTGCTATATCCGCAAAATATGTTGCATATTTATACTTGACTGTTACGGGAAATATGTGATATAATTACGCAATTTAAAAAATATAATGAAAATTTATTCAGAAAGCGGTAACGATATGAAAAAAACACTCATTCTCAACGGTTCCCCAAGAGTTAAAGGCGACACCGTAAGTCTTATTGACGTTATCATTAAAAATCTTGACGGTGAATACAAAATCGTCAATGCATATCGTTGCTCCGTTTCTCCCTGCATTGATTGCCGCTATTGTTACGAAAAAGAAGGCTGTGCGATAACTGACGGAATGCAAGAGATATACGATTATATTCAGGATTGCGATAATATTATAATCGCGTCTCCCATATACTTTTCCGAGCTTACCGGTAAACTGCTGGACGTAGCGAGCCGACTTCAGACTTATTTCTGCGCACGCCATTTCAGACATGAGGTTCCCGTTGAAAAAGCCAAAAAAGGCGCAGTTCTCCTTGTCGGAGGAGGCGACGGTAATATGGACAAAGCATATGATACCGCCTGCACCATTTTAAAGCACGTTAATTGTAATGACGTACATAAAGCAGTTTGCAGCCATAATACCAACACCAGACCTGCAGCCGAAGACGAATCGATTCACGATGATATACTTTCTGTCGTCAAATTCCTTAACCAATAGAGCACAAAGCAGTTCGCAGAACTGCTTTAATTATCTTTTTTAACACTAAAAAAGCGTGATGTTTATTGACATTTACTATATTTTGTGATATTCTTTTCTTTGTTTTTGATAAGGAGAATTTACTATGTTTAAAATAATTTCCAACGAACCGCTCAATCCCACCGTATACAGAATGGTAGTGTCTGCTCCTGCAGTTGCAAAAAAAGCTCTTGCCGGTCAGTTCATTATGCTGCGTGTTGATGAGGAAGGTGAACGAATCCCTCTCACTGTTGCCGATTATGACAGAGAAAACGGTACAGTAACCGTAATTTTTCAGGCAGTCGGCGCAACCACAATGTTACTCGCAAATAAAAAGGCAGGGGAGTATATCGCAGATTTCGCCGGTCCTCTCGGCAACCATACCGAGATAGAAGGAATTAAAAAAGTTTGTGTTATCGGCGGCGGTGTCGGAAGTGCTATCGCGTATCCCGTTGCCAAGGCATTCCACGAAAACGGCGCTGATGTCCATACCATAGTCGGATTCAGAAATACCGAGCTTGTAATTCTCAAAGAAGAATTTGAAGCTATTTCCGATAAATTCATTCTTATGACAGATGACGGTTCAGCAGGTGAAAAGGGTTTGGTAACCGATGCTCTCCGCAAGCTTCTCGAAGCAGGCGAATATGACGAGGTAGTATGTATCGGACCTTTGGTTATGATGAAATTCGTTTGTCTTGTTACAAAGGAATTCGGCGTTAAGACTATTGTAAGTATGAATCCTATAATGATAGACGGTACCGGAATGTGCGGCGGATGCAGACTCTCCGTCGGCGGAAAAACTATGTTTGCTTGCGTAGACGGGCCTGAATTTGACGGTCATCTTGTTGATTTCGATTCCGCTATCGCCCGCAGCCGTATGTACGGTGAATTTGAAAGACACGCAAGAGAAGAAACCTGCAACTTGTTTTCCAAGGAGGTAAAATAAAATGGCAAATATGTCCCAGAATAAAACTCCTATGCCCGTTCTTGATCCTATAGAACGTGGTAAATGCTTTGAAGAGGTTGCTACCGGATACACCGCAGAGGACGCTTTTAACGAAGCACAACGTTGCCTCAACTGCCCGACTCACCCTTGTGTTTCCGGATGTCCCGTAGGAATTGATATTCCCGGCTTTATTACCAAGATAAAAGAAAGCGATATAGACGGTGCAAAGCTGATTATAAACGCATCAAGCTCTCTTCCCGCCGTATGCGGTCGTGTGTGCCCTCAGGAAAATCAATGTGAAAAGTACTGCGTTCGCGGTAAAAAGGGCGATCCTGTCGGTATAGGCAGACTTGAGCGCTTTGTGGCTGACAACGCTTCTTCCGCAGCATCTGCCAAAGCAGAGCCCAACGGAAAACGTGTTGCAATAGTAGGAAGCGGTCCCGCAGGTCTTGCCTGCGCAGGCGCTCTCGCCTCCAAGGGTTACGGTGTAACCGTTTTTGAAGCACTCCACACTCCCGGCGGCGTTCTTGTATACGGTATTCCTCAGTTCCGCCTGCCCAAAGAGATCGTTGCTAAAGAAGTTGAGCAGCTTAAGAACATGGGTGTTGAAATCGTAACCGACTGTATTATCGGTAAAACCGTCCTTATTTCCGAGCTTCGTGAGGAATATGACGCTGTATTTATCGGAAGCGGAGCAGGTCTGCCCAGATTCATGAATATCGAAGGCGAAAATCTGTGCGGTGTTTACTCTGCAAACGAATTTCTTACCCGCGTAAACCTTATGAAGGCATATAAAGCTGACAGTACAACACCTATAATGAAGCCTAAAAAGGCTGTTGTAGTCGGCGGCGGCAACGTTGCAATGGATGCCGCACGCTGTGCACTTCGTCTTGGCGCAGATGAAGTCAGTATCGTATATCGCCGCAGCGAAGAAGAACTTCCCGCACGCCGCGAAGAAGTTGAGCACGCAAAAGAAGAGGGAATCATATTCCGTCTTCTCACAAATCCTGTTTCCATTCTCGGAGAAAACGGATATGTTTCCGGTATGGAATGTGCAGTAATGACATTGGGTGAACCCGATGAGAGAGGCCGAAGAAAGCCCGTAGACAGCGGCGAACGCTTTAATCTTGAATGCGATTGCGTTATAATGGCAATCGGCACTTCGCCTAATCCTCTTATCGTCCGTTCAGAGCCCGGTCTTGAAACAAACAAGCACGGCGGAATAGTTGTTGACGAAACCGAAAAAACCTCCCTTGATGCTGTTTACGCGGGCGGTGATGCCGTTACAGGCTCCGCAACCGTTATACTTGCAATGGGTGCAGGTAAAAAAGCAGCAGAAGAGATCCACAAGCTGCTTTCATAAATTCACACAAAAAAATCCGGCAGAGATTCTGCCGGATTTTTTCAAAAGGAGGACAACTTAAATGATTATCAGACAAGCAGTGCCTGCTGATGCAGAGCAATTAAAAACACTGTACTTTGAATATCTCACAAATTTTCCGCCTACGGAAGAACAGGATATGAAAAGTTGGCGAAAATTAATACAAGAATTTTATGATGACAAATATATTGAGCTTCTTGTATGCGAAGTAGAGAGTATTGTAGTTTCAACGGTACACGTTACAGTTATTAAAAATCTCACCCACAATCTTCGTCCCTATGCAGTGATCGAAAATGTAGTAACACACGCTGATTACCGCTGTAAGGGATACGCCTCTGCGTTATTGGACGAAGCCACAAATTTTGCCAAAGAGAATAATTGTTACAAGGTATTTTCAGAAACCGGTTCAAACAAAGAAAGCACTCTTAATTTTTATAAAAATAACGGTTTTACAATAGATTCAAAGCATTCTTGCTTAAAAAGACTGTAATCAAAAGTATCTTTTCAATGCTTTATATTCTGTACCTCGGTGTATCTTACGAGAATAATATCCTCACCGATACGTTCTATGTTCTCCCACCTGATATATATACGGCTTTTCCCGGGAAATAATCCGCTTTTCGCAGGGATCGCCAAACGGATAATCTTTCCGCATTCGGTATCTATATCCGCATCGCAAACATATCCCAACCGTTTACCGTCGCACAGATTTATTACTTCCTTATCGCTTAAATCAGAAAAGCTTACTACCATGGCGCTACCTACAGTAATATACAAATAAGCCCGCCGCTGCCTTCATTTATAATCCTTTCCAGCGCTTCGGACAATTTTCCTCTAGCATCCTCGGGCATATGTGCAAGTTTTGCGTTGATTCCCTCGCCGATAAGCTCATATAAGGATTTACCGAACATATTTGAACCCCATATTTTTTTAGGATCTTCCTCAAACTCTCTCAGCAGATATTCAACCAATTCCTCCGATTGCCGTTCTGTGCCGACAGTAGGGGAAAGCTCTGTTTGAATATTTGCTTTTATCATATGTATGGACGGAGCAGATGCCTTAAGCTTGACACCGTATCCTCCCGGTTGTCTTACGATTTCCGGCTCGTCAAGGGTAAGATCGTCAACGTCGGGCGTAACTATTCCGTACCCTGTACGGTTGACCTGCGCTAACGCATCGGATATCTTCGAATAGCTATCGTTAATCTGTTTCAGATCGCCAAGGAGAGAAAACAAGGATTTTTCGTCTGTTATTTCAAATCCGGAATGCTCACCCAACGCGTTAAAAAACAGTTCGTCGGGAACGACAACCGCTATCTGCGACGTGCCGTTTCCCAAATCAACTTTTTCTATTTTCGCTGTACCGCCGTTTTCAGTAAAGAAGCCGCCAAACACCTGCTTGATTTCGCCGATCCGTCTGATCTTGTTTACAGATTCGATTATCCCGCTATACAATTCATCTTTCACTTTGCCGCTTTGTTGCACGTCAACCCAAGCGGGTAATGCGAATTTTATTTCTTTTACGGGAAATTCGTACAGTACAGCCTGTAAAATCTCTTTAATATCACGCTCATTCATTTCGGCGCAGTTTACCGGAACAACGGGGATATCGTAATTTTCTTCAAGTTCTTTGGAAAGCAACGCTGTTCTTTTATCATCCGGATACGCCGAATTCAGAACAATAACAAAGGGCTTACCCGTTGACTTCATTTCACGAACGATCCTGTTCTCAGCTTCAACGTATGCATTTCTGTCTATTTCACCTATACTGCCATCCGTGGTAACAAGAATACCGATTGTGGAATGCTCGGTAATCACCTTTTGCGTACCAAGCTCTGCCGCCGTTTCAAAAGGCATCGCTTTGTCTGACCAAGGTGTCATTACCATTCTTGTTTCGCCGTCTTCTATATGACCTATAGCGCCGGGAACAATATATCCGACACAATCTATCATACGCATACGAAAAGTCGTGTTTTCGTCAAGTTTAATTACTGCGGCTTCTTCCGGCACGAATTTGGGTTCGGTGGTCATTACCGTACGGCCCGAAGCTGACTGGGGCATCTCATCCCGTGCTCGCTCTTTTTTTGCCTGCGAATCCATATATGGTAAAACCATTGTTTGCATAAATCTGTTTATCAAAGTCGATTTTCCGGTTCTTACGGGTCCTACTACACCAATGTAAATATCACCGTCTGTACGCTTCGAAATCTCCTCGTATATACTCAAATCAGCCATATTAATTTCCTCCGGATTATATTTTTCTTTTTATTCCGTTTAAAGATATTCAAAAAAGGGAAACTATATGCTATATCATCAAAAAATGTTTGACAAAATCAGTATCAAGTGATAAAATTAAAGTGTTAATTACAGTTTTTGGGAGGTTCCCTATGGCAGAATTTAAAAGAATAGGCGTACTTACTTCCGGCGGCGATGCCCCCGGTATGAATGCGGCTGTACGCGCGGTTACAAGACTTGCGTTGTATAAAGGCGTAGAGGTATACGGAATATATAACGGTTATCAGGGATTGATTGACGGAGATATCAAGCCTCTTGGCGCGCGGGACGTTTCTTATATAATCAATCGCGGCGGCACCATGCTTTATACTGCCCGCTGTCCCGAGTTCAAAACCAAAGAAGGCGTAGAAAAAGCGGCGGCAAAAGCTCGGGAATTCGGTCTTGACGGTATCGTTACCATCGGCGGTGACGGAACCTTCAGAGGTGCAGTTGATCTTACCGATGCAGGTATTCCTTGCATAGGTATTCCCGGAACTATCGACAACGATATAGCTTCTACGGAAATGACTATCGGCTTCGATACTGCGATGAACACCGTTGTTGATCTTGTTGATAAGCTTCGTGATACGAGCGAAAGCCATTCCCGTTGCACAATTGTTGAGGTTATGGGAAGAGATGCAGGCGACATTGCTTTGAATACCGCTATCGCAGTCGGTGCGGTTACCACCGTTATAAAAGAAATTCCCACCGATTTTGATCACGTTTTTGAAAAAATGGTCGAAGCCCGCAGAGCAGGCAAGCGTAATTTTATTATCATTACCGCAGAAGGAATGGGCAGAGAATACGGCGAAGAGCTTACGGATCTGATCGAAAAACGCACAGGTATAGAAGCGAGATTTGCGCGTCTTGCCCATATTCAGCGCGGAGGAAGCCCCACTCTGCAGGACAGAGTGCTTGCAACAAAGATGGGCTGTGCCGCCGTTGAAAGTCTTGTATCCGGTCAAATGAAAAAGGTAGTTTGCCAGCGTCATAACAGTATAATTACCATGGACATCCACGATGCACTTCAGGTAGATAAGCTTATGAAAGGCAAGCTTTCCAAGGAAGAACAAAACAAGATTCCGCCCAACATACTGTACGATATGAAAAAGATCGTTGCGGAAAAAGAAGCGTACAAGCAATACCTCAATTATATTATCGACCACATTACACTTTAATGATCACCCCGACAAAAAACAGACAGCCGCACAGCTGTCTGTTTTTACTTTTATATTTATATTATATATATCTTCTTGGAACGCGGTTTTTGACAGAGCATACTATTTCATAATTGATAGTCGATGCCAAATCAGCTAAACGTAAAATGTCGCTGTTATTCTCAAAAACCACAACCTCGTCACCGATATCGCATTTTGCGTCAGTAATGTCAACAACGCACAAGTCCATACAGATGTTGCCGATTATCGGACAATCGTATCCGTTGATGCGCAATGTTGCTTTTCCCGAAAGACTTCGCGTAAGTCCGTCTGCATATCCGATAGACACGACCGCTTTTTTTATTTTACCACCGGGACGATATTTTCTGCCGTAGCTTACTGTATCGTTTTCATTTATTTCGGATATAGAGGAAACTCTGGAAGCCAGCTTCATTGCAGGCTGAAGATTATCGTCATATGTAGAAGGGGAGGGAGCGAGTCCGTATAATATTATACCTGCTCTTACCATGTCCAACTGCATTTCCGGATAATTCAGAATAGCAGCGCTGTTACAGCAATGCCTTGTTCCGACATTTATATTTCGTTTCTCGAGAACCTTTAAAAGCTTTGAAAAGCATTCGAATTGTGTCTTTGTGAAATCACTGGCAGTATCATCGCTCTCGGCAAAATGAGTAAAAATGCCTTTGATATTGATATTATCAAGTTTGTATATCTTTTCGATCTCGGTCGCCGCATTTTCAACATCATCAGCTCTGTGGCAATACAGACCGAGCCTGCTCATACCGGTATCGATCTTAATATGAACGTTTAAATTATCATACTTGGAGAGGGAAAGGGCATACTCATAGCTGTCTACAGTCTGAATAAGATCGTATTCCCTCAACACATGGCTGTAGCTCTCGTCGGTTATTCCCAATATAAGTATATTGCCTTTTACGCCGCCATTACGCAAAGCGATGGCTTCTTCTATACATGCTACGGCAAATTCACTCGCGCCGTGTTCCTCCAACATACGGCAAACCTCAACGGCGCCGTGTCCGTATGCATCCGCTTTTACGATAGAAAGCAGCTTTGTATCGGCACTGATCTTGGATTTTATATAATTGTAATTGTTCAAAACAGCGCCCAGATCTATGACCGCCTCAACTCTACGTTTAATCAATTTATATCCTCCGCATTAACTACCGTATATTCAAAACTGCCGTTTTCTGTTTCCGCAATGAGTTTAGTTATCTTGCACACATCTGCATCATAATACACCAAAAAGCGAGAACTGTCAATAAGTAAAACGTACTCGTTCCGATCATTTACAGCGAACTCATCAAGATTATCTTTAAATGCGGTATACAGTGATACAAGGCTTTTTAGTTGCGGAAAGGCGCGTGGGTCGGTATCTATGCAAAACTCTTTAAAGCGCACAACACATTCTTCACCGGCAAAAGCCACACTCATCCCCGAAAAATCCCCGCTCAACACCAAAAAGCTTTTGTCTGCATCATTATATTCGTATCTGATTCCCAACGTTTCAAAAACAACCGTATCATTTTGAAAAAACTTTTCCAGGTTATCCTTTTTAACATTGTTACATGAGGAAAACAGTATAATAACAAAACAAAATAGAAACAAGAATACTTTTTTCATTTTACTCGCCTTTGCAGAATAGTGAAAGACAAATTCATCCAATAAGTTTACCGATCTCCTTCGGCAGATCGGAAGGAAGCGTCCCCGAACAACCGTATTGCCGAGATAATATATCACCGGCTTTACCGTGAACATACACTCCGACAACTGCGGCTGTATGAGGATCATACCCTTGAGCCAGCAGGGAACCGATCACCCCTGCAAGCACATCTCCGCTTCCGCCTTTAGCCAAAGCGGAATTTCCGGTTTTGTTTATCACGATTTCGTTATCAGGACCGGCTATAACGGTACCGTGCCCTTTAAGAACAAGTGTGCAGTTATATTCACGGGCAAAATTTTCTGCACATTCTATTCGGTTATTCTGTATTTCTTCAACCGAAATGCCTGTCAAGCGGGAAAACTCTTTAGGATGGGGAGTCAAAACAATATTGCTCTTCGTCTTTCTTAATACATCTATATTCTTTGCAATAAAATTTATTCCATCCGCATCTATCACGCAAGGACAGTCCAACGAAGTTATAATTTCAAACAATTGATCTTCATAGATGTCTGAAATGCCGCAACCTATTACTGCCGCATCGTCTTCTGAGCCCAAGAAATCCTTTGGCACACGATTTATAACTTCCGGCAAACGTATTCTTACAGGAGCTAATACGCTGTCATCGGCAAAAAGCTTTACGATACCGCATCCGCTTCTTAAAGCCCCCTCACAGCACAGCATAGCGGCGCCGGTATACTTTGCGCTACCGCAAAGAAGCTTTAAGGTTCCAAACATACCTTTATGCGAATTACAAGGTCTGCATTTTATCATAGGCTTAATTATTTCCACAACGATACCTCCTTTTCTAAATAGTAACATTTTTATTTTTAGTTGTCAATTATTTGTAATTTTGGATTTTTTATTAATTTTATCCATTCTCTATTGAACTTTTTGAGTTTTAAGGATATAATTAAAGTACGATTATGAAAGGAATTTTAGATATGAAGAATTTGATAGAATTTTTTAAGCGTAACAGTAAGCTTATAACTGATTTTTGGATCAACCAAGTTGTATGGTCCGTTGTCGGTCTCATGGTATCCTGGCCGCTCTCGTTGATACTTAATAAAAATTCCAATTATTCCTTATACATGGCACTCGCCGCTGTATTTACTGCCGGAATATTCTGGTTCAGAATTTATGATATGCTGAATCAGTACGGACTGAAATTTGCTATACGCAAAAGCAAATACAAGGGCAATGATCTTTACATTCCTTCCGATTCTTTTGGGTTAAAGATAGGCATCTTCGCATACGCTCCCACCGTTTTACTTATACTTTTGTTCGTAATCTTCAGCATTTTCAATCTTGAAAACGCCCGTGCTATAATGGCATCGATCATATATATCATCCCCATTCACTCAATGTATAACGCAGGATGGCTTTCTTTGTCCGGCTTAGACGAATATATAAGAATTATTTATACAGTATTGACAATCCTTCCCATTCCGTTCTTCGCTTGGCTCGGTTATTATCTCGGTGTACGTGATAAAGGCGTAATTGCAAGAGAGAAAGCAAACAAAGAATAATTCACGATCTATGTTCATAATATATTTCGGGTGATTATATTATGGACGAATATACGGATAAAAAGATTTCGCTTTTAATCCTTTCATTTTTGTTTATCGGTCTGGTTTTGTTTTTTTGCTTCGCTATGTTATTCACTGCTGCAGGATATAATACGTTTTCCTTTTCCGAAAATGCAAACGCTCCTGTAACCGACAATGTCAAAAAAACAATCATTATCGATCCGGGACACGGCGGAGAAGACCCCGGAGCCGTTATAGGAGATATTAAAGAAAAGGATATCAATCTCGATATTTCTCTTTTGCTCGGTCAGCTTTTTGAATCAAACGGTTACAAGGTTGTATACACACGAACAGAAGATAAAATGTTGTATAAGCCCGGAGAAGAAAACCGAAAAAAGCATTTCGATCTGTATAACAGGGTTTTAATAGCATCGGAATATAATGATTGTGTCCTTATAAGTATTCACGTTAACCGTTTTTCATCTCCCAAATACAGCGGCGCTCAAGTGTTTTATTCTTCAAACACGCCCGAAAGCGGTGAACTGGCAAATCATATTCAAAAGAGAATAAAAGCACTGCAACCAAACAATAACAGAGCTTCCAAAAACAGCGGAAGCAGTATATATCTGCTGGATAAGTTTGAAGGAACGGCTGTACTTATCGAGTGCGGCTTTATTTCCAACGATTCCGAACGGGAAATGCTTTGTGATAACACTTACCAACGCAACTTTGCCATTTCGGTATATATCGCAGTAACAGAATATATAAACGGAGAAATTTAAGTGAAGACAAATTATGTATGTACTTCTTGCGGATATTATTCCTCCAAATGGTACGGAAAATGTCCGGAATGTAACGAATGGAATACTTTTGAAGAGCAGGCTGTAGAAGCTTCCACCTCGGTAAAAACAACCGTTAAACGCCGCAAAAGCTATGATACTCCGCTCACGTCCTCAAAGGCAAAAAAAATATCCGAGATAGGCACCGCCAACGATATTCGTTTTATTACCGGTATCGGTGAATTTGACCGTGTTCTCGGAGGAGGTCTGGTCAAAGGAAGCGTTGTTCTGCTTTCCGGCGAACCCGGAATAGGAAAATCCACATTGCTTTTGCAATTGTGCCAAACTGTCGGAACCAACGGATCTATATTGTATGTCAGCGGTGAAGAATCACCCTCCCAAATCAAAATAAGAGCAGAAAGGGTAGGGGTAGACACCGAAAATTTGAAGATTCTTTGCGAAACCAACATTTCCTCCGTAATCCCCGAAATGATTGGTATACAGCCGGATATCGTTATTATAGACTCAATACAGACGATGTATGACGAAGACGTAGCATCATCTCCCGGAAGTGTAACACAAGTTAAGCAAACCGCACTCGCTCTTATAAACAAGGCAAAAGAAGAAAACATATCCATTATACTTGTAGGACATGTCAACAAAGACGGCGCTATCGCCGGTCCAAAGGTTCTCGAGCATATGGTCGATGCCGTTTTGTATTTCGAGGGCGACAGACAGCACGCATACAGAATTATACGCGCCGCAAAAAACCGTTACGGTTCCACCAACGAGATCGGCGTATTTGAAATGGTGGATGACGGACTTGCCGAAGTTGAAAACCCGTCCGAAATGCTTATGTCCCAACGTCCGATAAATGTACCCGGAAGCTGTGCAGTGTGTGTTGTCGAAGGTACTCGTCCGATAATTACGGAAATTCAAGCGCTTTCTTCGCCAACGGTATATCCTTCGCCCAGAAGATTATCCGCAGGTCTGGATTATAACCGTGTTTCTTTGGTTTTGGCAGTTTTGGAAAAACGAATAGGTTTACGTTTTTCCACCACAGACGTGTATATGAACGTTGCCGGAGGATTGCGTTTAGACGATCCTTCCTGTGATGCGGCAATTGCAATGGCACTTTTATCTTCACAAAAAGATATTCCCATCGCCGAAGACCTGATTGTTTTCGGAGAAATAGGTCTTGCGGGAGAATGCCGTTCTGTAACAAGCGTAGAACAGCGTATAAACGAAGCTGAACGGTTAGGATTTAAACGTATAGGATTGCCAAAAAAATCCATAGACAAGCTTAAAAAGCGCTCAAGACAGATACAGCTTTGTCCGATTCGAAGCGTTTATGATCTGTTAAAGCTTGCGGAAGACCAATAACGTTAAACGGGCAACTGTCTGTGCAGGATATTAAATATCCGGTTTCACAAAAGCAGTTGTCCTTTTTACATTCTCCTTCCGAATTATACGGACATTTTTCCGAACAAGGAATATACATTTGATCACCTCGAACAAAAGAATTCCCATTTTATTAACATATTATTCATAATTTAAATAAAAAGATTTTTTAGTAGGGAAGCTATGAAATTCTGCAAGCCGAATCTGCCCGAAAAAGCAGTAAAAAAAGCGTTCGTTTCACAAATAATTACCGATGAAATCAAGGATAATTTGAAATTTATTGGGGTTGAACCGATGTTCGCACCCAAGTGCGAAACACTTAAAAGCGAGTTAAAATATCATCCCGATATAGTTCTAAACAATCCTGCAGAAGGAATATGGTATTCAGTAGGCGAAACAAATATGAACAATTTGTTAACGAAAGGGCTATCAGAATTAAATGATAAATATCCAATGGACTGTTTATATAATTGCTTCATAATCGATTCGGTGCTATACGGGGGCAAGAATATTGCCCGGGAAATTTCCGAATATGCCGAAAGGCATATAAAAATAGCGCAAGGTTATACAAAATGCTCAACAGTAATACTTGATAGCGAAAACTTTATTACATCCGACATATCTGTGCACAAAGCACTAACAAGTGAAGGAAAAAATGTATTGAAGGTAACAAACGACGGAATATTGCTGAATGGATTTTCCTGTGGGTTTATAGGAGGATGTACAGGTGTACTGGGCGACAAAACGCTATCGATTACAGGAGATGCAAGATTACTTAAGGATTACGATGCCATAGTGGGCTTCTGCGCAAATATAGGATATAAAGTTATCTCATTATCAAAAGAACAGCCTTATGATTATGGCGGGATTTTGCCGATCTGCGAAGAAGATTAGTTAAATTCCGGGCAAAACACTGTATTTTCTTATATTATCCTTTCCCTGAATTATACAAAATTTTCATTTTGTATAATTAAATCAATTTTCATAAGGGTTTTCAGATAACACCCCTTTTAAAGAAAAATGCCGTCAAAACATAAGTTTTGACGGCATTTATTAAATTTAAAATATAATACTTGTAATAATTCCGGAAATTATACCGCACCCATACAGAATTGCGGTTAAGACTAAATTCTCTTTTATTCGTTTATTTGCTTTATAAAGAACGATGAGTCCTACACCCGCATTAACGCTTAACCCCGAAATCAATTGTCCAAGGCTAATTGCGTTTTCAACATACAGATCTGTAAGTAAAATCGATGACGAGCAGTTCGGAATCAAACCGATCAGTCCCGTGATCAGTTCGCCGAGAACGGGCTTTGTGATAACAATATCCGAAAGTCTGTCCTCTCCCAGAAGTTCAACCGAAACGTTTATAACCGCAGTTATTATAAAAACAATAAGGATAATTTTCAACGTATGCTTTATTGCGGAAACAAATATACCGTCGTGATTACACTTGCAGTTTTCTTCCTTGCACATACATTCAATAGAGCGTACATTTCTTCTTCGATATATCAGATCAACAATGAACCCAAAGAGAACACCGAAGAAAAACTTAATTCCCAGTATTAACAGGATCTCCTTGGCAGGAACCGATGACGATATAAGTATCGGAAGCATTTCATCAGACGTCGCAAGAAATACCGCTATCAATGTTCCTGCAGAAATCGTACCTACGGCAAACAAAGATGCCGCAGCACCGGAAAAACCACACTGAGGGATAATTCCTACAAGTCCGCCTAAAATCGGTCCTGCTTTTCCTGATTTCTCCATCAACTTGGTCACTTTGTCGCTCGCTTTGTGCTCAATAAGTTCAATTATCAAGTATGTTACAAACAATATCGGCAGAACTATAGCCGTATCTTTTAAAGCGTGTATAAAAGAATGTTTGATTATTTCAAGCATTTATAATGTTCCTTGTCTGTTAAACAATGTACCCCTGCCCTGCCAAATCTGACAGAGCAGGGGGATTTTGTATTTATTACTTAACTTCGTGGATATTAACGTGATACTTCGCATCTGCGGCGCTTGCAAGAGCAGCAGCAACCTTGTCGCCTTCATTTCTCTTTTCAAAGAACTTTGTGGCAACCTGATCGAACAGAGCGTAGGTAAGAACGTCTTCTTCCTGCTTTACGTACTGAGCGCACTTAGCACGGAGAGTATCAAGCTCGGGCTTGATATTGTCTGCGGGACGGCAAGTAATAGCTTCTTCGTCGCCGATTATCTTCTTTCTGAAATCGGGATCGATATCAACAGGAGTCTTACCGTAATCTCCGCGTACAACGCCCTTGAATTCCTTGGTTACGGTCTTATAACGCTCACCCATAAGAACGTTAAATACTGCCTGAGTACCAACGATCTGAGAGGTAGGAGTTACGAGAGGAACCTGACCTGCGTCAGCGCGTACTCTGGGAACTTCTTCAAGAACCTCCTGAAGCTTGTCAGCCTTGCCTGCCTGCTTAAGCTGGGAGAGAAGGTTGGAAAGCATTCCGCCGGGAACCTGATAAATAAGACCGTTTACATTTACTTTGAGCATCTTGGGATCGAGCTGACCGCTGGCAATGTACTTCTCACGGAGAGTGTTGAAATATTCAGCAGCTTCGTTGATCTTTGCAAGATCCAGACCGGTATCAAATGGAGTGCCCTGGAAGGTAGCAACGATAGGCTCCGTAGGAGGCTGAGAAGTACCGCCTGCAAGAGGAGAAAGTGCGGTGTCAACTACGTCCACGCCTGCTTCAACCGCCTTCATAATGGTCATAGAAGCGATACCTGCGGTATAGTGTGTGTGAAGCTGAACGGGAATGTTGCAGATAGACTTGATAGCAGTTACGAGATCGTAAGCATCGTAAGGCTTGAGAAGACCTGCCATATCCTTTATACAGATAGAATCTGCACCCATTTCTTCAAGAGTCTTGGCATATTTTGCAAAGTATTCGTTAGTGAAAACTTCGCCGGTAGTATAGGAAAGACAAGCCTGAACGTGTCCTCCCTCTTTCTTAGTTGCATCAATAGCGGTCTTAAGGTTTCTGGGATCGTTAAGTGCATCAAAGATTCTAATTATATCAATACCGTTTGCAATAGACTTCTGTACGAAGTATTCAACAACGTCATCTGCATAGTGTCTGTAACCGAGGATATTCTGACCACGGAACAGCATCTGCAATTTGGTGTTTTTGGCATGATCACGGATGGTACGAAGTCTCTGCCAAGGATCCTCATTAAGGAAGCGCAGACAAGAGTCAAACGTAGCTCCGCCCCAAGCCTCAAGAGAATGATAGCCAACCTGATCAAGAATATCAAGAGCAGGAAGCATTTCTTCAGTGGTCATTCTGGTAGCGATAAGCGACTGGTGAGAGTCACGAAGAATTGTTTCAGTTATTTTAAGTGCCATTAATAATTACCTCCGATTATCTGAAAATTGTGAGGAATACTCCGGCTGCTACTGCAGAACCGATAACGCCGGAAACGTTGGGACCCATAGCGTGCATAAGGAGGAAGTTGGAAGGATTTGCTTTCTGTCCTTCAACCTGAGAAACACGGGCCGCCATAGGAACAGCAGAAACACCTGCGGAACCGATAAGAGGATTGATCTTACCACCGGTACATACATACATAATCTTGCCGAAGACTACGCCGCCTGCGGTCGCAAACGCAAATGCACAGAGACCGAGAATAAGAATGCCGAGGGGGCTGGTAAGAAAACTCTCGGAATTAAAGAAGGATTCTGCGGTAGCGGTTGCACCGACAGAAACACCGAGAAGGATAGTAACGATATTGCAAAGCTCGTTTTGCATGGTCTTTGCAATTCTGTCAACAACGCCGCTTACTCTTGCGAGGTTACCGAGCATAAGTGCGCCGATAAGAGGAGTAGCATCTGGAAGGATGAAGCATATAATAAGAGTACAAATTACAGGGAAAAGCACTTCTTCTGTCTTAGAAACAGGACGAAGCTGTTCCATTTTAACAGAACGTTCTTTCTTGGTAGTAAGCATTCTCATTATAGGAGGCTGGATCAAAGGAACCAACGCCATATAAGAATACGCAGCTATAGCGATTGCGCCGAGGAGGTTGGGAGCAAGTTCTTTGGTAACGAGGATAGCAGTGGGACCGTCCGCACCACCTATAATACCGATAGCAGCAGCTTCAAGAGAAGAGAAGCCAAGCAACATTGCGCCTACGAAAGCTGCGAATACACCAAACTGAGCGGCAGCACCGAGAAGCAAGCTCTTGGGATTTGCAATAAGAGGCTTGAAGTCGGTCATAGCGCCAACGCCCATGAAAATAAGGCAAGGATAGATACCCAGCTTAACGCCGAGATAGAGGTAGTCAAGCAGACCGCCGTGAGCGGCAAGCTCAGACCAATTGATGTTGGCACTGGATTCCTGAACAAAGTAGTTCATATGGAATATTTCGCCAACGGGAATGTTGGTAAGGAACATACCGAACGCAATGGGGAGCAAAAGAAGAGGCTCAAATTTGAACTTAATGGCAAGAACCATAAGTGCAAAGGAAATGAGTATCATAACAACAGAACCCCAGGTAAAGTTGTCAATGCCTAATGCAGATGCGTTGAGTATGCCTTTAATGGTTTCAACTATAAACATCTGTCAATCTCCTTCTATTAAATATCAAGCGGAAATTAACCGATAACGTAAAGAAGGTCGCCGGAGTTAACGGAAGCGCCCTCGTTAACAGAAACAGAAGCCACGGTGCCGTCTACGGGAGAAACTATGTCATTTTCCATTTTCATAGCTTCAATAACGCAGAGAACATCGCCGGCCTTAACAGCCTGTCCTGCCTTGGCAACAACCTTAAGTACGGTGCCGGGCAGAGGAGAAGTTACTTTCTCTCCACCTGCGGGAACTGCTGCGGGTGCAGGGGCAGCGGCAGGAGCGGGTGCTGCTACGGGAGCAGGTGCTGCTGCGGGTGCAGGTGCTGCTGCGGGAGCGGGTGCTGCTGCGGGAGCTGCCTTGGGAGTATATACTTCGTTGGGGTTAGCATCCTCAACGACTACTTCGTATTTTGTACCGTTCACGGTGATGATGTACTTTTTAGCCATTTTAAATTCTCCTTAATCGATTTGTGTAATAGAAATAACATTAAACGCACATTCGCTTTCGCCTCTTGCGGCTGCGATAGCTGCGGTTGCAACAGCAACGACTTCTTCTTCGTTGTTCGCCGCCGCTACAGGCGCTGCTACAGGTGTTGCAACGGAAGTAGGCGCGGAAACGGCTTTTTCAGCAGTTTTCTCTGCTTTTTTGGAGCCGCGACCGAATATAAGCGGAAAAACATAAAGGATTGCCATAAGCACGATGAGTACTGCGAATACTACTATCATACCTACAAGGGTAACCTTTCCGCCGTGAATAAGTCGTTCAATCGTAGTTCCTTCGCCGCGTTCGATTACTTCAAAAATAGTTTCACCGTTTTCGGCAACAGAATTGTCTGCTACGGATTCTTCCTGTGCAGGCTCAGAAACTGCATCTTCAGCAAAAGCGACAACAGATGTCATAGCGATCACCATCATTACAGCAAGCAAAGCACACACAAGTTTTTTGCAGTTGGATGACAAGATACGTACACTTCCCTTCCGGACAGAACGTTTTCTCTTTCCCATTCTATCCCATTTTATTTATGGAATTATATTACATCATATTTAAGAAAAAATCAATACAAATTTCACAACATATTGTATTTTTTGTAAAAACCACTTGTCTAAAACCAAAAGATATGGTAATATGTTGTAAAATATTCACAAGGCGGTAATTTGTAATGCACGAGCTTGAACAAAATATAGACCATATCCTTCTCACAGAAGAACAAATTCAAAACAAAGTACGCGAAATCGCAGAGCAGATTTCAAAAGATTACGAAGGCAAGCAGTTGCTTCTCGTAGGCATACTTAAGGGTTCTATGCCTTTTATGGCTGACCTTATGCGCTATCTTTCCATAAACGCAAGGATCGACTTTATGAGCGTGTCTTCTTACGGCGACGGCACCGTTTCCAGCGGTCAGGTACGTATTATTCTCGATCTTAACAAGCCTATCGAAAATTACGATCTGCTTATCGTCGAAGATATTCTTGACAGCGGCGCAACCCTTTCATACATCAGAGAATGGCTTTCTATAAGAAAACCCCGTTCTTTCAAGATCGCTACCCTGCTTGATAAGCCCGCTCGCAGAAAAGCAGACATCTATGCAGATTACAGCTGCTTCGATATTCCCGATGAATTCGTTGTCGGCTACGGACTTGATTACGCAGAAGATTACCGCAACCTCCCCTATATCGGCGTATTAAAGAGAGAAGTTTACGAAAAATAAAATATACAAAAAATTACAGCACGGTTCACTTTAAGTCCCGTGCTGTTTTTAATATCCGACAAGTGTTGCTGCTTTTTCTCATAGCAGCTTCTTTTTAAAAATTACGTGATGGAAAAACGCCACATTTCGCAGTTCATCTGTTTTTTCGGCAGCGCACTCAAGCTCAAACATATCTTTTTGCCAATTATCATTGTATTTTATATCATTACTTTGAAGACCATAAAAGGTGCGTACTCCAAATATTGCTTCAAGAGTAAACATATTTTCGCAATATCTTATAAGATCTTCCGTGGAATACTCGTTTATTTCGCCGAAATTTGCGGATTCAATATTCTCACCGCGCAAAAGAGCCTTTGCCTCTTCCGTATTGTATTCAAAAACCACCTTTTGCATTATCTTACCAAATTTGTTATGCTTAACGATCGACAGAGCACCGCCGGGCTTAAGCAAGCGGTGAAATTCACGTAGCAGTTCTGCGCGCGATTCCATGTACTCAAGCACATTATGACACACGATTACATCGAATGAATACGAATTCATATCTCTCAATTTATCTATACTGCCGCAGAGCTGACGGTATTCATTGGTAAGTACTCTGTGAATCAATAATTGTTCGTTTGGCTCAACTGCAGTTACAGTATTACTTTCCGCCAGCTTATTCGCAGTAACTCCCAATCCGCTGCCAAAATCCAGAATATCTTTACCCGAATAATCTAAATTGTGCCAAATCAATTTATAGAACAATTGTCCCCAAGGCGAACGGACATACTCAAGATATTTTTCTGCGTTCATTTTACTCACCTACCAATCAACTTTTTATGATGATATCATAAAAAGACAGATTTTTCAACCGATATATGATACTTTTCTTTTCCTTTTGACAAATACAGTTAAATGTGATAAGATATAAATAATTCAACTCACAGACGAGGCTTCAATATGAAAAGAAAACCAAACGCTTTTGATATAATTACGCTTGTTTTACTGCTTTACGCATTTTCATTGAATCTTTTTGTTTTTGTCCCTATTATGATTGAACAGATAAACTTCGGTGCCGGAACACAATATGAGATGTTCGTTCTGTATTTCTGGCTGTTTCAATTACTTACGGTTCCCGCCTTGTTGACCGGAATAGTATATACCGTCGTTGCATTTATGAAAAAGTTTAACAAAAGTCTTTTTATTACAAACGTTTCCATTTTAGCGTTATCGCTGTTATTTATAATTCTTTCTAACATTTTCATTTTTAATTAGGAGATACTCATGGCGGTTCTTGATGTCAGAGATATAAAGTTGTCATACGGCATTACAGATATTTTAACATCCGTTTCTTTCACCGTTAACAAGGGTGATAAGATCGGTGTTGCAGGTGTTAACGGAGCAGGAAAAACATCTTTGTTTTCCATAATCTGCGGTACGCTTACCCCTACTTCGGGAAACGTATATGTTTCTAAAGACACTACTATCGGTATTCTTCGCCAGCAGACGGAAAACGATTTCGGAGAAGAAACAATATACGAATATGCGCTTTCTGCGTTTTCAAAGCTCATTGAAGCCGAGAGGCAGCTTGATTCCCTTTCTTCAAAGCTTTCAGGCGGCGAAGAACACATTATAAAAGAGTACTCTTCCCTATCGGACCGTTTTTCCGCAATGGGCGGATACGATTACAAGCAACGTACCACTGCGATGCTGGGCAGATTCGGTTTTGCGGGAGAAGAGCTGTCCCGTCCAGCAAGATTACTCAGCGGCGGGCAGAAAACACGTCTTAATCTTGTTAACCTGCTTTTGCGAGAACCGGATATAATACTGCTGGACGAGCCTACGAACCATCTTGATATTCCCGCTATTGAATGGCTTGAAGGATACGTTAAGCAATCTAAAAAGACTTTTCTCATCGTTTCCCATGACAGATATTTTCTTGACCGTGTGACCAACCGCACGCTTGAGCTTGAAAACGGCTTTTCCGCCATTTATGACGGCTCATATTCGGTTTTCCGCGAGAAAAAAGATAAGCTCCGGGAAGATCAGATGAAAGCTTATCTTTTGCAGCAAAAGGAAATAAAGCGTCTGGAGGCGTTTATAGAACAGCAGCGCCGATGGAACAGAGAAAAAAATATAATTGCTGCGGAAAGCCGTCAAAAGGCTATCGACCGAATGGTTAAGATCGAAAGACCGCAGGACAAGCCTAAGTCCATAAGCTTTACTTTAACGTCAACAAACGCCAAGGGCTTTGACGTTTTGTCGGTGCGCAATCTTTCAAAAAGCTTTCCCGGACACAAGCTTTTTTCCGATCTGTCTTTTGAAGTAAAACACGGCGACAGACTGTTCGTGTTAGGCAAAAACGGTACCGGAAAATCCACACTTATTAAAATACTCACCGGCAGAGAACGTGCAGATAACGGTATATTCGAGTTGGGATACAACCAAAAGATCGGGTATTACGATCAGGAGCAGCAGCTGCTTGACGATTCTTCAACAGTACTTGAAGAACTTTGGAGCGAATACACCAACCTTACTGCCACACAAGTAAGGTCTGCGCTTGCCAGATTCGGATTTATCGGCGACGACGTATTCAAAAGTATCTCTGTGTTAAGCGGCGGCGAGAGGGCGAGATTATCCATTTGTAAAATGATAATGACCGGTGTTTCCCTTCTTGTGCTCGATGAGCCCACCAACCATCTTGATATGGACTCTAAAGAAATGCTGGAAAACGCATTAAAAGAATACGAAGGCACAGTCATTGCGGTATCTCACGACAGATATTTCATTTCCGCTTTGGCAGACAGAATACTTGAGCTCTCTTCCGATGGAAGCTTTTCGATTTACAGATGCGGTTACAATGAGTATATTTCAAGAAAAACCGCAGCAGAAGCCAACACATCAACCGTTTCTGCGGCTAACGTATCCGAAAACAAACAAAATTTCGAGCAACTGAAAAAAGACAAGAACAGAAAGCGTTCCATCGAACGCAGGCTTACTCAGATAGCAAAACGAAATGAAGATATAGAGTTTGAGCTCAAGTCATTACACGAACAAGAGCAAAACAACGCCACTGATTATGAATTACTGGCTGAAATTTACGAAAAAAGAACTGCACTCGAAGACGAACAGTTTGCAATATTGGAAGAACAGTTCGCGCTTGAGGAAGAATATAGTAATTATTCCGAATAATCAAAACGGCTTCTTAATAAAATGTAAGGAATATTTATATTAAGGAGCATAGTTATGTTTATTTACACCCTCAAAGCAACAAACATAAAATTCTTTGCGGCGCTTCTACTGTCTGCCGCCGTTCTCGTTACCGTAGTTACCGTTATTCCCGAATACGATTCCGCGACTTTGGTTGCGGCGGCAAGCACAAATTATTCGGGAATAAAAACAGAGGAAGACCGTATTCAGTTCTTAAAGGGATTTGGATATGAAGTAGAACCTACCCCGGTAGAAGTTGAAGAGGTGGAAATTCCAACGGAATTTGACAATGTGTATATAAAGTACAACGATATTCAACGTTCTCAAGGATTAAATCTCAGAAAATACAGAGGAAAGACTGCGACTCGTTACACATATCGCATCACCAATTACGAAAACTACGAAGGCACGGTGCTTGCTTCCATTATTGTGTATAAAAACAAGATAATAGCCGGAGATGTCTGCGGAATTGATAGTAACGGTTTCGTTCACGGCTTCGAAAAAGGACGGTAAACATAAAAATGTCTGATGTTTATAACGAAAGAATTGATAAAATAATTTCTTCAATGGGATTGATGTCACGGCGTGACTGTGCCCGTGCCGCGCGCAACGGAAGAATAACCGTTAACGGTGAAACCGAGAAATCTGCCGACAGAAAAATTACTGACCGTGACACACTGTGTCTTGACGGAGAAGAAATAGTATACAGCAAATATATGTATATTCTGCTCAACAAACCGCAAGGCTACGTTTGCGCAGCTGAGGACGGAAGATATCCAACCGTATTCGAGCTTCTTCCAAAGCAATACCTGAATTTGCGCTTATTTACAGTAGGAAGACTGGATATGAACACCACCGGTGTTTTGATCATAACAAACGATGGCACTTTATCTCACAAGCTTCTGTCACCGAAAAGTAAAGTTATGAAAACATACCGTGCCACTACTAAGTTTCCCGTTTCACAAGAGGATGTTGAAAAGGCTGCACAAGGTATTGAATTAGATGATGACGAAATTGCTTTGCCGGCAAATATTTCTATTATAGATACCTGTATTTCCGACATACAAGTATATGAAGGAAAGTTTCATTTAATAAAGCGAATCTTTCTTGCCTTACACAATCAGGTGCGAGAACTGCGTCGGATAGATTTCGCCGGCATCAGCTGTGACGATCTCGAAGAAGGTGATTGGAGATTTCTTGAAAATGAAGAAATTCTCCTTCTAAAGGCGGCGACCGGACGCTAATTTGCCGTTTTGATTACAACTATTATGCAAAATGTATAAAGCGAGAGTTAAAATTTTGGGTATTTAATCACTTACATATTTCGTATTTTTTTGGTATCATATCAAAAGAAATTAAAGAGGCAAAATGCCACCCTCAGGAGGTTCTAAATGGCAAGCGTATTATTTAAGCATATTTACAAGAGATATCCCGGCGGAGTTACCGCTGTAAACGATTTCTCTCTCGAAATCAAAGATAAGGAATTCATCATTCTTGTTGGTCCTTCCGGTTGCGGTAAAACCACTACCCTCCGTATGATCGCAGGTCTTGAAGAAATTACCGAAGGCGAGCTTTTCATCGATAACAAGTTGGTTAACGACGTAGCTCCTAAGGACAGAGATATCGCGATGGTTTTCCAGAACTACGCTCTCTATCCCCATATGTCCGTATTTGAAAATATGGCATTCGGTCTTAAGCTTCGTAAGGTTAGAAAAGAAGAGATCAAAAAGAGAGTTGAAGAAGCTGCACGTATCCTCGATATAAGCCACCTTCTCGACAGAAAGCCCAAGGCTTTGTCCGGCGGTCAGAAACAGCGTGTTGCTCTCGGTCGTTGTATAGTTCGTGAGCCTAAAGTATTCCTTCTCGACGAACCTCTTTCCAACTTGGACGCTAAGCTCCGTGCAGCAATGAGAACTGAGCTTACCAAGATTCACCAGAGACTCCAGACCACCTTCATCTACGTTACCCACGACCAGGTAGAAGCTATGACCATGGCTACCAGAATCGTTGTTATGAAGGATGGCGTTATCCAGCAGGTTGATACTCCTCAGAACCTCTATGACAAGCCCGTTAACATCTTCGTTGCCGGCTTCATTGGAACTCCTCAGATGAACTTCATTAACGGTAAGATCGTTAAGAAGGACGACGGTCTCTACTTTGACTTCGAAGATTCTGAATTCAAGATTCCCGAAGACAAAGCAAGCGTTCCCGCACTTCAGGAATATGTTGGCAAGGAAGTTATTGCTGCTCTCCGTCCCGAACTTATTCACGACGAGCCTATCTATCTTGAAAAGTTCTCTGATTCTATCATTGATGCATACGTTGAATTTACCGAACTTATGGGCGCAGAGATTTATCTCTACCTCAAGATTGGTGAAGAAACCAACGTTATTTCCCGTGTTTCCAGCCGTTCTCAGGCCAAACCCGGCGATACCATCAAGGTTGCAGTTGATACAACTCATATGCACTTCTTTGATAAGGATACCGAAAGAGTTATCACTCACTAATATAACTATACATAGCGGCTCCTTTGGGAGCCGCTTTTTATTTCTATAAAGGCAGGATATTTATGCAGATACCCGAAAAATACGCGCCTTATTTTGCTAATCTTGACACCCCTTCCGTAATTACTGACAAATCGCTGAAGATAGTCTGGAAAAACAAAGTTACAGACCATATGGTCTTTTCCATAAGAAAAGGTGCTTCTATAAGATATTATATTACAAAACAAGAATTCAGCCGTCTTAAACGTATGAAACCCGGCGAATCTATGTACCTTACATTTTTACTTGACGAGCCCACTTGCGGTTTCTGCCGAAGAAAAGAAGATTGTTATATATTCAGAATAAGTAGATTTAACGCCGCTGCCCACAAGCGTATCAGCGAGCTTTTTGATATTCGTTATGCAAGTACAGCTGCCGTTGCATCCTCTATACCCGATTCTCCCGAGCCTTATCCGCTCATAACCGCAAAGCGAATGGACAGACTTGCAGGACTGTTTGAAGGACTTTATGTCGAAGGTCTTGAAAGACCCGAAACATCTGCACTTCTTGATAAATTCGCTAAGCAAGCCACTTGCGCGCTGGCAGGTATTAAGGTAAGTTATTTACGTGATGATATCCGAATTTATGCGGATCTGAATTTCCACGATTTTTATATGGCTTTATCTGCAATGGCGGTTTGTCTGATCTCGTATGTCCCCGGACTTGATGAAATATTTATATCCAGACATTTGCTAAAAACCGACACGACCGTAAAAATGTTTTGCAACGGCACCGGTTTTGCAAAGAGCATTGCCGACGTATATACAGACAAAGAAAAGCTGGACACACTGTGCGAATACGGCGCACAATATCTCAATTTGCTTTTGATCAACGTGATATGTGATCACTACGGATGGGAATTCAACGTTTGCGAAGAAGATGGAAACACTGTGTTGTCAATAACAATGACCGTTATTTGGGATCCCAAGACTCATATTTCGTTGTTTAGCGGAGATTTGGATGACGATATAATACCGACAATTCTCAGTCCTTTCCGTCCTATTCAATGACAAACAACTGAATATATGCCAAAATCCCTCCAACAGCATTGGAGGGATTTGAAATTTAACCTAATATATTATTAACCTGCTCGCGCAGCTCCAAAATATATTCATCGTTATGAGGATATTCACCGAATGTAATCGTATATCCTGCATTCGAATCAATTATTTTGTTCACTCCATCTCTGCCGATTTTCTCCGAAAGCGCTTCAAGCGCACGCATATCACGCAAAGCTTGTGTGAAAGCAGCAAGATGTATAGTTTCGTAAGCAGTTCCGTCAGGCGCAGGATAAACGCTGAAGGTATCTCCGGACGGTGCAAAGAACTCACCGTCTGTGGTGCGATACGGATCAATTGGCGCGATGGAATATTGATTATTATAAAAGTTATATCCCCAGTGTAAAAATCCTTTGATATTATATCTGAACATCTGAATACCGATGATTCTGTTGCGGGCAGAAGGCATTGACAAGAATCTGTTGGAAACCTTTACACATTCACCACAGCAATAGTACGCCCAGAGATTATAAACATTATTATCAATAAACGGCTGTATATGATCCGTTGCAACTACGGGAGTATCAACCACGCCGGAAGAATAAAACTCGTAGTTCGAAAGCGCATCTATGATCTTGCAACCATAAAGGGATTCAGAAACTGCATTTTTCGCATTCTTGTAGCTTTCGAACTGTGTAGCGGAGGGTTCATCGGAAATATGGAAAACGCACTTATCTTCAATATTTTTATGACGTAAGAAACTACGCAGTTCTTTAATAAACACATTCAAAAATCCAACGTATTCAGCGCTGCAGGCGTCTGTTTCCCAACCGAATATTTTTTTAATTTTTCCATCCGTTTCCGCAGTGATTTTAGGAGCATGAGCCGCACCCCATTGTGTGAAAAAGTGTGCTATTTCAAAATACTCGATCCCCTCTTCAAGGCACATATCCACCCAGCGTTCAAGATTAGAAAAATCAAACAGATACTCACCGTTAAAAATTTTAATTCCAACAAGCTGAACTGTTAATCTTTCGTGTCCTACTGCAGTATCCAACGCAGGAGTAAAAACGGGAGTCAATATCATATTAATACCGTTTTCAACTGCTGTACGAATAAAGTTTCTTACAATCTCCCAGTATTTTTCCGAGAAAACTTCAACCTTGTAATAATTGGCAAGACAATCGCTATGAAACCATTGAGTGTATATAAGCTTTTGTTTTGGCAATACCGTGTTATATATCTTAACTGTAAAAGAACATTCCCCTAACACTTCGCCGTCAGCTTTTTTGAATATAACGGTAACATCATATGTACCGCCTACAGCATCGGAAGGAACGTCAACATCCACCCACAAAGCGCTTAACTGTCTGGAAACAATGTATATATTCGGATTATCGGTCAAAGGTATAAGCAGATCGGGATACAAACCCGGTTCTTTGCGAAGATAATTATCATCGGTCCATTCTCTAAAAACCGGCATAAGAGATGGAACGTGGTGAACGGTTGAAAGTTTTATGTAATCTTTTATTTCTGATTTTATCTCTGCGTTACAAACAAGCTTTCCACCGGGGATTTCTTCATCCGAAGCAAAGCATATCTGGAAAGAAAGCCTATCGTTTTTAAGTACACTTGCGTAAAGGTATTCTTTCTTATCATCTATGTTTTCGTCCCAAAAGCACTTCTCCAACGCTGATATACATTTGAATCTTATCATAACATTACCTCGTTTTATTTTATCCACCATTCGGGAGTTATTTCGCCAAGCTTCACGGTACGGCACGAAGAATAATCAAGCATTATCTCTATATCATAATACTTCCCTGCCATTAGTTGAACCATAAGCTCGCGGCAAGCACCGCAAGGAGCACCGTTGGAGCCATCGGGAAGAATACAAAGCACTTTGTCAATTTCCTGCTCGCCGTTGGTAATCATATTAAAGATAGCATTTCTCTCTGCACAAATACCCAAAGTGGAGCAAGTGTCAATGCACACTCCTGTATAGATCTTGCCGGATTTTGAGCGAACGGCAGCAGCCACTTCACCACAGGTAACATATTCGGATATCCTGCGTTCATTCAATACGGCTTTTGCCGCTTCGTACATATCAGTCCATACTTTTTCCATAAATACCACCTCACTATATTATAAAACAAGAACTGATTACAGACAACTATAATAGGAAGCTGCCATTTGTTATCCACATATACCGATTCTTCTGTATTTTGAGTATATCATAAGAGAAATTCCAAGTCAAGAAAATAAAAACGACGTGTTGAAACACGTCGTTTTTGGCCCGCCCTGGGGGATTCGAACCCTCGACCATCGGAATCGGAATCCGGTACTCTATCCGGGCTGAGCTAAGGGCGGTTATTAAATTTTTTATCCAATAAATATTTTAGCCAAAAAATAATCGTTAATAGAGAAGATGCAAACACGAAAATAAAGCAAGTCATTCCCGTCCAGCTTTGCGCTCCGAAAACTAAAGAAACAAACACATCTGTCAACACAGCAGAAACAGCAAAGGGGAGAAAAACAAAGCGTAAATCGTGTAATATACAAGCCTTTATCTTAACTTCGTTGCTGCGCACAAGCTTGAATGAAGTGTAAAAGAAAGGAACACAATAAAACAACATAAAAAGGGCAAAAAGGTACACAGCGTTTATATCCAGATCAAGTGAAGAAACCAAAGTAAAAATTACGGGAAGCAATGCTTCGTATACCGCTTGGGTAATATTCGCTTTCTTAGAATACATAACAACCACCGTTTTGGAGATACAGTTAAAAAAAGCAGGTGCCGAACACCGTTCGGCACCTGTGTGGTGATCCATCGGAGAATCGAACTCCGGACACCATGATTAAAAGTCATGTGCTCTACCGGCTGAGCTAATGGATCATTCAGACCGCCCGATTAGAATAACACATTATCGGGCGTTTGTCAATAAGAAAATTAATAAAATCTGAAATTTGCAATTACTACGCCTAAAATCATAACGTCAGTTGAGTAAATAGGTTTCATTTTAGAATTTTCCGGCTGAAGACGAACACGGTCCTTTTCGCGGAAGAAGCGCTTAACGGTTGCTTCGTCATCTATCAAAGCAACAACTATCTCACCGTCTTCTGCATATCTGCGGTTTTCAACAATGACTATATCACCGTTAAGAATACCCGCATTGATCATACTCTCGCCC
>CAZAJX010000021.1:0-10654 GCA_964485815.1 uncultured Oscillospiraceae bacterium
ATCTTGCACTTCTCGCATATTTTCTTTACGGAAGGTTTCACTTTCATATTATTACTGCCTCCATATCAGTTAGCATTGTTTATTTGGAACGATAGGTTATCCTGCCCTGGGTAAGGTCGTAGATTGAAACTTCTACTGTAACCTTATCACCCGGATATATCTTTATATAATGCATACGCATTTTTCCGGATATATGGGCGGTAACCATATGACCGTTGTTGAGTTTGACTTTGAAAACCGTGTTGGGGAGTAACTCCGTAACAACGCCTTCAAATTCAATAACATCGTCTTTTACCAGAACTATTCCTCCTTGTTATCGTGCGACTCTTTATATTCGTTGATAACCTCGCGTATTAAGCGGTTTGTCATCTTGTCTTCTTCAAGTCGCGGCGCATCTGCAATAAACCGTATGTGTTTAAGTTTTTTTCGTTTCGGGGCTTCGACCTTACGCAGCCTGCCGTCCGCTACAAGCACATATCCATCCTCGGACACGCCTATAACGAAAGCATACATACCACGGTCCCGCCCTGCAACGGACTTAACCATACTGCATAAATGACTATCCATAACTTTTTTTGAATTTAACCTCAATTCTCGTCGGTCAGTATAACGGGACCGTTTTCGGTGATCGCTATGGTGTTTTCAAAGTGAGCCGAAAGCTTACCGTCAATAGTTACGACCGTCCAGTTGTTTGAAAGGGTCTTTACCAGGTGTGTGCCCATATTTATCATAGGCTCAACCGCTAAAGTCATCCCTTCACAAAGCCGCGGTCCTCTGCCCGCCCTACCGAAATTCGGTACTTCGGGGTCTTCGTGAAGCGCGGTTCCGATTCCGTGTCCCACAAAATCGCGGACAACGGAATAACCAAACGGGATTACGTGCTGTTCAACAGCATTTGAAATATCGCCGACTCGGTTGCCGGGCACAGCCAGCTCGATACCTTTGAAAAAGCTTTCTTTGGTAACCTCAATAAGCTGTTGTGCTTCGGGGCTCGCCTCACCCACAACGTAGGTGCAAGCACAATCCCCGTGGTACCCCTTATAAAAGGCACCGACATCTACCTTGACGATATCACCGTTTCTGAGTTCTCTGTCTGACGGAATACCGTGGATAACCTCTTCATTGACGCTTATACACGCCGATGCGGGGAATCCACCGTATCCAAGAAAAGAAGGGTGAGCTCCGTGCGAACGGATAACGGCTTTGACTTTACTGTCGATATATCGGGTTGTAACACCCTCTTTGATATATTCGCCTGCCGTCGCACGGGCTATCGCCGCAATTCTGCCGGCATCGCGCATACGCGCAAGCTCGGCTTTTGTCTTTACAGTTATCATATGCAAAGCGCTTGCTTTACGAGACGTGTGGTATCCTCTACACCTTCCTGGGTTTCAACACTCTTAACGAGTCCCTTTTCGGTGTAGTACGCAAGAACCGGTTCGGTTTCTGCGTGGTAGGTTTCCAGACGGCTCTTTACAACTTCGGGAGCATCGTCCTTGCGGATTATAAGGTCGGCACCGCACTTATCACAGGTCTTGTTATCCTTGGTAGGATTGTAAGCCAGGTGGTAGGATGCGCCGCAGACACCGCAAAGGCGTCTTCCGCTGAGTCGTTCAATAATCTTTTCATCGGATGCAACGATGGAAAGCACGATATCGATCTTCTGACCCATAGCTTCAAGGGCTTCTGCCTGAGCTACGGTGCGGGGAAAACCGTCAAGAATGTAGCCATTCTTGCAGTCATCCTGAGCAAGACGATCACGGATGATACCGATAACGACTTCATCGGGAACGAGGCTGCCGGATTCCATGGCGGATTTGGCAGCCAGCCCCATAGGAGTTTCGTTCTTAACCGCTTCTCTCAAAGCGGCTCCCGTGGAAATTGTGGGAATATTAAGGCAGGTACTGATTATCTCTGCCTGAGTGCCCTTACCGGCACCGGGAGGGCCAAAGAATATAATATTCATTTAAATCTCCCTATTATTCTTCCAGGAAGCCCTTATAATGACGCATTGTGATCTGGCTTTCAAGGCTGCGGGTAGTTTCGATAGCTACACCAACAACGATGATGATGGACGTTCCGCCAAGGGTAAAGTTGGTGAACGCAGGTACGCCGGTCCAAGCGAGCATTATGGGGATTATAACCAGGATAGCCAATGCAATTGCACCCATAAGGGTTACTCTGTCAAGTACCTTCTTGATATATGCCGCAGTAGGTTCGCCGGGACGGTAGCCCATAATGGTGCCGCCGTTCTTCTTAAGGTTGTTAGCAACCTCAACGGGATCAAATATTGTGGATATATAGAAGTATGCAAATGCAATTATCAAAACAAAGTAGATAAGCGCATAGATCGCACCGCCGGGAAGTACGCCGGGGCTGAACCAGTTGTTGAAGAATTCACTCTCCTGCCAAGAAGGAATCAGCTGTGCGAGCGTTGCGGGAATGGAAACGATTGCCTGAGCAAAAATTACGGGGAGCACGCCTGCCATCATAACCTTGATGGGAAGGTTGGTGTTCATACCGCCGTAAACCTTTCTGCCTACGGTACGTTTAGCATACTGAACGGGAAGTCTTCTCTCTGCCTCGTTGATAACAACTACGAATACGATAGTTGCAAGCATAAGGATGAGGAGGATTACCATCCAAGGAATCTGGGAGAAATCCCAAGTTCCGTTGTAGTGGATCATAGCCCACATTCTTGTGAACATACTGGGGAAGCTTGCGATGATGTTTACGAACAGGAGGATGGATATACCATTGCCTATTCCCTTTTCATCGATCTTTTCGCCCAGCCACATAACCATCATAGCGCCTGCGGTGTAAGCTGCAACAACAACTACTGCTGCAAACCAGTGCTGTTCGGTAAGAGCGCCGAGACTCTTCATGGTAAGATAATAACCGATTGCGGTGATTATTGCCAAACCGATGGTGGTATAGCGGGTGATCTTGTTTATCTTCTTCTGTCCTTCGGGACCACTCTTGGAAAGCTCACCGAGCTTAGGAAAAGCAATGCCCAAAAGCTGAATAACGATAGATGCGGTGATGTAAGGGGAAATGCTAAGTGCGAACAGATTTCCTTTTGCGAAGGCATCGCCGCTCAGCATATTGAAATAGCCGAAAAGGGAACCTTGCATAGTGGAGGAGCTGAACAGAGAATCAAGTGCTTCTGCGCTGAAGAAAGGTACAGGAACTGCACTACCCAGACGGAACAGAAGGATGATTCCAAGCGTGAAGAGTATCTTCTTACGAATATCAGCTACCTTCCATGCGTTCTTTAATACACTGAACATTATTCCACCTCAGCCTTTCCGCCTGCGGCTTCGATCTTCTCCTTAGCCGAAGCAGAGAAAGCTGCAGCTTTCACGGTAAGAGCCTTAGTAAGTTCGCCGTTGCCGAGAACCTTGAGTCCGTCGAACTCGTTCTTAACAACACCCTCTGCGAGAAGTACGCTGAGGTCTACTACGGCACCGTTTTCAAACTGATTGAGTTGTTCAAGATTTACGTTTACATACTTGGTTGCGAAATGGTTTTTAAAACCTCTCTTGGGAAGTTTACGGTAGATAGGAAGCTGACCGCCTTCAAAACCGGGTCTTACACCGCCGCCGGTGCGAGCGTTCTGACCCTTGTGGCCCTTGCCTGCTGTCTTACCGTTGCCGCTTCCTGCGCCTCTGCCTTTTCTGAAACGGGCTTTAACTGCGCCGGTAGCGGGAGAAATTTCGTGAAGCTTCATATTTGTATCCTCCCTTTTATTACTCAGCATCCTCAACGGAGATCAAGTGAGAGATCACGTTGATCTTGCCGTCGATGAGAGGATTTCTCTCGGCTACCTTGAAATCGCCGATCTTGTTAAGACCGAGGGACTTTGCGGTAAGGATCTGGTTCTTTTTGTGGCCGATGAGGCTTCTGGTGAGAGTTATCTTTACTTTTGCCATCTTCGTGTCCTCCTTATTTAACAGCTTCAACAGGAATGCCGCGCTTTGCTGCTACCTGTTCAACAGTGCTGAGAGAAGTAAGAGCATTGAAGGTTGCCTTGACAACGTTCACCGGATTGTTGGAACGAAGCGATTTACCGCGGATATCGTGGATACCTGCGATATCGAGAACTGCACGCATCGTACCGCCTGCGATGATACCGGTACCGGGTGCTGCGGGCTTGAGAAGAACTCTGCCTGCGCCGTACTCACCGATGATCTCGTGGGGGATGGTAGTGCCGTTGAGAGAAACCTCAACAACATTTTTCTTTGCAGATTCAAGTGCTTTCTTTATTGCATCGGGTACTTCGGCTGCTTTGCCGATACCGTAACCGATATGACCCTGACCATCGCCTACAACAACCAGTGCGGAGAATCTTGCGATACGACCGCCCTTTACGGTTTTGCTTACGCGCTTGGTATTAATAAGGGTTTCTTTGAATTCGATGTTAGAGTAATCAACTTTTTTAGCCATCTTATCCTCCTAAAACTTCAAACCGGCTTCGCGTGCCGCGTTGGCGAGCTCAAGCACTCTGCCGTGGAAGAGATAGCCGCCTCTGTCGAACACAACTTCGGTTATGTTCTTTTCCAGTGCTCTCTTAGCCACGAGTTCGCCAACCTTCTTTGCAGCTTCTTTGTTGCCGCCGGAAGTGCCGAACTCTTTTTCGGTGCTGGAAGCGGATACTAAGGTGTTGCCTACAGTATCATCGATTATCTGAGCGTAAATGTTATTTTCGGAGCGATAAACGCAAAGACGGGGTCTTGCGGGAGTACCAAAGATCTTGGCTCTAACTCTCTTGTGTCTTTGCAGACGCTTCTTATTGCTGTCTGTACGGGTTACCATTATTCACACTCTCCTTTCGTTTACTTCGCGGCCTTGCCGACCTTACGTCTTATCTTTTCATCAGAGTACTTAATACCCTTGCCAAGATAAGGTTCAGGAGGACGTTTAGCTCTTATTTCTGCTGCGAGCTGACCAACCTGCTGCTTGTTGATACCGTTAACTACAACTGTGTTGGAGTTGGGGCATTCAAAAACAATTCCTTCAGGCTGATCAAACACTACGTTGTGGGAGTAACCGATATTGAGTACGAGCTGCTTGCCCTGTACTGCTGCTCTGTAACCAACGCCGTTGATTTCAAGAGTCTTTTTGTAGCCTTCGGTAACACCAACAACCATGTTGTTGATAAGAGTTCTGGTGAGGCCGTGGAGAGATCTGTTGGTCTTCTCGTCATTGGGACGGGAAACGGTTACTACGCCTGCGCCAACTTCAATGATCATCTCGGGTCTGAGCTGCTGAGTAAGGGTACCCTTGGGGCCCTTAACGGTAACTACGTTGTTTTCTGCAACGTCTACGGTTACACCTGCGGGAACGGTTATGGGGGCTCTGCCTATTCTTGACATTTTGCTACCTCCTTACCATACGAAGGCGAGAACTTCGCCGCCAACGTTTTCCTTGCGAGCGCGCTTATCGGTCATAATACCCTTGCTGGTGGACACGATAGCGATGCCGAGGCCGTTTCTGACTCTGGGCATATCTTCGCAGGATGCATAAATTCTGAGACCGGGCTTGGAGACTCTGCGAAGACCTTCGATGATTCTCTTCTTGCCGGGGCCGTATTTAAGGGTAACGGTGATGATACCCTGCTTGTTATCTTCCTTGCACTCGTAGCCGGCGATATAGCCTTCTTCGAGAAGGATCTGAGCGATAGACTTCTTCAGATTGGAAGCAGGAATATCAACGGTATCGTGCTTTGCAATATTTGCATTGCGGATTCTGGTGAGCATATCTGCTACTACATCAGTAATTTGCATTGTTTATTCCTCCTTTTACCAACTTGCTTTTCTTACGCCGGGAATCTCGCCCTTATAAGCGAGTTCACGGAAACAGATACGGCATATACCGTATTTGCGGAGATATGCGTGAGGTCTTCCGCAGATCTTGCACCGATTGTAGTATCTGGTGGAGAACTTGGGTGCTTTAGCCTGCTTCAGTATCATAGATTTTCTTGCCATTTTTCACGTTCCTCCTTACTGTCTTGCGAACGGTGCGCCAAGGAGTGCGAGAAGCTCTTTTGCTTCTTCGTCGGTGTTGGCGGTCGTTACAAATACGATATCCATACCTCTGACCTTATCAACCTTATCGTACTCGATTTCGGGGAAGATCAGTTGTTCCTTGAGACCGAGAGAGTAGTTGCCGCGGCCGTCGAAGGCGTTGGGGTTGATACCCTTAAAGTCTCTTACACGGGGAAGAGAAAGATTGAAAAGCTTATCTACGAATTCGTACATTTTTTCTGCACGAAGAGTTACCTTAACACCGTTGAGAGAGCCTTCACGAAGCTTAAAGTTAGAAATGGACTTTCTTGCCTTGGTAGCTACGGGCTTCTGACCGGTTATAGCAGCGATATCTGCCATTACAGCGTCGATAACCTTGCTGTTATCCTTCGCGTCGCCGCAACCTACGTTAACAACGACCTTGTCAAGACGAGGGATCTGCATGGGGCTGCTGTAATTAAATTTTGTCATAAGAGCAGGAGCAACTTCGCTCTTATAGAATTCCTTAAGTCTTGCCATTGCGTCCTCCTCCTTTACAGTGCTTTGCCGCACTTAGCGCAGCTTCTGATTTTCTTTCCGTCAACAACTTTAACGGAAACGCGGGTACCCTTCTTGCATTCCTTGCAGTAAGGAGATACCTTGCAAGCATAGATAGCACCTTCGGTCTTCACGATACCGCCGGTTTCGCCCTGTCTGCGGGGCTTAACGTGCTTGGATACGGTGTGAACACCCTTAACGATAACTTTGCCTTCCTTGGGAGATACGGCAACAACTTCGCCCTTAACTCCCTTATATTTACCGGAATTAACTATTACGGTTTCACCGGTCTTTACATGAACATTACTCATTATCCTTTACCTCCAATTACACAACTTCAGGTGCGAGGGAGAGGATCTTCATATAATCCTTCTCACGAAGCTCTCTTGCAACCGGGCCAAAGATACGAGTACCTCTGGGGTTCTTATCTTCCTTGATAAGAACTGCAGCGTTTTCGTCAAATCTGATATAGGAACCATCTGCTCTGCGCTGGCCCTTAACGGTTCTTACTACTACTGCAGTAGCCACGTCACCCTTCTTAACTCCTCCGCCGGGAGCTGCATTCTTAACCGAGCAAACCACAACGTCGCCGATTCCTGCGTAACGTCTGCCGGTACCGCCAAGAACTCGGATGCACATCAGCTCTTTTGCACCGGTATTATCAGCAACTTTCATAAATGACTGCTGTTGTATCATCGTGTTTCCTCCTTACTTAGCCTTCTCGACAATTCTTACTACACGGAAATACTTGTCCTTGGAAAGGGGACGGGTTTCCATGATCTCTACGGTGTCACCGATACCGCATTCGTTGTTCTCATCATGAGCTTTGAACTTAACGGTACGTTTAACGATCTTTTTATAAAGGGGGTGCTTAACGTTATCGCGTACTGCAACAACAACGGTCTTTTCCATCTTGTCGCTTACTACGATACCAACTCTTGTTTTTCTAAGTGCTCTTTCTTCCATTTTCGGTTACTCCTTTCCGCTTACGCCTGCGTAGAGAGTTCTTTCTCACGGAGAACCGTGAGCACTCTGGCGATGGTCTTCTTAGTCTCGACAAGCTTCATAGGATTGTCGAGCTGGTGTATGGAGTGCTGGAAACGAAGCTTGAAGAGTTCTTCCTTCTGCTCCTCCAGAATCTTGTTGAGTTCTTCAGGAGACTTACCTCTGATTTCTTTTAATTCCATTGTAATACCTCCTATTTCTCAAGGTCAGCCTTGGTAGCGAACTTACATTTGATAGGAAGCTTGTGAGAAGCAAGACGCATAGCTTCGCGTGCCTGTTCTTCGGTGATGCCGTCCATTTCAAACATAACTCTGCCGGGCTTAACCACAGCTACCCAGTACTCGGGAGAACCTTTACCGGAACCCATTCGGGTTTCAGCAGGCTTCTCGGTGATGGGCTTATCGGGGAATATCTTAATCCAAACCTTACCGCCACGCTTGATATAACGAGTCATAGCGATACGGGCTGCTTCGATCTGGTTGCTGGTGATCCAAGCGGGTTCAGCAGCTACGAGACCGTAGGTACCGTAGGTAATGGTATTACCGCGATGTGCCTTACCGGTGAGTCTGCCGCGCTGAACACGTCTGTATTTAACTCTTTTGGGCATTAACATGATTATTTACCTCCCTGACGCTTTACCTCGGGAAGAACTTCACCCTTGTATATCCATACCTTGATGCCGATCTTACCGTAGGTGGTATTAGCCTCATAGAAGCCGTAATCGATATCGGCTCTGAGGGTCTGAAGCGGAATAGTGCCTTCATGGTAATGCTCGGTTCTTGCGATTTCTGCACCGCCGAGACGGCCGGAAACTGCAACCTTGATACCTTTTGCACCAAGCTTCATAGTTCTGCCGATAGCCATTTTCATTGCGCGGCGGAACGAAGTTCTCTTTTCGAGCTGTGCTGCGATATTCTGAGCAACAAGCAGTGCGTTGAGATCGGGCTGCTTGATCTCGATTACGTTAACTGCTGCGGGCTTGCCAACGAAGTTTTCAACTTCCTTGCGAAGCTTTTCAATTTCTGCGCCGCCCTTACCGATAACGATACCGGGCTTTGCACAGCGTACGATTACGCGAACCTTTGCGTTGTCGCGCTCGATTTCTATCTTTGCTACGCCTGCACCTGCAAGTCTTGCGGTGAGGAACTTTCTGAGTTTGTAATCGGAAACGAGAGTATCGCCGAAAACTTCGTCTTTAACGAACCAACGGGAATCCCAGTCCTTGATTATACCGACACGGAGACCGTGAGGATTAACTTTCTGACCCATTTACTGTACCCTCCTTAATTCTTTTCCGCAAGTGCGATGGTTACATGAGAAGTGCGCTTAAGGATACGATCGCCTCTGCCCTTTGCGCGGGGTCTCATTCTCTTCATGTGCTTCATGATACCGGGGGTAACGAAGCATTCGGAAACGTAGAGTTTTTCAACGTCCATTCCGAAGTTATGATCTGCGTTTGCGATAGCCGAATTAAGAAGCTTAAGAACGGGTTCGCATGCGATCTTATTAGTATATTTGAGTATTGCGGCTGCCTCAGCAACGTTTTTGCCTCTTATAAGGTCGAGAACGATCTTGACCTTGCGGGGAGTCATACGGAGCTGCTTGAGATAAGCCTTTGCTATCTTCTGTTCCATTATATTTTCTCCTTCCGCTTACTTGCTGTTCGATGTCTTGGAACCGCTGTGTCCCTTGAAGTGTCTGGTGGGAGCAAACTCGCCGAGTCTGTGTCCTACCATATCTTCTACCACATATACAGGAACGTGCTTTTTGCCGTCATGTACTGCGATGGTGTGTCCTACGAATTCGGGGAATATTACGGAAGCACGGGACCAAGTCTTGAGAACTCTCTTCTCGCCCTTCTCGTTCATTTCGCAAATTCTCTGATACAATTTAGGCTCCACAAAAGGGCCTTTTTTAACGCTTCTGCTCATTTGTTTATTCCTCCTTCACCGTATTACTTAGCGTTTCTGCGCTTAACGATAAACTTATCGGTGCGAGCCTTCTTGTTTCTGGTCTTATAACCGAGAGCAGGCTTGCCCCAAGGAGTCAAAGGACCGGGATGACCGATAGGTGCACGGCCTTCACCACCACCGTGAGGGTGGTCTACGGGGTTCATTACGGAACCGCGTACGGTGGGACGGATGCCCATATGGCGCTTCTTACCTGCTTTACCGATCTTGATATTCTCGTGCTCGAGGTTACCAACCTGACCGATAGTAGCGGTACAGTCAAGACGAACGTAGCGAACTTCGCCGGAGGGAAGTCTTACCTGGCCCATCTTGCCTTCCTTAGACATAAGCTGTGCAGCTGCACCTGCGGAGCGAACGAGCTGTGCGCCTCTGCCGGGGTAAAGTTCGATGTTGTAGATAACGGTACCAACGGGGATGTTAGCAAGAGGAAGAACGTTACCGGGACGGATATCGCTGTCTGCGCCGGAGTAAAGAACGTCGCCTACCTTAATGCCGTTAGGAGCGATGGTGTAGCTCTTGTTGCCCTGTTCATCGCAAAGAAGTGCGATGTAAGCGGTACGGTTAGGATCGTACTCGATAGCGGTTACGGTGCAAGGAGAAGTATTGTTTCTCTTGAAATCGATGATTCTGTACTTTCTCTTGTTGCCGCCGCCCTGGTGACGAACGGTTACGCGGCCGAGATTGTTACGGCCTGCTTTGCTCTTGAGAGTAACTACGAGAGATTTCTCAGGAGTCTTTTTGGTAATCTCCGCAAAGGAGGGAGTAGTCATATGTCTTCTCGACGGAGTTGTGGGTTTATAAGTCTTAACAGCCATTGTATAACTCCTTTCGATTACATAAGGCTATCGAAGAATTCGATGGTCTTGGATTCAGGAGCAAGCTTAACGATGGCCTTTTTCCAAGCTGCGGTCTTGCCGTAGTTGTAGCCCATTCTCTTTTCCTTGCCCTTAACGGAAATAGTGGTTACTTTTTCAACCTTAACGCCGGGGAAAACCTTTTCAACAGCGTTCTTTATTTCTACCTTGTTAGCATCGGTAGCAACCTTGAAGGTGTACTTGCGATTCTGCATGTCTTCGTTGGAAGCTTCGGTGATAACGGGCTTGATAATGATATCGT
>CAZAJX010000021.1:10664-34156 GCA_964485815.1 uncultured Oscillospiraceae bacterium
AGATTTCTTCATTATGCGTAAACCTCCTCGAGCTTTTCGATTGCAGCCTTGGTTGCAACGACCTTCTCGCAGTTAAGGATCTCATATACGTTGAGAGTATTAACAAGAGTGGTCTTTACGGTCTCAATGTTGCTGCAGCTCTTTACTACCTTCTCGTCTACGTTTTCGAGGAGAAGAAGAGCCTTCTGAGGAACTACGACGTTGTGAGATTTCTTTTCGCCGTTTTCCTTGTAATTCTTGTTAACTTCTTTCTGGCAGCCGAGTGCGTTGAACATATTTACCATTTCCTTGGTCTTGTATGCTTCCAGCGCGATATTGTCTACGACAATCAGTTCGCCGTTTGCTACCTTGGAAGACAGTGCGGAGTACAATGCAGCTCTCTTTACCTTCTTGTTAACGGAAACCTTGTAGGTGCGGGGCTTGGGACCGAGGGCGATACCGCCGTGAGTCCACTGAGGAGAACGGGTGGAACCCTGTCTTGCTCTGCCGGTTCCCTTCTGACGCCAGGGTTTTCTGCCGCCGCCGGAAACTTCAGCTCTGGTAAGGGTGGACTGGGTACCCTGTCTCTGGTTGAGCAGGTATGCTCTTACTACGGTGTGAAGAACGGAAGCGTTTACTTCTGCACCGAAGATCTTTTCGTTGAGATCCATGCTGCCGCAAACTTCGCCCTTCATATTGTATACATTTACATTAAGCATTACTTTATCCTCCCTTCAATTATTTAACAGTATTGCGAATGATCACAACGCCGCCGCGGGAACCGGGAACTGCGCCCTTAACCGCGATGAGATTCTTTTCGGAATCGATCTTAACGATTTCCAGGTTAAGCATGGTAACCTTTTCATTACCGTACTGACCGGGCATTTTCTTGTTCTTGAAGATTCTGGAAGGATCGCTGTTTGCGCCTACAGAACCGATGTGACGGTGAACGGGACCGCCGCCGTGGGTGTTTCTCAGGTGAGCCTGACCCCATCTCTTAATAACGCCGCTGTATCCGTGACCCTTGGTAGTACCGGTGATATCAACCTTTTCGCCTACTTCAAAGGTGTCTGCCGTAACAACGTCGCCTACGTTCATGGAAGCTGCGTTATCAAGACGGAACTCTTTAAGATACTTCTTGAAGGAAACTTCAGCCTTGAGGAAGTGTCCCTTCGCAGGCTTGGTAAGCTTTCTCTCAGCGATGTCTTCATAGCCGAGCTGAACTGCTTCGTAGCCGTCGTTTTCTGCGGTTTTCTTCTGAGTTACAGTGCAGGGACCTGCAGCTATAACGGTTACCGGGATGACATTGCCCTTCTCATCGAAGATCTGAGTCATACCGATTTTCTTGCCGATGATGCCTTTTTTCATTTTTATCCTCCTTAAGGTTATTGGTTAACTCGCAACACGCAGGTTAACATGACCTTTATTTAACTGAATTAAAGCTTGATTTCGATATCTACGCCTGCAGGAAGCTCGAGGTTGGTGAGAGCCTCAACAGCCTTTGCAGAGGGCTTGATGATATCGATAAGACGCTTGTGGGTGCGGTACTCGAACTGCTCACGGCTGTCCTTATACTTGTGTACTGCACGAAGAATGGTTACGATTTCCTTTTCGGTAGGAAGAGGGATGGGACCGGAAACTGCTGCGCCGGAACGCTTTGCGGTTTCAACGATCTTTTCTGCCGCCTGATCGATCAGAGAGTGATCGTAGGACTTGAGTCTGATTCTGATTTTCTGAGTTGCCATTTGGATTTGCTCCTTTTAATAATATAATGTAGCGAGGTGTTTGAAGGTCTTCTCAACACTGTTCCGGGCGTTTCATTTCCGACCCATAAAAAATGTTGGAAAATTCGCCAGATCAAACCGACATACTCTGTGTGAGTTACCTGCTTTCGGGCAGCAATCTCCCACTTCATCGCACACCAAGCTCGCGTAGTATAACACATATACCACCTTTTGTCAATATTTTTTGACAAATTCCCTACTATTTTATATTGTTAAATTTTTGTGAACGAAATATGAATATTTGTTAATTTGCAAATAGCCCTTTTCAAATACGTATTCGGTATGTTATAATTAAACGAATTCACAGAGCGCATACGCGCATATATATAATAGGAAGGAAAAAAACAAAATGACAAAGACATACAACAACAAAGGCGTTTGCTCCAGAAGCGTTACCTTTGATATCGCAGAGGACGGCACCGTAACCAACGTATCCTTTATGGGAGGCTGCAACGGAAACCTTAAGGGCGTTGCCGCTTTGGCAGAAGGACGAAAGGCGCAGGATATTATTAACCGCTGCAAGGGAATTACCTGCGGTATGAAATCCACCTCCTGCCCCGACCAGTTCGCACAAGCCCTTGAACAGGCATTGAAAGAAATATAAATTTATACCGAAAGGTGAAGGCGCTATGACAGAGTTTGAAAAATGGTTAAATTCTCCCGTTGTTGACGAAGCCACAAAAACAGAGCTCAGATCTATTGAAAATGACCAAAACGAAATTCTTGCCCGCTTCTCCCGTCCTATGGAATTCGGTACAGCAGGTTTGCGCGCCGTTATGGCGGCGGGAATTTCCCGAATGAACGTGTATACCGTCGCTCAGACCACCGAAGGGCTTGCCCGTCTTATTGAGGACGAAAACGGATGTGACAAAGGCGTGGCTATCGCGTGGGACAGCCGTAATAACTCCGAGTTGTTTGCCCGCACCGCCGCAAGAGTGCTTGCTTCCCACGGAATTAAGACATATATTTTCGATTCCCTGCGTCCCACCCCCGAATTATCCTTTGCCATACTCCACTACGGTTGTATTGCAGGTATAAACGTAACCGCATCCCACAATCCCTCCGCATACAACGGATATAAGGTTTATTGGTCCGACGGAGCACAGCTTCCCCCTCAGCACGCAAGCGTGGTTTCCGATTACGTTTCCAAGACCGATATATTCTCCGTAACTCAGGCGGATTTTGATAAAGCCGTGGAGAACGGTACTATTATAATAATAGGAAGAGAAACCGACGAAGCGTTTCTCGATGCAGTGCAGAATTGCAGTATAGACCCCACCGCTTTAAAGGAATACGGCGATAAGCTTAACATTATATACACCCCCATTCACGGAACGGGATACAAGCTTGTGCCCGAGATATTAAAGCGTTCCGGTGTTAACGACCTGATCGTGGTCAAAGAGCAGGAAGTTCCCGACGGTAACTTCCCCACCGTCCACACTCCCAACCCCGAGAACAAAGAGTGCTTCAATATCGCTATTGAAAAGGTTAAAGCCGAAAACATCGATTGCCACCTTATTATCGGCACCGATCCCGATGCTGACAGAGTTGGTATCGTCGCAAGAGATGACAAGGGCGAGTTCGTTCCCTTCACCGGCAACCAGGTAGGCGCGCTCCTTGCGGATTATATTATAAACAGCAAGAAGGCTCAGGGCATTTTGCCCGAAAACGCCTGCGCTATTAAATCCGTGGTATCGGGCAAGCTGTTCGACCTTGTTTGCGAGGGCGAAGGCGTGCATCATATGAACGTTCTTACGGGATTCAAATATATCGGCGAGAAAATAAAAGAATTTACCGCATCGGGCGAATACACCTTTATTCTCGGCTATGAGGAAAGCTACGGATATTTGAGCGGCGGCTACGTACGTGATAAGGACGCTGTTGCGGCTTCTATGCTGATCGCCGAAATGGCTGCATACAATATGCGTAACGGAACCACCTTGTATCAGCGTTTGCAGGAACTTTACAAAAAATACGGCTACTGCAAGGAGGCTATAATCAACCGTGTTATCGGCGGCATCGTTCCCATGGACACTATGAAGGAAAAAATGGCATCTCTCCGCACTTGCCCTCCCGAAAATATCGGAAACAGCAAGGTTGTAAAGATAACCGACTTCTTGTACGACGATACCGGTCTTCCCAAAGCGAATATGCTGTCTTATCTTCTTGAAAACGGCACCACCGCCCTTATTCGTCCCTCGGGTACAGAACCCAAGATAAAGGTTTATATACTCACCCAAGCGAAGGACGAAAAGGCGGCAGATGAGGTTATCGAAGCCGTTAAGAATGATGCAGAAAAGCTTATATAGTAATATATAATAATAGGTAGTGTTTTCAGCAAACACTACCTGTTTTTTCGGGGTCCCCGAGAAGCCGGCAGGCTTCTTGGGGTGATTTCATTAACTTGACAATATGCGGCAAAAGGTGTATAATGCCTGTTATGGAGGAATAGAAAAATGTATATCGAAATGTTTAATTTCTGGTATTTCTTTTGGTTAATCCTTGCGGCAGGATGTACGACGGGGTTGTATTTCCTGCTTAAAAACCGCAGTACGAGAACGCAAAAGGCAGTATTGTTTTCAATTCTTGTTGTGGGACTTCTGCTTCACTTTCTAAAAGCGTACATACCGCCCTACAGCGTGGACGAAGCCAGACTGCTGAGAGATAGCTGGTTTGTAAATATCTGTGCCGCCAACATTGCATTGTTCCCCTTTATGTTCTTTTCCAAAAACGAAAAGATAAAGGATTATATGTTTTATATCGGTGTAATCAGCGGATTGGTCGCTTTATTTTACCCCCAAGAGCCTATGGCAAAGGTGGACCAGCTTGCAGAACAGCTTGATATCGTGAGATTTTACTTCCATCATTGGATGCTTCTTACCGTTCCCTTGCTTATGGTGCTGTTTAAGCATCACAAGTTATCCTACAAGCGTGTATACACAGCGCCCGTAGGCCTGCTGGGGCTGATGCTGTTTATTATGCTTAATCAGATCTTCCAAGCGGAATTGGGCTACACCCCTATGCGCCTTACAAACGATTTCTTCGGTATAGGATATAAAAACACCTCTTATATATGGGGACCCGGAGTAAACGATGCGATCGGCGAATTTTTTGCTCTATTCACGCCGAAGATCTTCCGAACCGTACCTGTAGGGCAATATGCGGGACAGCAAAAATACTGGCCTTGGTTCTGGATAATCGTGCCTGTATTTGTACTGGTTACACCTATGGCTTTTCTGCTGTGTATGATATTCGACCACAAAGCTTTTTGGTCGGATGTTAAAAAGCTTAAGCAGACTATATCCAAAGCATCTGTTACAAAGTGTCTTTTTTAATTAATGTAAGTTATGTTAAACGCCTCCCTAAACAGGGAGGCGTTTTAAGTATTTATCTGAAAATGTCTTCTATATCTTTAAGCACGCCGATTCGCGTATACGCATCGGGACGGGAGAACAAGGTTCCGTCGGGATTGCGGTAATGGCATCCCTGCGCAGGCTCAATACGCTTATAGCGTATCTCGTATTCAAAGTTCTCGGGGTATATAAAGGGAAGCATTTTATCTATATTTTCAACCGCTTTTTTAACGCCATCGTAAATATTGGCGCAAACCGTTTCGGGATGATCGGAAACACAGCTGTTCCAAGCAAGCGAACGCTTGGTTACCACCGTTTGTGCAAGGGGGAATGTTTCCTTTATTTGAGAAATACAGATATCATCGGAAGAAGCGAAGATTACGGGCACGCCGTATTTCCCCGCAACCGCACCGTCGATCTGGGCTTCACCCACGAATGCACCGTTTATTTTTTGGTGCTGGAAGGTGGCAGAGGAATAAACGTGGCACAGTACCGCATCAATAGTATCGTATGCGTGGTATCCTATAAAAAGCACGCCCGCAAAGCCTTCCTCTATGCCGGGAAAACGCTTTCCGCTTCCCGCGCCCATAACTATTTTACAGCGGTTATCCAAAAGATCGTACTTGAGATTAAAACCGGTTCCGTGGCAATCCCACACCCAGACCTCGTCCGCACCGCTTTCAAACAATGCTTTCGCGGCGGCGTTCGCCTCTCTCGTGCCCTGCAAAGCGGCATATTCCAAGCCCGCACTGCCTTGGGCAAGTCCCTGACCGGGTGTTCCGATAGTGCACGCCACTCCCTCAAGGTCTACTGCGATATAATATCTTTTGGTTTTATTCATAACAGATACCGCCTTTTTATATTTAAGGTTGATTTTTTTCGTAATAAGTTATATAATTAGCCAAGAAAAACTGTTTTGGAGTAAAAAATGGAAAGACTAAAGAATATAAATTTATTTGTTCTGGATATGGACGGAACCATATATCTGGGCAAAAACGTATTGCCCGGAGCGAGAGAATTCGTTTCCCACGTTAAAAACAGCGGGAAAAAGATAATGTATTTTACCAACAACGCATCCAACGACCACAAAATATACATTGACCGTCTTAACAATATGGGATTTGATGCCGATGAAAGCGAGATATTCTCCGCCGCAGACGTTACGGCAATGTACCTCCGCACCCATCATCCCGATGCAAAGGTGTACGTTTTAGGCACACCCGCACTTGAAAACACCTTTTTACAGTACGGCATTTCCCTTACCGACGGAAGCGAGGGAGATATTGTGGTAACCAGCTTTGATACTACCCTTACCTACGATAAGCTGGTAAAGGCTTGTGATCTTATACGGGGCGGCGCCATATATTACTGCACCCATCCCGATTTCAACTGTCCTACCGAAAACGGATTTATTCCCGATAGCGGCGCCATAGCCGCATTGGTTACTGCATCCACAGGTGTAACACCCCGTTACTTTGGCAAGCCGTACAGAGAAACTGCCGATATGATCGCACAAAAAAGCGGCAAGGATTTTTCCGAGATAACCATTGTGGGTGACCGTCTTTACACAGACATAGCCTTGGGCAAAAACCACGGTATTCTCTCTGTTTTGGTGCTTTCGGGAGAAACGAAGCTGTCCGACGTGACCGATGAAAACCGCGCCGACATTATTACAGACGGTATCGGCGATCTTATCCCTTACGTATAATATTGGCAGATACCGTTGACTTTTGGCGAAACAAGTGGTAAAATGCTGATAAGGAGGTGTGTTTATGGAGGAAAAGAATAAGAAAAGTATAAAAACCGTAGATGAATTCGGAAGAATTCTCATACCGAAAAGCATACGCAAGCAATTCGGAATTAACCCCGGCGACAACCTTGTTTACGAAGTGGATGCGGACAGGATCATTCTTCGCCGCCCCACGGAAAAATGCATCTTTTGCCAAAGCGAGGACGGTGTGGAAACCGTAATGGGACGCCCCGTCTGCAAAAACTGCCGAGAGAAATTAAAAAAACAATAAATCTTTACAGACTGTTTTTTACGGTCTGTTTTATTTTTTCAGATAATTATCAGAGTCTGCCCATATAATAGCCGCCGCGGATAGGACCTTTTGATGCTATAAGCACATACCACACGTCCTCACGTAAAAATCTTTCGGGCTGTTCGGGGTATTCTTCACCCGAAAGACGGCATTTGGCGGCAGAGATATCGCCATTATTAAACACAACGCAATCGGTAATAATGCCTTTTTTCATACCCGAGCAAATGCGCTTGAAAGGAAGTCTTGCGCGGCGGTCGGGATTTCTGCCACGAGCCGAAACGGTAAAAAGGAACAAAGCGTTACCCTTGGAGGCACCGTTGTAATTAAAGCTGCGGTCGCTGCGGATATCAAATCGAGCGAACAACACGCCCAAAGCCTTAGCTATATCATCGCCGCAAGGCACGTCTTTGCCTTCAAAGGCAGATAAAAAGCCCATTCTGTAGCCTTCCGAAAAGGATTCACTTCTGGGAATACGGGCATGCCTTTCCTCCTGCGGTTCGGCGGTAACCTCTTCGATAATCTCGTTATCGCGGGCTATATAGTATCCGTTTCTGACTACCGTACCTACAAAACTGACCGTTATGTTCTCCCTTGCAAGGCGGTCCAAAAGCTTTTCGTCCTTTTGGGGGTTTATAACGTAATAGACACGGTCGAAATCATCATCCAGCTTATCAGCCTCAAGCACCATTCCGGGAACGAGAGAAAGCAGACCGTACAAGCCCACCGCTTTTCTTACCCTTAACATGGCAGATGCTTTTTTACCGCTCGGAACGGAGGACAAAATACCGATAATATCCCCCGGACGGGAAGCAAAGCTTTTTCCGGACGCGCAATTTCCGTAGCAATCCAATATCTCGGACACGGAAAAGGGAGATTCGTCATCACGGCGAAGCTCGAAAAACAGCTTAAGTTTCTTATATACACTTTCTTCCTGAATGGTAACGGAAGTGTATTTGATTTGCTCATTATTAGGAACTGCGATCATACTTTTTCTCCCTTCAAGGCTCCGTCGCTGTAGGAAATTATGTTAACCAAAACATAATCTCCCGGTTTGTTTTCTCCGTTAAAAGAACATTCTATAAAATCATCGGTATGGCCGACGCACACACCGCGTACGTTTTTTTCGGTAAGTATCAGTTGCCTGGTTCCCACGTGCTGTTCAAGAAGCTTATCCCGCACAGCAGAGGTTGCGTGTATCAATTTATCGTTTCTTTCGGCGCGTATCTTTTTATCCACCTGACAAGCCATTTCCGCCGCTTCCGTACCGGGACGCTCGGAATACGGGAAGGAATGCAGATGCATAAAGCGGTTATTCACGCAAAACTCAAGGGTTTCCTGCGCTTCTTCTTCGGTTTCTGTAGGAAAACCTGTGATAATATCGGCAGATAGCATAGCGTCGGGCAGAATTTCCCGTATAAGATCAATTCTCTGCTGAAGTTGCTCTTTGTTGTATTTTCGCCGCATAAGATTAAGTATGCGGGTACAGCCCGATTGAACAGACAAATGCAGATGGTCGCAAAACGCCTCACTGTCCCTCATAGCTTCCAAAAGAGGTCTGTCAATACAAGTGGGGGTGAGCGAACCCAAGCGCAGGCGCTTTATCCCCTCTATTGACGAAACCTGCTTTATGAGCTCGCAAAGGGGAACTTTATTGTATGCCGATACCTCTATTCCCGTAAGCACGATCTCCGAATAACCCGCACTCACAAGATTTTTGCATTCTTGCATTATGTCTACCACATCTCTCGACCTTGCGGGGCCTCTTGCCATAGGGATAATGCAATAAGAGCATTTATTGGGACATCCGTCCTGAATCTTAACGTATGCGCGGCAGGAGGAAAACAGATCCGTTTTTCCTTCAAGACACATATTTTCGTAACCGTGTCCTTCAAAGGAAAAATCGGCTTTTCCCGTGCCCATAACGATTTCTTTTTTGTTTATATTTCCGCCCACCCGTATAACACCGGGAATGGCTTTGATCTTTTCCGGACAAAGCTGGGAATAACAGCCCACCGCCACGGTGCTTCCCCGTCTTGCGGCACGGCGTATTATCTGCCCCGATTTACGTCCGCTTTCTGCGGTAACGGCGCAGGTGTTTATAACGTACAGGTCGCAGTCCTCGTCAAAACCGCATACCTGCCAGCCTTGTTTTATAAACTCCTCGGCGAAGCCGTTTGTTTCATACTGGTTAACACGGCATCCCAAGGTGTAAAAAGCTACTTTTTTCATATTTTTTCCAATGCTTCGTTAAATTCCGATTCTGTACACACAAGATTTATAGCTTCAAGAAATGCGTTTGGAGTCATATTCTCGGGCAGGTCCAGTACCCGCGCCAACGCATTTCGCAGTACGGAGCTGTTATCTCCACCCAAAAGCCCGCTCCTGAAAAGATCCGCTTTTGTAAGGGAGGCTTTTTTTGAAATCTCTCCTTCAAAAGGCAGGAGCAAACGTCGGATGACCTCCGCATCCAAGCCCTCAACGCCCAAAACACCCTCTTTTGACGGCGTTTTTTTGCGTTTTTCCTTGCCCTCCACACGGGGAGCGTAAACGTTTACTATTTTTTCGGGTGGCAAATATCCTTTCAGCTTTGAGCGTATGAATTTACCTGCGGAATCGCTGTCGGTAAGCAGAATAATGTTTCCTTCTCTGCACAAACGGCGGAGAAGTGTTTGCTTTTCTACGCTGTTGAAAACGGAAAAACCGTCAAGCTGTATTACCGTTCCCTCCGCAACCGAGAGGACACGCTGTTTATCATATCTGCCCTCCACAACCACTGGGCAGGAAAGCTTAATTTTTTCCTGCATTTACTGCTCCTATTTTATAAATTGCCGTTTCAAGCACGGTGTACGGGTCGCCCCTGAAATTTTTAAGATGCTTATCCGCCGCGGCACACACGCTTATCGCGTTTGCAAGGAAGCCTCTTCCCCGCTTTGAACCAACGGATGCGTATCTTTTTATTACGAAATCATAACTTTTAAGATCCGATGCAATAGCGGAATAGCTCTTTCCGCAGTTGAGCCCCTCGAGAGTGAGAAGCATATCCGAAAACGTTTTTGCCAAAGCGCCCAATATCATTATGGGATCTGCGGAAGCAAAGCGGAGTGAAGCGAAGATTTTTCCCGCCTTGGTCATATCTCCGTCGATCACCGCGCGGGAAAGATCGTACACCTTATAGCTTTCGTTTGCGCAACAAACCTTTTCCACGTCTTGTACCGTAGCGGGACGGGAACCGCAATACGCACACAGCTTTTTTATCTCCCCTGCCAGCAGATACATATCGTTTCCGCATATGGTAACCATATTCTCCAGCACGCTTTTGTCAACGGGCGTACCGAGGGCGGTAAAATGTCTGTTCATCCACGCGAGAAGCTTACTTCCCGATTCAGCTTCGAACTTTACAATATTTCCGTAATCCCGCATCGAGGCTATAAAGGGTGTGGGATCCTTTTTTTCTATCGCTTTTTCCTCTTCTTCTCCCGAACGGACGGTAAAAAGAAGTATGAAATATTCGGGAAGATCTGAAATTATATCCGCCAGATCGCCTGATACCGCCGCAGTCAAACATGCAACGGAAAACGCCTGGATCTCTATCATTTTATAATCTGCCATAAGGGGAAGCATATACGCTTCCTCGGCTATTTTTTCCGTATCCAGCTTGTCCGCTTCGTAAACGGAATAATTGAATTCGGGTACCGGTCCGTCAACCACTGCCTTGCGAAGCTGAGAAACGTAATGGTCCTTCATATACGCTTCGTCGCCGTAAAACAGATATGCTCCAGCGTATTCATTTTTCTTTATTTTGGCTTTAAGTCCATCTATATCCATACGTTTCACTCCCTTCCGTCAAGATAAAACGTTCCGTTTTTATTGTAAAAATAATGTCTGTCGTTTCCGTATTTCACAAGTCTGACATCGCCTGCCGTAACGTACGCACCCCCGACAGGCAGGGTAACGTTACCTTCAAATACCTCTGTTTCTATGCCGTACTTAAACGCCAATTCTCTGACACGCTCATAGATATGAGGAACACGGCCATCGGCAGAGATATAAATTTTATCAATATTCACGGCAGAGAGCATATTACAAAGATTGCTCAATCCGTAAGAATCACATTCTGTCATTATGTAAACTTCCAAGCGGGTGCTTCCCGTTTCAAACACCTTGTTTGTAATAACGTATGCGCCGCCTGCATCCACAAAAGCGCACTTCCCCTCCGAAGAAACGGTAAGCTGATAACATCCGTTACCGCTGACGCTGTTTACGGTAGCCTTGGTTTTGCCCACGTACACGTTTGCCAAAACGGAAGCGGTAATACACAAAGCAAAACAGCCCATACATATTCCCAAAGCGGGCAAGCGTTTTTTCAGCTTTACGGAGCCGATAACCACCACGGATACCGCCGCAATCAGCAAAGCAACAGTCATTCCCGGAATCATTGTGGAAACGGTTGCAAAATGCGGTTTTGAAAAAGCTACGGCGATTCCGTTGAGCAGACGTAGCAGAATATCCGAAACGTATGCAACGGGAGGAATAAATATGCCGATATATCCGAAGATGACCGCCAGTTCGGAAATAGGAATGGCAAACATATTCGTTATGGGTGAGATAACCGAAAATTCACCGAAGGAATAACACACTACGGGAAAAGAAAACAACGATGATACCGCAGAAATTGCCACGGATGAAAGCTGTTTTACCGCAAAACGCAAACCGCGTTTTTTAATTTTCGCCACTGCCGCGCCCAATGCGGGGGAAAGGATAATAATTCCCAAAGAGCACAAAAATGAAAGCTGCAGGCTTACGGAAAACAGAGAGTACGGGTTGACGGCAAGCAATATTCCCAGTGCCGTGAAAAGAGATGTAAAGCTATCGTTTTTATAATTAAAGCTTCCGCCGATAAACACGGCGACACACATTACCGCCGCACGGGACACGGAGGGAGTGAATCCCACGAAGACACCGAACAGCAAGGTAAGAAATATACACAGCAGACCGGAATAACGTTTTCCCAATTTTGTGGAAGAAAGCAAAAAATACGCCGACATAAGTATGATCGACATATGGAAACCGGAAATTACCAGAATATGCGCTATTCCCGATGACCGATATGCGGAATATAATACAGGGTCGATATCCGAGCTGTCACCCGTAAGCACAGCCTTTGCCACTCCCGAAGTTTTTGCAGTGAAATTGTTTTGCACGATTCCGTTTACGGTCCGACGAAATTTCTCCAAGGGAGTTTCGCCCTTACCGGAATCGACACGCAAAACGTCGCCCGATGCGTAAACGTAAGTACCATAGGCGTACCCGTCAATGCCCGGATCGGAAAAAGCAAGTGAGCAATACACACGGTCGCCGGGTTTAACGTCATACTCGTAATCGTAAAACACCCGAATTTTCGTATCCTTGGGAAGCACGTTTCCCGAAGCGGAAATCAAAGACAGAGTGAACCCGTAATTATCCGTTTCCACAACGTCGCCGGTTATATCTCCCCTGCGGTCATATCCGCTTTCAACCTTACCTTGGACGATATGCGTGCGTACCTCAAGGTAACCCATACCTATAAAAACAGCCAGAATAAGCGGAAAAACAATGGCTCTGTATGGGAAACGGCGTACCGCGAAACACACTACGCAAAGTACGCCGATCACTGCAAATAAGACAGCCTCCGCAACGCCTTCCGTAAAAACCGCGCAAAGGATTCCCGCGGCAAAGGCGGTTATCCAAGATGCCAAAGGTCTTAAACGGAACATAGGTATCGCTCCTGAAAGCTATTTTTCGGGGAATAAAAGAGGAATGTGCTGAAGGTAGATTATATCCTCACGGTATTCGGCATCGCCTTCCGCAAGAATAGCCATCTTGCCTGCAACAATACCGCCTGCCTGTTTTACCAGCTTTTCTACTGCGAAAAGGCTTTCGCCGGTGCTGATAACGTCATCAACAATGACCACACGCTTGCCGCGCATACATTCAACGTCATCTTTATCTATGTAAAGAGTCTGCTTCTTTGCGGTGGTAATGGACTGAACCTCTACAGCGTGGGGGTCTTTCATATAAAGCTTTGCGGCTTTACGGGCGATAAGGTATTTGTTTGTGCCAAGCTGACGTGCCATTTCGTATACAAGAGGAATTCCCTTAGATTCCGCCGTGATGAGAATATCATGGGGAGGAAGCTTTTTAATAAGCTCAGAAGCGCAGGCAACGGTAAGCTCAACGTCGCCGAAGATAACGAATGCGGCGATGTAAAGATCATCGTTTACTTTGCAAACGGGAAGCTCTCTGTGAAGTCCCGCAACGTCAAGAGGATAAGTATGAAAGGTTTCGGGATTTATCTTCATAATACAAACATCCTTTTAGTTTAATTTTTCGGTAAGTTTTTTACCGCCGAGTATATGGAAGTGAAGATGTTTTACGGTCTGACCGCCATCCTCACCGATATTGGTGATAACTCTGTAACCGTTCTGTACGCCCGCCGCCTTTGCAACTGCGGGAATAGCGGAAACCACCTTTGAAACTATATCTATGTTCTCTTCGTTTACACAGTCAAGAGATTCGATATGTGTTTTGGGCACTACAAGCACGTGTACGGGCGCGGCAGGATTGAGATCCTTAAACGCCAGACAATACTCGTCCTCATACACTTTGGATGAAGGGATTTCACCGTTTATAATCTTGCAAAAAATACAGTTCATCGTATTTCTCCTTATTTAAGCTGTGCGGAAAGGATCTCGGGAAGGGCTTCCATAGCCTCACCCACCTTTTCCACAAACTTACCGCCGCTGGTTGCGCTATCGGGTCTGCCGCCACCGCCGCCTCCTACTATGGAGGACAGGTTCTTAAGCAGCATGCCTGCGTGTGCACCTGCGCCTACTGCGCTCTTACCCGCACCGGAAGCAAAGGTAAGCTTGCCGTCGTTTACGGAAGAGAATACGCATACGGCGGACGCATCCTTGCTTACGATACCGTCAATAGCTGTACGGAGTGCATCTACGGGAGTGTTTTCAAAGGAGCATCTTACCAGTTTTACAGCGTCCACTTCCACTGCTTCGCCGTATGCGGCAGAAGCCTTGGTGGAACAGATTGCAACGTTTGCCTTTTCAAGCTCCTTGGTAAGGGACTTGATCTCTGCCTGAACTGCCTCTGCTCTGGTAACTATATCGTTCACGCTGTTTGCTTTGATGGTAGCGCGTACCTTTTCGATAGTATTATCCCTCTCGCGGAATGCATTGAGGGCGTTGATACCGGTAATAGCCTCTATACGGCGTACACCTGCGGCAACGCCGGATTCGGAAATAATTCGGAACAGACCTGCTTTTGCGGTATTGCAAAGGTGAGTACCGCCGCAAAGCTCTGCGGAGAAGCCGCCCATCTTAACAACACGCACGGTATCGCCGTACTTTTCGCCGAACAGCGCCATTGCGCCGTCTGCCTTTGCTTCTGCGATAGTCTTTACTTCGGTAACGATCTCGTCGCCCTTGAGTATCTCTGCGTTTACAAGATCTTCAACAAGCATAATTTCTTCGCCTGTCATAGCCGCAAAGTGAGTAAAGTCAAAGCGTGCTCTGTGCTCGTCAACGTAAGAGCCTGCCTGCTCAACGTGAGTGCCCAGCACCTTGCGGAGTGCCGCCTGAAGCAGGTGAACGGAGGAGTGGTTTCTTGCAATAGCGTTTCTGCGTTCTTCATCTACTTCCGCAACGCACTTGCCCAGACCGATGCTTCCCTCGGCAACGTAACCGGAGTGGAGATACTGACCTTCGTGAGTCTTCTTGGTGTCCTCTACAACGAAAATACCGGTTTCGGTAGTGATAACACCCTTATCGCCAACCTGTCCGCCGCTTTCTGCGTAGAAAGGAGTAATATCAAGAACAAGCACAGCCTTGCCTGCGGAAAGGAAGTTTACAGCCTCGCCGTCTGCAAGAATATACTTTATCTCGCTTCCTGCGGAAGTGAAATCGTAGCCAACGAATTCGGTGGGAACGGTGCGGTCGATAGCTGTCATAACGTCATCGTTCCAGCTGTTATCGCCCATAGCGGCACGTGCTTCGCGGGCACGGCGCTTTTGCTCGGTCATAAGAGCCTTGAATGCATCTTCATCTATGCCTACGCCCTTTTCGGAAGCGATCTCACGGGTAAGATCAACGGGGAATCCGAAGGTATCGTAAAGCTTGAACAGATCCTCACCGGAAAGGGTGGTGCCGTTTGCGGCAAGAGTATCTGCAACCATTTTTTCAAGAATGTTAAGACCTGCATCAAGAGTCTGACGGAAGCGGTCTTCCTCGATCTCGATAGTCTTTTTAATGTAGCCACGCTTTTCCTCAAGCTCGGGATATGCTTTTCCGCTTGCCTTGATTACGGTTTCGCAAAGGTCGGAAAGGAATGCGCCCTGAATACCCAACAGCTTGCCGTGGCGTGCGGCTCTGCGGAGTACGCGGCGGAGAATGTATCCTCTGCCCTCGTTGGAGGGAATAACGCCGTCGCTTATAAGGAAGGTAGCGGTACGGATATGGTCGGTAATAACGCGGATGGATACGTCGTCATCAGCGGTGGAGCCGGTATATTCCTTGCCGGAAATACGGCTTATTTCGGTGATGATGCTGCGAATGGTATCCACCTCGAAAAGGTTACCCACGCCCTGCATTACGCATGCAAGACGCTCAAGTCCCATACCTGTATCTATGTTGGGGTTTGCAAGACGGGTGTAGTTGCCCTGTCCGTCGCTGTCAAACTGAGTGAAAACTATGTTCCAGATCTCGATAAATCTATCGCAATCACAGCCGGGGCCGCAGGTTTCCTTGCCGCATCCGTGCTCGATTCCGCGGTCAAAATATATCTCGGAGCAAGGTCCGCAGGGGCCTGCGCCTATTTCCCAGAAGTTATCGTCCTTGCCCAGCTTTACTATTCTTTCTCTGGGCACGCCGATCTTGACCCACATTTCCAGAGCTTCGTCATCCTCAAGATATACGCTGGGGTAAAGTCTGCTTTCGGGAATGCCGAGGTCTTTGGTAAGAAATTCCCACGCCCAGGGAATTGCCTCCTCCTTAAAATAATCGCCAAAGGAGAAGTTGCCCAGCATTTCAAAGAAAGTGCCGTGACGGGCGGTCTTACCAACGTTATCTATATCCAGAGTACGAACGCACTTCTGGCAGGTAGTAACTCTCTTGCGGGGAGGAACACGCTCGCCGGTGAAGTAAGGCTTAAGAGGAGCCATACCTGCATTGATAAGAAGCAGCGAGCTGTCGCCCTGAGGCACGAGGGGGAAAGAATCCAGACGGAGATGTCCCTTGGATTCAAAGAATTTAAGATATCTCTCACGGAGAGTGTTGAGTGATAACGGTTCCATTATTTTAAAAATCCTTTCGGTTTCTTTTTTACGATATTGTTTGTGAAGCGTCTTCCGAAATCTCTTCGGATGTTTCTGCGGATACTTCCGGCTTTTCGCCCATTACCGTTCCGCCGGAAACGGTGGCGTTATCGCACTCCTCGAATGCGTTGGGCGCATACTCCGCACCTGCGGGTATGATAACGGACTGAAGAGTTCCGCAATGATAAAATGCGTAATCCGCAATAGTCTGCACGCTCTCGGGCAGAGAAACGGAATTAAGGGCATCACACCAGGAAAAAGCGCGGACTCCTATATGGGTAACGGTAGAGTTCCATATTACCTCGGTAAGGGCTACGCAGTTGTTAAAGGCGTAATCGGGAATGGCAGTCATACCCGAAGGAAGCTTTATGCTCTCCAAGGAAGTGCACCAAGAAAACAGCTTTTCGCCGTAAGAAGTGCAAGATTCAGGCAAGGATGCACGGCGGAGCGAGGTACAGCAATAAAACGCGGCGTTTTCGATAACCTCTATTCCCTCCGGCACGATAACGGTTTCCAGACTCTCGTTTCTGTAAAAGCAGGAAGATCCTATTACCGTAACGGGCTTGCCGTCCAGCTCTGTGGGAATGACTACGTCTTTTTCATCGCCCTTGTATTCTATAAGCTCGATATACTTTTTGAATACGTCATAGATATAAAGCTCGTTTTCCTTGGTTTCGATATATCCCGCAGGCTTTTCCACAGTTTCCTGACCGAGATACCCCTTGATGGTCTTAATAAAGCTGCTGTCGCAAGAGCACAGCGATACACATATCAAGGCAACGAGTAAAACAGCGGTTATTCTTTTCATTTACTCCTCCCCATAAAGTTAAAGCTTGACACAAAATAACATCTTATATTATATCACCGCAAATTTAATTTGTCAATTATATTGACATTCATACATAAATTTATTAAAATATATATACCGACAAAAAGAGATATTATGAGGTGTATGTGAAATGAAAAAGGAAACTTTTGCAAGCTACCGTCAGTTTTACCACGATCAGCTTATGAACGATTGTATCCCCTTCTGGGTTGGCAGCGACCTGCTGGATAAAGAAAACGGCGGATACATTACCAGCGTAGACAAAGAAGGCAAGAGCTACAACAACGATAAATCCGTTTGGTTCCAGGGCAGATGTCTGTGGACATTCTCCGCACTCCAGAACCGTTACGGCGAAAATCCTCTCTGGAAGGAATATGCAGAAGCAGGTGTTAACTTCCTTAACGAAAAGTGCGTTGATACAGACAACAGAATGTATTTCACCGTTACTCAGGACGGAAGACCTCTGAGAAAGCGCCGCTATATGTTTTCCGAGAGTTTTTACGTTATCTCTATGGCTGAATACGGTCTTGCTACCGGCAACAAGGAAGCCATAAAGAAAGCGGAAGAATGCTTTGAGCTTATGCTCAGCATTTATCACGATGCAAAGAGCGATCCCTTTAAGATAACTCCCAAGTCCTATGCGGAAACCCGTTCCGACCGCGCATCCGCAGTACCTATGGTACTTGTATCCTCTGCTCAGGTGCTTCGCCGCTGCGATCCCGAAAAGGCAGATTACTATACCGCAGTTGCTCAGGAAATGGTAGATGCTATCATTAATTATCACTACAAGCCCGAATTCAAGTGCGTGCTTGAATGTGTAGGTCCTAACGGCGAGTTTATCGATAATCCCGCAGGCAGATGCATCAACCCCGGTCACTCTATGGAAAACAGCTGGTTCCTTATGAACCAGGCAATATACACCGGCGATAAGGATCTTCTTGAAAAGGCGCTCACTATTCTGGATTGGCACCTTGAATGGGGTTGGGACAAGCAGTACGGCGGATTCATTTACTTTACCGACGTAAAGGGCAAGCCCTGCGAACAGCTTGAGTGGGATATGAAGCTTTGGTGGGTACACAACGAAGCGCTTATCGCAACTCTCCTTGCATACAAGCTTACCGGCGACAAGAAGTACTGGGATTGGTTTGAAAAGATCCACGTTTGGGCATTCGGCCACTTCGCAGACAAGGAAAACGGCGAATGGTACGGATATCTCCACAAGGACGGCACCGTTTCCCATACCCAGAAGGGCTCTATGTGGAAAGGTCCCTTCCATCATCCCAGATGTCTTATGAACTGCGAAATGATTCTTTCCTGGTTGGAAAACGACACCGAACCCACATCCTTGCTTTAAAAACAATTCATTCGGCGCAGAACCAAAAACGCAATAACATAAAAGAATATATGAAAATGCAAAAGTGAGAACTGCGCGTTCCATTATGCAAAGGTAAGAAGTCCGTAGTTCACCACGGACTTCTTTTGTTTTTATTTCATTTGCATTTTTGTAGCCATTTTCGCTCGGGAGGCAGTAGGTTACTACAGCTCCCCACTCGCGAAAAAGGCTTCTGCATCCAAATGAATCGTTTTTACGTCTTTAATATTTTTTTAAAATATTTTTATTTTTCTTGTAACCTTTTTCCTCTTTGCAAAGTATTATATGTGAAACCACATAAAAGGGAGCACATCTTATGGAACGAGCATTGCGTACGGATGCCGCCATAGAGAATATTCTGAAAAAATATGCGGACACCGTGTACCGCATTGCTTTCGTGCGGGTAAAAAACAGTTCTGACGCGGAAGATATTACCCAAGAGGTCTTTGTGCGCTTTATAAAACGGGATCCCGTTTTCAAAAGCGAGGAGCACGAAAAAGCCTGGTTTATACGGGTTGCGGTAAACTGCTCGAAAACTCTGCTTTTATCTCCCTGGCGTACCCGCAGAAGCGACACGGAAAAGGACGTGCCCGTGTTCGATACGGAAAAGAGCGACGTGTGGTATGCCGTATCTTCCCTGCCCGAGCAAATGCGTGTGGTGATACATCTTTTTTACTATGAGAATATGTCGGTTTCGGAAATATCCGCCGCCACGGGCAAAAGCGTTTCCGCGGTAAAAACGGCGCTCCACCGAAGCAGGCGAAAGCTTAAAGAAATACTTACAGAGGAGGAGTTTTAAAATGTTTGAGGATAAATACAAGAAAGTTCTGAACGAAATAAAAGCACCCGAAAATTCCGCCGAAAAGGCTATGGCGAAAGGCAAAAAGAGAAAAAACGTTTCTTACGTTAAATCGTGGGTGGCTGTCGCAGCCTGCCTCGCCATAATTCTGGGAGGAGCGGGAATATTTGCAAAAACACACAACGTCCCCGATAAATACGATGATTATTTCGCAAGCGCTCTGCCGCAACCCCGCCCCAACAATTCGGTTACCCTCACCCCTACCGAACCAAAAAGCTATGAAACCGTTATCGGCACCGTTATGGCGCTTATAGAAAAGGTGAAAAACAACGAAGCATATGATAAGCCCACCAATACGGGCGGCATGGATTTGAATTTCGGCGCTATAGACGAAGAGGAATACGATATGTATGAAGGGGTCATTGATGACTTTGTTGATAGCTTTAAAGACAGTTATACCGATACCAACAATCAGGTTTCCGGCGTGCAGGAAGCGGACATTATTAAAACCGACGGCAGGTATATCTACGCGCTCAACGGCAACGAGCTTTCCGTGTATTCCGCAGACAACGGAGATATTTCCTTCGTTTCCTCTGCCGAGATAGAAAACGGAATGTACTGCAAATCCCTTGTACTGTATAAAAGCAAGCTGGCGGTAATATACAATCAATCCCGCAAAAGCTACGATTACGACGGAAAACAGCTTACCGTAACCGACATTTACACCATTTCCGAGGACGGTAATATAGAAAAGGACGCAAGCTTCGTGCAGTCGGGCTATTTCGTTTCCTGCAGAGAGCGGGACGGAAAGCTTTACGTAATAACTACTTATGACGGATTTTTTACCTACGGTGATATATTCCGTAACGAAACGGAAATTACCGAAGATACCGTAAAAGACCGCCTGCCCGTTTCGGGTATAGACGAAGGGAGCACCGTTAAAGCTGAGAACATTCTTATTCCCGAGTATCTTCCCTCCATGGGCTTTACCGTCGTTTCCGGCTTGGACTTAACTACACAAGAATTCAACACCGCCGCTTTAATGGACGTGGGTACCGGAGTTTATATGGATACGGATACCTTGTACGTCTATTCGGAGCAGTACGTTTATAATGAAGAAATCGGAAGATACAACAGATATACCACGGTAAACCGTTTCTCCCTTGAAAACGGCAACCCCAAGCACACGGGCACGGTTTGCGTTGACGGTATATATCTCAACCAATATTCCTTTGATGAACACGGCGGTTATCTGCGGATCGCGGTAAACCGTCCCTCCACCAATGATAACGCGGTGATAATTCTCGATAAAGACCTGAACACCGTTTCCGAGGTTACGGGAATGGGCAAGGGCGAGCAGGTCAAATCCGTAAGATTTTACGGAGAAACCGCCTACGTGGTAACCTTCAGACAGACGGATCCTCTTTATGCGCTGGATCTTTCCGACCCCGAAAATCCCGTAATACTTTCCGAATTAAAGATACCCGGTTTTTCCACTTATCTCCAGAAATTCGGTAAAGATATGCTGTTCGGCTTTGGATACGATGCGGACGAAAACACCGGATGGAGAAAAGGACTCAAGCTGAGTATGTTCGATATTTCCGATGCAAAAAACACCTGCGAAAAGCATACCCTTCTTTTAAGCGAAAACACCTATTTCAGCGATGACGTGCTTAAAGCGGTGGTGGTAGATACCACGAGAAACCTTATAATGTTCCCTTACAGATTATACGGAAACGAAACGATATACGATGAAACCGCCAATACAACTTATACCGTTTATACGGAAAAGCTGGTATACGCCGCATATCTTTACGGCGAAAACGGGTTTGAGCTTTTGGGCGAAGCTGTTTATACCGATGATTTTGTTTCCGGATTAAGAGGAATACGAATAGGCGATTATATCTACGTATTCACCTTCGGCGGCAAAGACGGCACTGTAGCAGAATCTTACAACCTTAATGATTTCACTCTTACGGACTCTATTAAATAAGGAAAAAACAAAAAACTTTTAAAAAAGCGGGTGAAAAACCCGTTTTTTTGATAATTTGCTATTGATTTTTGCAAAAAAGTGTGATAATATACTTTGGAATGCGGTGACGACGCATTAAAAAAATACACACACTGTGCGTTCTGCCCAAGGGTCGGCAAAAGCCGCGGGTAAAAATTCAAGCGTACGGTGGCGGGGAAACCCGAAAGGAGAAATGAAAAATGTCAGTAATCAGCATGAAACAACTGTTCGAAGCAGGCGTTCACTTCGGTCACCAGACCAGAAGATGGAACCCCAAGATGGCCGAATACATCTTCACCGAAAGAAACGGCATCTACATCATCGACCTTCAGAAGACCGTTAAAAAGGTTGAAGAAGCTTACATGTTCGTTCGCGATGCATCTCTCGAAGGCGGCAACGTTCTCTTCGTAGGTACCAAGAAGCAGGCACAGGACGCTATCAAGGAAGAAGCTATCCGTGCAGGTATGTACTACGTTAACGTTCGTTGGCTCGGCGGTATGCTTACCAACTTCAAGACCATCAAGAGAAGTATCCAGAAGTTGAACAACCTTACCAAGATGTCCGAAGACGGCACCTTTGATCTCCTTCCCAAGAAGGAAGTTGCAGCTCTTCAGAAGGAAATGGCTGACCTCGAGCGTAACCTCGGCGGTATCAAGGATATGAAGGGTCTTCCCGCAGTTATGTTCGTAGTAGACCCCAAGAAGGAAGCAAACGCTGTTGCAGAAGCTCGCAAACTGGGTATCCCCGTAGTTGCTATCGTTGATACCAACTGCGATCCCGATTGTATCGATTACGTTATCCCCGGTAACGACGATGCTATCCGCGCTATCAAGCTTATCGCATCCGTTATGGCAGATGCAGTTCTCGAAGGCAAGCAGGGCGAACAGTTCACCGACGCTACCGAAACCGTAGAAGCTGAAGCAGAAGTTAAGGAGGACTAATCAAAATGGCAGATATTTCCGCAAAAGTTGTTATGGAGCTTCGTAAAAAGACCGGTTGCGGTATGATGGAGTGCAAAAAGGCTCTCGTTACCGCTAACGGCGATTTTGATGAAGCTATAAAGATCCTTCGTGAGAAGGGCCTCGCTGTTGCCGCTAAGAAGGCAGACAGAGTTGCTGCAGACGGTATCGTTGACGTTTACACCGCTAACGGCTGCACCGCTATTATCGAAGTTAACACCGAAACCGACTTCGTTGCAAAGAACGCTTCTTTCAAGGAATTCGTACACGGTATTCTCGTTACTATCGTAGAAACCAAGCCCGCTGACGTTGCAACTCTTCTTGCAACCAAGTTCGCTGGCAAGGAAACCACCGTTGAAGACGAGCTCAAGCAGGAGATCTTCACTATCGGTGAAAATATGTCCATCCGTCGCTTCGAGGTTATCGAAGGCGTTACCGGAACTTACATTCACGGCGGCGGAAGCGCAGGCGTTGTTGCTAAGTTCGAGGTTGAAGGCGGCGTTGAAAACACCGAAGGATTCAACGAATATGCAAAGAATGTTTGTATGCAGATCGCTGCTATGAACCCCCTCTACGTTTGCAAGTGCTGCGTTCCCGAAAGCGTTATCCAGGGCGAAAAGGATATCCTTCTTGCTCAGATCAAGAACGATCCCAAGCTTGCTAACAAGCCCGAGCAGATCATCGAAAAGATGGTTACCGGCAGAATTGAAAAGTACTACGACACCAACTGTCTCGTTCACCAGCAGTACGTTAAGGAAGAGAATATGACCGTTCAGCAGTACACCGATAACACCGCAAAGGAACTCGGCGGCTCTATCAAGGTTGTATCCTTCGTTAAGTATGAAAAGGGCGAGGGCATTGAAAAGAGAGAAGACGATTTCGCTTCCGAAATCGAAAAGCTCGTTAAGGGTTAATGTATATAATTTGGCGCCCCTGGTAAAATAGGGGCGTCAGTTGTTTTCTATGTACAGAAATGAGGCAAATTATGAACACCCAGCAAAGCATA
>CAZAJX010000022.1:0-34072 GCA_964485815.1 uncultured Oscillospiraceae bacterium
CCTTACCGATAAAAAGATCACCTTCCTCAATGCGTTCCACGAAGCAGACGATGTTCTCCGCAAGGGCGTTCAGTCTATCTGCGAGCTGGTTACTCAGGAAGCAGAGATCAACGTTGACTTTGCAGACGTTTGCGCAGTTATGGCAAACGCAGGCCTCGCTCACATGGGCGTAGGTACCGCAAAGGGCAAGGACAAAGCAGAACAGGCTGCAAAGCTTGCTATGTCTTCTCCTCTGCTCGAGACCAACATCAGCGGCGCAAAGGGTATCGTTATCAATGTTACCGCTTCTCCCGATATCGGTCTGGAAGAAGTAGACTATGCGGTTGCTATGATCACCAACGAAGCAAATCCCGATGCTACCATCATCTTCGGTGCTGCGTTTGATGAAACTCTTGAGGACGAAATGCGTATCACTCTTATCGCTACCGGTTTTGATTCCGTTAAGAAGACCGAAGCAGTACGCCGTCCCGTAGTAAGCACAGAAGCAAAGCCCGAAGTTAGCGCTGTTCCCGAGAAGGAAGCAGAAGCAGGCAGCGAAGAGGATATTGATAACATCATTCAGATGATCAATAAGTCCCGCTCCGAATTCTAATAGAGAGCTGTCTTATTAAGTCAGACCCAAAAACGCAAAAACACAAATAAAAAAAGGCGAGAAAGGTAACTGCTTTTCTCGCCGTTTGTTTATGTATGTTGATGGTAAAAATCCATTTAATGGATTTTTTGGTTTTGATTTTTTGCGTTTTTGTATAAATTTTTAGTCGGGGGGCAGTAGGTTGCTACAGCACCCCGCTCCTAAAAATTCATTCTGCTCTTAATAATACAGCTCTTTTTATTTTTTGTTTATTTTCCACCCAACCTTTTTTATATATCGTTTGTCTGTATTACGAAAGCGCTTTTAAAAGTAAAACCGAAAGGATGATATGAATGCTGTATACCCAGCTAAAGGATGAAGATCTTGTAATGCTTACTCTTGCAGGGGAGCAAAACGCATACGAAGCCTTGGTTGCACGGTACGAAAGCCGTGTTATTTCCGCGGCGGAATCCGTAACTCACAGCCGTTATATGGCGGAGGATGCGGCGCAGGATGCCTTTGTTACCGCTTGGATGAAGCTGAATATGCTCCGCGAGCCGTCAAAGTACGGCGCGTGGGTGTGCCGTATTGCCGGGAACTGCGCAAAGAATACCATATCCCGCTTCAAAAGCTATATCAGTCTGGATATGCTTGAAGAAACCCTGCCCGACGATATGAGATACGGGGATCCCGAAATGGCATTTATCTCTTCCGAAGAGAAAAGAATTTTGCAGGATAGTGTAAGCGAACTGTCGAACAAAGTAAGAGAGATAATAACGCTCCATTACTACGGAGGTCTGTCCGTGGCGGATATTGCGTCCCGCTTGGGCATTTCCGAAGGCACCGTAAAGTGGCAGTTGCACGATGGCAGAAAGCGCATAAGAAAGGAATTGAGTGCTATGAACGAACAGATAGACGATACCTTGGGACAGCGTGTAATGAAGAAGGTAAAGGAATTAAAGCTGTGGAAGCTTAAAAACAGCAAGAAGGGCTTTGAAACCGTATATAAAGACGTGCTTGCAGAAGTAGAAACCCTGCCCGAATCCGCAGATAAATCCCACGCTCTTGCAGACGTGCTTATGATGGGCTGGTGGTGGCTTCCAGGCGAAAAGAACGATGCGTTGTTTGAACGTATATCAAAACTTGCAGAAGAAGGCAAAAACGAAGACGTTATGGCGTTCGTTGTCGCCCGGCAGGACAGAAAGTGCTACGGCGAAAACGTTCGACGGGAATTCGTCAAGGACGTGCAGATACCCCGTCTTGAAAAAGGCGGCTTTAAAAAGGCGTTGGCGCAGGAACTTCATTGGCTCGGGTCGTCCTATTGCCAAAACGGTGAAGAGGAAAAGGGAAGCGAGTGCTTTAAAAAGGCGCTGGATGTGCTCACTCCCTCCGTTCTGTATTACGCATATACTCTTGCTACCCAAAAGAATCGCCAAAGCGTAACGGAAAAATATAAAGACGTAAACTCCAGAAGATACAGCGCAACGGCATCGGCTGACGAACTGCGTACGGTAAACGGGGAACTGCGGTATTGGGGCGGAAACTGGCACAAAGACGGTTATCTGTATTCCGCATCCGGATTTGCGGATATGATCTTCCGCAACGCTTCCTATTGCGATGGATATTTTATCGCCAAAGGACTGAAAAATGGCGAATTTATCACCGCTTCCGACGGAACGACTCTCACCTTCGGCGGGGACGGTATTTCCGTTACCACCCCCTGCGGAGTGTTTGAAAACTGCTCACTTTGGATAACCAATCACGAAAATACTACCTACAGCACGTATTACAAGACCGATGTAGGTATCGTTAAGCAGGTGAAAAAGGATACACTCGTTACCGAAACGAGAACCCTTAAAAACTACCGCATATTCGGCGGGAAAGGCGTGCTGCCCTTTGCCGCGGGAAATATGTGGGAATACGATGCGGGCTATGACAGCGGAATTATGAGCCATAGCTGTGTATATACCGTATGCCACGCAGATAAAGATAATATAATAATCGCCGGCAACAACGAAACACACCGCCATAAATACGATGAAAACTCCTGGCTGGATATGATACAGCAGATAAGAAGCGAATATTGGGTTGAAAGCGGCGACGGCAGGGAATTGATACAAGACGTTTCCCGCGCTATAGAACGGGCAGAGATTTTGGCAAAAACTCCTATGGAAAAAGCCCATACCAAGGCGGCGTGCTCGGTTATAAGAAGAATTCTGGATACGGACCCCACCTTTAATCCCGACCACACCGCTGTGGGACATTGGAATTTCTTTGAACGTAACGTTATTCACGTATCCGATAAAAAAGCGGTTATGACAGACGATTTCCGCTGGTCCTTTGAATGGAAGCGGGACCCTTCGGAAGCGCTTCTGTGCAACGATATTTACGGCATACTCCAGGATGCGGTTGGGTGTCTGTGGTCGGACGAGTTTAAAGCAGGCACATCCTTTGAGCATACCCATTTACTCTGGAGCGAAGTTCCCATAAAAACCCTCGTAAACTGCGAAGCGGTGGATGAAATTACCGTAAAAGCGGGCACGTTCAAGGATTGTCTTAAAATAACCCTTGATATTTCAGAGTACCCTTCAGGTCTTGAATACCGAGGCGGCAAAAAGGAATATTACTTTGCAAAGGGAATCGGTATTATAAAAACGGTAAACTATTTTTATAAAGGCGCAGTTACTGCCACTTATGAATTGGAGTCATTTGTCGGCGAGGGCGAAGGCTATATGCCCTTTGTGGAAGGTGCGGTGCGTTCTTACGTGGGTGTTAACCTTACCGACGGGGACGTGTGCGGTGAAAACTGCTATTTCGTAAAGGACGAGGACGGCAATACCATTTTGTTTGAGGACCGTATTGGTGTTCGCAAAAAGCTTGAGCCTATCAGCGATTACAGCTCCATTCACGGCGAAAATATCGAAGATGTGCTTTGGGAAGCGGGCAAGCACGATGAAAGCAGATTAAAGCACGATATAAATAATTTCCACCTGCTTTGCCACTTCCTTGGCAGGTCGGACAGATATTGGAACGCTGTTGAAAAAGCTGTGGCGTGGAACAAATACCGTCTTAAGATAATGGAAGGTCTTAACGGCGACGGCACGGTGCCCTCGGCTTGGCTGGGCTTGTATGCCGCCACCCAGCTCAGAACGGGTTGCGCTCTTTGCGGACTGGGCAAGGCAGAGGAGGGGAAGCCGTACCTGCAAGCATCCCTGGATAGCTTTATAAAATGGGAAGCTATCCCCAAAGACACTCCTATGGACGTGGGCGATCCTCTTATCTACGGCGGAATAAAGCTTGTAAAATGCACGGAGCTTTTGCTCCTTCCCAACGGCGAATACGACCGTGTGAGCAGAGATTACCCCTATCTGTTCCGCGATCGAATTGGCTTACTGGTTCACGCCGTAACCGCGCCCCACGGCTGGGAATGGTTCGACGGTGTGCGGAACGAACAGTGGTTTAAGGATTTTACCGAAAAAGTAAAGAAAGCTTCCAACAAGCAATAATAATTACCCCAAGAAGCCTTTAGGCTTCTTGAGGACCCCGACAAAAACAAAAACCTCGGTTAACCCGAGGTTTTCTTGTCTTTATTTCTTATTTTTCAACTCTCTTTCAAGCCAGATGGTGCCGATCTCGAATGCATCGAAAAAGCTCTTTTTCTCGCACTGCTTAACGACCTTCTGGGCGAAGGAAACGTTTTCGTCTGTATCCTGAATCTGAACGAGAACGCGGGTGGCAACCTCAAGGTCGCCGTCCTTTTTGGTTTCAAGTATATTCATAAACAGAATATATTTATCATCGGGGTAGCCGTAAAACAGAAATCTGCCCTGTCTTACCAACGGCTTACCCTTATACATAAGAGTATTAACGTCTGCCATTTTTAGTTACCTCTCTTGGGTGAGGCTTTAAGATAGCTTTGAACAAGTATCTTTAAAAGCTCATCTCTGTCTATCTTGGTAATAATCGTTCTTGCGTTGTTGTGGTTGGTGATATAGGTGGGGTCGCCGGAAAGGATGTAACCTACTATCTGGTTAATGGGATTATATCCCTTTTCGGTAAGAGAATTGTATACCGATTGCAACGCCATGCGTATTTCTAATTCCTTTTGCTCCTGTATGGAAAAAGGTACTGTCTTTGTTGAATTTTCTCTCATCTGTATACCCTCCGTTGTTTTAATATCTGTTAATTCAATTATACATTACCCAAAACCATATTTCAAGGGGAAATATGGTTTTGGGTAGAATTTTTTTGTGGGGTGATCTTTTTCGGGGTCCCCAAAAATCCGAAAGGATTTTAGGGGTGATCTTATGCTCGCATTACGATGCCGTGCTCTGCTTCAAGCTTCTTAAGCAGCTTGTTAATAGCGTTATCAGCCTCGGTATCGGAAAGGGTTCTGTCGGAAGCGCGGAGTGTAAGTCTGAACGCAACGCTCTTCTTTCCTTCGGGAACTCCCTTGCCCTTGTAAAGGTCAAAAGCAACGATATTTTCAAGGAATTTACCGCAGTATTTCTTTGCCGCCGCATAAACGGTTGCGGCTGTCTGGTCATCATCCATAAGCAAAGCAATATCGCGCTCCATAGCGGGATATACAGCCAAAGGCTTGTAATCCTTCTTGCCGCTGGTGGTGGCAAGTGCTGCGGGAACGTTAATTTCTGCGGCGTAAACGGGTACGTCAATATCGAAATTATCTGCCACGGTGGGATGTACCTGACCGAGAACGCCGATAACCGTATTGCCCTTGGAGATCACTGCGCATCTGCCGGGGTGGTAAGAGGGATTGTTTTCCTCTGCTTCTATAGTGTAATCGCGGATATTGAGCTTATCGAGTAAGCCTTCAACGTAGCCCTTGAGATCGTAAAAATCTTCGCTTCCGTCAAAGAATGCCATGGTGAGCACCTTGTGTTCTCTGGACATTTCCGTTTCATCGGGGAAGTAAACACAAGCGTTTTCAAACAAATGACAGCTTTGTGCACGCATATTTTTATTAAGGGCAACCACCTCAAGCATAGAGGGGAGTGCGGTGGTACGCATTACGGAAGTGTCGTCGCCCAGAGGATTGATAAGCTTAATGTTGTTTCTGCAAACGCTGTCCTCGGGAAGATTTATCATATCATACCACTTGGGGGAGATAAAGGAATAGGTATATACCTCGTTGAATCCGTATGCGGTCATAGTGGAGAGCATTGTGGAAACAAACTTTTGCTCTTCGGTATATTTTCCTTCCTTTGCTTCTGCTTTAAACAGAGTGGGGGTTATGTTCGCGTATCCGTAAAGACGTGCAACCTCTTCTGCTATATCTGCGGTGGTAACCACGTCGCTTCTGTAGGGAGAAACGATAAGATTTCCCTTTCCGTCCGCAATAAGATCCAGAGGCGCAAGCAGCTCGCTCTGCTTTTCAAGGGAAAGATCGGTGCCCAGAAGTGAGTTTACACGCTCCCAGTCATAGGGGATAACGGTAGGCTCGATATTTATGTTGCAAACGTCTATCATACCGTCAACAACTTCGCCGCAGCCGAGGAGCTGTACCAATTCACAAGCTCTTTCCAGAGCGGGAACGGTGTTTACGGGAGGAAGTCCCTTTTCAAACTTCGCGCTGGACTCGGTACGCAGGTTAACTGCGCGGGAGGTAAGACGGATATTCATTCTCGCAAAATTTGCGGATTCAAATACTACGGTGTTGGTGGTGTCCAGAATTTCGCTGTTTTCGCCGCCCATAATACCTGCAAGCGCAACGGGCTTTTCGCCGTCTGCAATACAAAGCATATCGGTATTAAGCTCGTGAACGTTTCCGTCCAGAGTGGTGATCTTTTCACCCTCTGCCGCGTTTCTTACAATAATTTCCTTGGAGGAAATGTAGTTGTAATCGAAAGCGTGCATAGGCTGACCGTACTCAAGCATTACGTAGTTGGTAATATCAACTATATTGTTTATGGGGCGCACGCCTGCGCTTCTCAGTTTTGCTCTCAGCCACAGAGGGGAGGGAGCGATTTTTACGTTCTTTATAACCTTTGCGGAATATCTGGGGCAAAGCTCGGTGTTTTCAACCTTAACGGAGATATACTTGGAAATATCGTCGCCGTCATTTGCGGGTTTTACAACGGGTTTATTTATGCGGAGATCGGTACCGAAGGAAGCGGCAACCTCTCTTGCAATACCAAGATAAGAAAGGCAATCGGGACGGTTAAAGGTAAGCTCAAATTCTACCAGAGTATCGTTCAGCAGGCATACGTCGCGGATATCGTCGCCGGGAACGCAATCTTCCTGAAGGATAAATATACCGTCTTCGATAGCATAAGGAAAATCGTGGGTGGTAAGTCCCAATTCGCCGAGAGAGCACATCATACCCTGAGATACTACGCCTCTCAATTTACCGCTCTTTATTACCTTTCCGCCGGGAAGGTGGGCGCCGTCAAGACAAGCGGGAACGAGGTCACCAACAGAAACGTTTTGCGCGCCGGTAACTATCTGTACATTTTCTTCCTTGCCAACGTCTACCTGGCAGATCCACAGATGGTCGCTGTCGGGATGGCGTTCCATAGCCATAACCTTACCTACAACTACGTTGGTAATGTCCTCGCCAAGAATCTCATAACCCTCAACCTTGGTGCCGGTGTGGGTAAGCACTTCTGCAAACTCTCTGGGAGTGCAGCCAATATCTACGTATTCTTTAAGCCAATTAAGTGGTGTTTTCATTATACTGCTCTCCTTTCGTTAAAACTGTCCGAGGAAACGGATATCGTTTTCATAAAGATGACGCATATCGTCAATGCCGTAGCTGGTCATAACAACACGCTCAATACCCATACCGAAAGCAAGACCGCTGTAAACCTCGGGGTCGATACCGCCTGCTTTAAGTACGTTGGGGTGTACCAGACCTGCGCCGAGAAGCTCTATCCAGCCTTCGCCCTTGCACAGACGGCATCCCTTGCCTCCGCATACGAAGCAGGATACGTCAACCTCTGCGCTGGGCTCGGTGAAGGGGAAGTTGTGGGGACGGAAGCGGGTCTTGGTATCGCTGCCGAACATTTCCTTTGCCCACAGCTCCAGCAGACCCTTAAGGTCGCCCAGAGTTATGTTTTTATCTATAACCAATCCCTCAAGCTGGTGGAACATAGGGGAATGGGTAGCGTCAACCTCGTCGCAACGGTAAACTCTGCCGGGAGAGATTATTCTTATGGGAGGTGTCATAGTCTTCATAGCACGAATCTGTACGGGAGAGGTCTGTGTACGAAGCAGGGTAGTATCGTTAATATAGAATGTGTCCTGAAAATCTCTGGAGGGGTGGTCAGCAGGTGCGTTAAGTGCATCAAAGTTGTTGTATGCGCTTTCAACCTCGGGACCTTCCACAATGTCAAATCCCAGACCTACGAATATCTCCTTCATACGGTTTTCAACCTGTGTGATGGGGTGAAGCTTGCCGATCGTCTTTACCTTTGCGGGCATGGTAACGTCAAGCTTTTCTTTAACAAGAGCGTTTTTTAGCTCTTCGGAAGCAAGGGCAGCACCCTTTTCCTCAAGCATTGCTTCTATGTTTGCTCTTACAGTGTTTGCGTATGCGCCGATAACGGGTCTTTCCTCGGCGGTAAGTGAGCCCATTCCGCGGAGTATTGCGGTGAGTGCGCCTTTTTTGCCCAGATATTTAATTCTTACCGCTTCCAGCGAAGCTTTATCTGAAGCGGATGAGATCTCCTGCGCGGCGGCAACAGAAATGTTATCAAGTTGTGCTTTCATTTATGTTAATTCCTCCGTAAAACTTACTGTTTTGCTATGTATTCGGATATAATAGCCGCTTTTTCTGCGGCAACGGCGGCGAATTGATCGAATATCTTTTCGTCTGCCGCGAAATCGCTTATTGCTCTTATAATAACAAAGGGTACCTTGTTGTTAAAGCAAACGTGGGCAATAGCCGCGCCCTCCATTTCGGTACAGAGCGCATCGGGATATTCTGCAAAAATATCATCTCTCTGTTTCTCGGTAGAAACAAAGCAATCTCCCGTAACCACCGTACCCACACGGTAAGGGATATTGTTTTCCACGCAGGCTGTTACGGCAGTATCTGCCATATTTTTGTCGGAACGAATATATTTGTCGCCAACCATATCCACCACGATTGAAACGGGTTTGAAATCGTGGTACGCGGCTTTTTCGGCTATAATGATATCGCCGATATTCATTCCCTCTGCAAGGCCGCCAGCCGTGCCCGTATTGATGATACGGTTGGGCCCGTACTTATCTATAAGCCGCTGGGTAAGAGATGCGGCGTTTACTTTTCCTATACCGCATTGGCATATAATCACGGTGTCATCGCCGTTTTGAGCAACGTATATGTCGTTTTCCGTTTCTTTTGCGCCAAAGGTTTTGCAAAGTGTTTCCACTTCAATCTTCATTGCGCCGATAATTGCTGTGGTCATATTTCTTACTCCAGATAATCCTTTAATTTTTTGCTTCTGCTGGGATGACGGAGCTTACGGAGCGCCTTTGCCTCTATCTGGCGGATACGCTCACGGGTAATATCAAATACCTTGCCCACCTCTTCAAGAGTGCGAGGTCTGCCGTCTTCAAGACCGAAACGAAGCTTGAGCACGCTTTCCTCACGGGGAGTAAGTGTCTTGAGCACCTCGATAAGCTGTTCACGAAGCATCATGGAGTTTGCCGCTTCGGAGGGGGCGGGAGTCTTGTCGTCTGCAATAAAATCTCCCAGATGGCTGTCCTCTTCTTCGCCTATGGGCATTTCCAGAGAAACGGGTTCCTGAGCGATCTTCAGAATCTCGCGCACCTTTTCTGCAGGGATCTTCATTTCTTCTGCAATCTCCTCGTCGGTGGGATCTCTTCCCAGCTCCTGCAAAAGCTGACGGGAAACGCGGAGAACCTTGTTTATGGTTTCAACCATATGAACGGGAACACGAATGGTTCTCGCCTGGTCTGCAATAGCTCTGGTAATTGCCTGTCTTATCCACCAGGTAGCATAGGTGGAGAACTTAAATCCCTTGCCGTAATCGAACTTTTCAACGGCTTTCATAAGACCCAGGTTACCTTCCTGAATAAGATCGAGGAAGAACATACCGCGGTTTACGTATCTCTTTGCAATACTTACAACCAGACGAAGGTTTGCTTCAACCAACTGTTGCTTTGCCGCCGTATCGCCGTTTACCATACGCTCTGCAAGCTCGTGCTCCTTTTCGGGGGTGAGCAGGGGTACTTTACCGATATCCTTAAGATACATTCTTACGGGATCGTCTACCGCTACGCCTTCCTGCGCCAGCAGAACCTCTACTTCTTCGGGGTTATCGTCGATAGTGTCTTCGAAATCCTCGTCGGGCATTTCAAAAGCGGAAGCATCTATATCGTGAGTTACTTCTATTCCGTGGGATTCCAACGCTTCAAAGGTCTTTTCCAACGCTTCCATAGAAGAATCGGTATCGTCCAGTGCCTCCATAACCTCTTCTGCGGTTATACTTCCTTTGGCTTTCGCCTTTTCTATAAGTTCAGCCGCTATTTGCTTTTGGGTCTTTTCCATTTATGTTTCCTCCTTGCGGTTTGCTTTAATTCCTTTAATATATTCGTTCAGTGCCGAAACGGGATCGGTTTCTATTTTTTTATCGTATTCCCGTTTTTTACTTTCTGCTTTAAGCACGTCTATAAGCGCGTTCAGGGTGGCTTCACCGTTATCGGTAAACTGTGCCCTTCCCGCTATCATACGGGATACAGCCCCCAACTGCTGTGTATCAAGGATGCCGTCTTTTGAAAGCACGGCTTCTTTCCCCTCGGAAAATTCGGGTAAAAACAGTTCGTATACCATTTTTCCGAATTTCGTAACAAAATCCTCAGGGTTTAACCTTTGAACGGCTTTTTGTGTAAGATCGGGGCGGGAAAGAAGTATTCCCAGTATTTTTTCTTCCGTTGCCGCGGCGGCGGAAAACCGAATTTTATCGGTATTCACTCTGTCGCCGTAACCCATGGAATTTCTTATATCCTGCTCCTGCGTTTCCTTTTTTGTCTTTCTCTCCGCCGCTTTTGCTTTGCGGTTTGCATCCTCCAAAAGGGATTTTTTTGAAATATCCATTTTTTCCGATGCCCGTCCCGCATACACGTCCCTTTGCACCTCGGGCCAGAGGGTGGATAGGAATGTGGTCATCTCGTCTGCGGCGTGCAGCTTCTGGTCGGGCAGAGTTATATCGTAGCGGGAAAGTATCTCGTCTATCTTGTAATCCACCTGTCCGCTGGAGCCTTTAAGCTTTTGTCTGAACGCCTCTGCGCCGTGGGCCTTTATATATTCATCGGGGTCCTTTTCATTTGCGCCCAGATCAATTATCTTTGTGGAAACTCCCACTTGGTTAAGCAGGTCAATGCCCTTCATCGTGGCTCTTCTGCCCGCTTTATCAATATCGTATGCCAGATATACCGTTTTTGCATATCGGGCGATTATACGGGCGTGTTCTGCGGTTATCGCCGTGCCCAGCGTGGCTATTGCGTTTCCGAATCCCGCTTGATGCATTGCAATGGCATCGGGGGATCCTTCACAGAGAATAAGCGTGCCGTCCTCGGTGTTTTTCGCAATATTCAAACCGAACAGCACCCTGCTTTTTTTGAATATGGGCGTATCCGACGTGTTGACGTATTTTCTTTCGTCTGCTTCGTTAAGCCTTCTTCCGGAAAACGCCACAACTTCTCCCGTTACGTCGAAAATAGGGAACATTATGCGGTTTCTGAAAATATCAAAGGGGTTACCCTTTTTGCTTATTCCGCAAAGGAACGCGGTTTTTATTTCATCCACCGTAAACCCTTCGGAAATAAGCTTTTTGGTAAGGGCATCCCAGCTGTCGGGCGCATAGCCTATACCGAATCTGCGCAGGGTGGTGGGGGAGAATTTGCGTTTTTCCAGCAGATACCGTCTTGCCTCTTCCCCCCGGGGGGAGTTGAGGGCGGCAACAAAAAATCTTGCGGCGGTTTTGGTTACCGCATATATCCTTTCGCGGTTGACGGTGCTTCTTTCCGTCCTGCCGTTTTCCTCTTCCTCTATGGGGATTCCGGAAAGCTTTGCAAGATACTCCACGGCATCTCTGTAATCCAGATTTTCTGCCCGCATTATAAAGCTTATAACGTCGCCTCCCGCGCCGCAACCAAAGCAGTAATAAGACCTCGTTGCGGGGAACACGGTAAAGGATGGGGATTTTTCGTTATGGAACGGGCACAGACCGACTACGTTACTGCCTGCCCGTTTAAGGGTAAGATATCTGCTTATTATCTCTTCAATTCCGTTGCGGTTTTTAACTTCTTCTATAAATGCTTGGGAAAAAGCCACGGTCTGCGCTCCTTTCATCGTTTGGTTTTGGATTTATTATTTATATTGCCATACTTTGGGGATGAATAATTCTTCGTATTTTGCCAGCGCGTATCTGTCTGTCATGCAGGCGATATAATCGCACACGACTCTGTCCACGCCGTCCTCTTCGATAAATTTCGAATACTCTGCGGGCAGCTTGTCCACGTTCTTTTTGTAGTAATTATAGAGATGCTGTATCATCTCGATAACCTTGCCGTCCTCGCTTTTTGCCTTGCTGTTATGGTAAACACGGCTGAACATAAACTCCCGCAGCTCCATCGTCGCCTCTCCGAAAGGCTCGGTAAAGCCGATATCCTCTTCAATTCCGTGGGCAACAACGGAGCGTATCATAGTATCTATTCTCTTGCTGTGAGTTTCTCCCAAAACGTCTGTAAGATGCTTTGGAATATCCTCTTTGTTAAGTATTCCCGCACGTATCGCATCGTCGATATCGTGGTTTATATATGCGATACGGTCGGCGTATTTTATTATCTGCCCTTCCAGCGTGTTCGCTTTTCTTTTTCCCGTGTGGTTGACTATTGCATCCCTTACTTCCATTGTAAGGTTCAGATTTTCCAGCTTGTCCGCCACGCGCAGGGACTGCTCGTTGTGCTGAAATCCGTGGGGGCAAATTTCGTCAAGGGCTCTTTCTCCCGAATGACCGAAGGGGGTGTGTCCCAGATCGTGTCCCAAAGCCGCCGCTTCGGTAAGGTCCTCGTTAAGACGGAGGTTTCTCGCAATAGCGCGGGCTATCTGCGCCACCTCAAGAGTGTGGGTAAGACGGGTGCGGTAATGGTCGCCCTCGGGCGCCAAAAACACCTGCATTTTGTGCATAAGTCTGCGGAAGGATTTACAGTGGATTATTTTATCTCTGTCCCGCATGAAAGCGGTGCGCATATCGTCGTTTCTGTAGGGATAAAGTCTTCCCTTCGTGTTTTCGGAAAAGAACGCCTTTTCACACAGCATCTTTTTCTCAAGCTCAAAAACATCTTTCTTCACGTTCTGCACTCCTTTTTGCAAAATAGGGTGTGTTTCGGCACAAAAAAGCAGACACATACAATTATACGCACTTAAAAACAAAAATCCTTTATTTTTTATTAAAAAAATTAAAATAAATATATTTTTCATTTATGCCTTATTTTCACTAAACTAAAAGACACATTTTTATACTAAATTTTGTTGCAAAATGCGGTTATATATGGTATAATATACTGATAAAGAATGGAGTGGTATGCTTGTTTGGCTATATACGCCCCGAAATGGGCGAACTTAAAACGAAACATCTTGCATTGTACCGTTCCGTTTACTGCGGGATATGCCGTTGCAGCGGCAAGCATATATCCCATTTTTCCAGATTTTTGCTTAATTACGATTTCGTTTTTCTTGCCGTGGTAAGGCTTGCTCTTACGGGAGAAAAGTTCGTTATAAAGCCCCGCCGCTGCATTGCGGGCTTAAAAAAGCGGGGAGTGATGGAGCCTAACGAGGCGTTGAAGTTTACCTCCGCCGCCTTCGGAAGTCTTAGCTTTTACAAGGCTTTGGACGACGTTAATGACGAAAAGGGCTTTAAACGGTTTTACACTCGCCTTTTTCTTCCCTTTTTCCGCCGTATGGCAAAAAAAGCGGAGAAAATGTACCCGGGTATAAGCGATACGGTAAAGGCGCCCCTTGAAAGGTTGGGGGAACTGGAGAAGCAAAATTGCTTCACGCCCGACGAAGCGGCGGATAGCTTTGCGGTACTTACCGCAAATATCGCCTCCTTCGGCTTGGAGGGGGATGTTTCCCGCGTGGCAAAGGATATCGGATATCATATCGGCAGATTCGTTTATCTGGCAGACGCTTTGGACGATCGGTTTGAGGATGAAAAACGGGGAAGCTACAATCCCTTGAACCTTGCTTACGGCGGTTCGGACGGAGTGGAGGAAAACATATCCTTTTTGCGCCGTACTTTGCTTGACAGCGGCGCCGCCATATCAAGAAGCTACGCTCTTGCCGACGGAAATTCTTTCGATGGCATAATATACAATATCGCCGGTTACGGAATCGAATCGGCAGTGGAAAAGGTTATCAACAAGGAGAAAATTAAATGAGAGACCCTTATCAGGTATTGGGAGTTAATCCGAATGCGACGGATGAAGAGGTAAAAAAAGCATACCGTGAGCTTGCTAAAAAATACCATCCCGATACTTACGTCGGCAATCCTTTGGCGGATCTGGCGGCAGAAAAAATGAAAGAAATAAACGAAGCTTACGATACCATAACGAAACAGCGGGCTTCGGGCAACAGAAATACGGGATATTCCAATTCCTACGGCGGTTCCGGCACATATGGCGGAGGCGGCGGAAACACCCTTCACCGCGTGCGTGAGCTTTTGTCCGCAAACCGCGTTACGGAAGCGGAAACCATACTTTCCCGTATTCCCAATACCGAGAGAAACGCAGAGTGGTATTTCCTTATGGGACACGTTATGGCTCGTAAAAACTGGCTGGGTGAAGCCCGCAAGTATTTCGAGCAGGCGTGTAAAATGGACCCGTATAACGCCGAGTACAGAAATACCCTTAACAATATGGCATCCCACTCCACCGCAGGCGGCTATAATACAACCGCAAGCAACGGCGATGATTGCGGCGGATGCAATCTGTGTACAGGACTTTTGTGTGCCAACCTTCTTTGTAATTGCTGCAGATGAAAAAGAAAATTTTAAAAATATCGTTTTGCGCCCTGCTTTGCGCCCTTTCCGTGGTGCTTATGCTTTTAGGCTGCGTTATACAGTCCCTTGATCTTACGGCGGCAGTTGCCGCGGGGCTTACCGTTGCGGTGGCTATGATCGAATACGGCATGGGATGGTCGGTAATGCTTTACGCATCCACATCCGTGCTTGCCTTTGCTTTGCTTCCCGTAAAGACACCCGCGCTTTTTTACCTGATCATAGGCGGGATATATCCCATACTAAAATCCTTGGTTGAGCGCATACCCAACCGAAAGGTTACCTGGGCGTTAAAGATTATCGGCTTTAATCTTTTTTATACCGCCCTTATAGCCGCAGGAAAATTCCTGCTTACCATTGATGACCCAATATTTTCGTTTAATATTTTCGTTTATGCATTGGGCAACGCCGCGTTTATTGTTTACGATATCGCATTTACACGGCTTGTTACACTGTATGTCAAACGGATACGGAGGAAATTGAAATGATAAAAAGTATGTCCGGCTACGGAAGACAAAAATCCCTTGTGGGCGGAAAGAATATCACCTTTGAGATAAAATCCGTCAACAACCGCTTTGCGGATATTTCCGTGAGAATGCCCCGTCAGTATCTCCCCTTGGAGGGCAACGTAAAGGAGCTTTGCGCAAAATACGTTACTCGCGGAAAGATAGACCTTTATCTTACCGTTGAAAACATAGACGGCGATCCCGTTTCCCTTACTCTCAACAAGGAATTTGTGGAGGGATACCTTAAACTGCTGGAGCAGATAAAGACAGAATATTCCGTTCCGGGAGAAATTACCCTTTCAATGCTTTCCGGAAAATCGGATATTATGACAGTTACCCGCGCAGACGAGGACGCGGAGCAGATGTGGAAGGAAATAGAGCCTATCTGCCGCGGTGCATTTGAACAGTATAACTCAATGCGTGAATCCGAGGGCGGCAGATTAAAGGAAAAACTGCTTACTTATCTGGAAAACGTAGAAGCTTTGCGCAACGAGGTAGCTTCTCTTGCCCCCGTGGCGTTAAAGAAAAACCTTGAAAAAATGCGCGCCCGTATAAACGACCTTTTGGCAGGCGTTCCCGTAAACGAGGACAGATTGCTTACCGAATGTGCCGCGTTTACCGATAAGACCGACGTTACCGAGGAATTGGTGCGCCTGCAGTCCCATTGCGCCGAATTCAGAGCCACACTGGATTCTGACGGTCCCGTGGGCAAAAAGCTTGAGTACATCGTGCCCGAAATGCTCAGAGAAACCAATACGTTGGGCTCCAAGTGCAACGATTACGAAATTTCCCGCCGTGTAGTGGCTATAAAGACCGAGATAGAAAAACTGCGTGAGCAGGTAGCAAATCTTGAGTGAGGTAAGACAAATGGAGTTTGTAGATATCGGCTTCGGCAACCGTGTGAATTCACACCGTATAGTGTCCGTTCTCAGCCCCGACAGTTTGCCTATCCGCCGTCTGGTGCAGGATTCCAAAAACGCAGGCAGAGTAATAGATTGCAGCTGCGGTAAAAAGACAAGGTCTGTTATTATTACCGACAGTGAACACGTCATTCTTTCTTCCGAGGAAGTGGACGTTATTGCAGGGAGGCTGTAATGGATAAAAAAAGAGGCACTCTTTTGGTGGTGTCCGGCCCTGCGGGAAGCGGAAAAGGAACTGTAAACGGTATTTTGCTTCAGAATACCTCGAAATACGTTTTTTCCGTGTCTGCCACCACCCGCTCACCCAGACCCGGTGAGGTTGACGGCAAGCATTATTTCTTTATGACCAAAGAAAAATTCATATCTCTCGTAGCGGAGGACAGCTTTTTGGAGCATGCGGAGTACGTAGGTAATTATTACGGAACTCTTCGCTCCTTTGTGGAGGAAAATCTGAATAACGGCAAAAACGTTATTTTGGAAATTGAGGTTCAGGGCGCTTTGCAGATAAGAGAAAAGATGCCCGAAGCTATGCTCATTTTCCTTTGCCCGCCTGATTACGCAACTTTGGAACAGCGTCTGCGGGGAAGAGGCACGGAAACGGATGAGGTTATCAAAAAGCGTCTTGCTACCGCCTTGGGCGAAATCCGGATCGCCGCAGGGTACGATTATCTGGTGGTGAACGAGGACGGCAAGTCAGATGAGTGCGCCGCCAAAATAGACGAGATAGTGGATACCCGTCCCGAGAAAAACAAAGAATATATTTTGAATTTTATAAAAAAATTTACTGAATAAAGGTGTTAAAATGATCTATCCTACAATCAAAGAAATCACAAAAGAAAAATACAACCGCTATACTCTGGTTATAGCAACCGCAAAGTCTGCACGCCATATAACCGATAAAGCTGTTCAGGCGGCTGAAAAAGCGGCAGAAAACGCAGACAGCAAGGATTCCAAGGCAGGCGTAGAGTTCCTTGGCGAAAAGGCTGTTACTCTGGCTGTAGATAAGCTTCTCACCGGCGAATACAAGGTCATTTCCGCAGAAAACGAATAAATATGAACGGAAAGCTGTACTGTTCGGTAAGGATCACCGATATCGCATATTCCGCAGATAAAGGGTATGCCTATCTGGTTCCTCCCTCCATGCGGGATACCCTGCGCAAAGGGAGTATTGTCCTTGTGCCCTTCGGTCACGGCAACCGTTTGCGTAAGGGAATCGTTACGGGATTTTCCGATTACTGCGAATATCAGGGGATAAAGCCCGTGTCCGATATTTTGGAGGATTACGGTCTTGTTTCCGAAGAAACGGTGGATATGTGCCTTTTTATGGCTGAACGGTGCTTTTGTACCGTGGGTGCGGCGTTAAGGGCTATACTTCCTCCGGGAATGGAATCCTCCGTGGAATATCTGTATTCCTGCGGCGAGGCGGATGAGGACACCCTTAATCCCAAAGCACAGGTGCTTTACCGCACGCTTAAGGAAAAGAGCGTTACCGAAAGCGAGATATTGTCCTCCTTCGGTGAGGAGGCAAAAAGCCTGCTTTCCGCTATGCTCAAAAGCGGCGCAGTAAAAAGACAGCCCGTAGCAATAGAAAATATAAACGAAAAAAGCCTTTCCTTCGTGCGGCTCACCGTGGATACGGAAACCGCCTATGAAACGGCGAAAACGGAAAAGCAGATAGCCCTTGTGGACGCGTTGGCATTGGAGGGGGAGATATCCGTTACCGATCTGGAACGGTTTTTCTCGGTTTCCCGTTCGGTGGTCAACACCCTTTGTAAAAAGCAGGTGTGCGAGGTGTTCGAGCGGAGAATTATCCGTGATCCCGTTTCCGCCAACTCGGCGCAGGAGAAGAAGACGGTCAGCCTTACTGCCGAGCAGCAGGATGCCGTAAGCGCGGTAGAAGAACTGCTTTTATCGGGCGAGCCCAAGGCGGCACTTCTTTACGGCGTTACGGGAAGCGGAAAGACGAGAGTTATTATCGAAACGGTAAAAAAGACTCTTGCTATGGGCAAGACAGCTATCGTCCTTATTCCCGAAATCGGACTTACATCCGAAGCTGTCAGCATATATTCCGCAGAATTCGGCGCCGATCTTGCTGTGGTTCATTCGATGTTGAGTATCGGTGAGCGTATAGATACCGCCAGAGCTATCGCACAGGGCGAGAAAAAGGTAATTATCGGCACACGGAGCGCTGTATTTTCTCCCGTAAAAAATCTTGGACTCATCGTTATGGATGAGGAACAGGAGCATACCTATAAATCCGAAAACACGCCCAAGTTCCACGCAAGAGATATAGCCCGCTTCCGTTGCGCGCAAAACAACTGCGTTATGCTTCTTGCCAGTGCCACCCCGTCGGTGGAGAGCTTTTATAAGGCAAAGCAGGGCATATATAAATTAATAACCTTAAAAAACCGCTATGGCGCCGCCCAACTGCCCGATATTATTCTGGCAGACGTAAAGCAGGACTCCAAATTCAACGGAGGAAGGCTTATCGGCACACAACTGGGCGAAAAATTGGTTTCAGCCGTGGAGGACGGCAAGCAGGCAATACTTTTCGTGGGAAGAAGAGGCTACAGCTCCTTTGTAAGCTGTGCATCCTGCGGAGAGGTCATTTCCTGCCCCAATTGCTCGGTTTCTCTCACATACCACGCCTTTAGCGGAGAAAAACGGAAAAACGAAAAGTTAAACTGCCATTATTGCGGCTACAGCATACCCTTGCCGGAGGAATGTCCTTCCTGCGGTAAAAGAAGCATTACCCGCTTCGGGTTCGGAACGCAAAAATTGCAGGAGGAATTGGAAAAGCATTATCCCGCTATCCGCGGTATACGTATGGATACAGATACTACCGCCACTCGCCATTCCCACGAAAACCGCTTTAACGCTTTCAGAAAAAAGGAAGCCGATCTTTTGTACGGCACCCAGATGATCGCAAAAGGGCTGGATTTCCCGTTGGTTTCTTTGGTGGGCGTGGTGTCTGTGGACGCTATGCTGTATCAAAACGATTTCCGTGCCGCCGAGCGCACCTTTTCTCTTCTCACACAGCTTGCGGGCAGAGCAGGAAGAGCAGGGGAGGAGGGTGAAGCCATACTTCAGACGGCAAATCCTCAAAGCGACATTTTAAAGCTGGTACAGACACAGAATTACGAAAAGTTTTTCGATGGCGAGATCGCTATGCGCCGCGCCGTTGTGTTCCCTCCTTTTTGCGATATTGCGCTTTTCCGCATATCGGGTGAAAACGAGCAGGATACCCGCCGTGCCGCAACCGCTTTTTCGGTGATACTTCAAAAGCTTTTAACAGAAAAATATCCCGAGCTTAAGACGGTCCGATTCGGACCCTTCGGCGAGGGAATATATAAAATAAATAATCGCTACAGAATGCGGCTCACGGTCAAATACAAGGACTGTGCCGCCGCAAGAAGCTGTTTCCGCGATGCTTTAAGCGCTTTTGCAAAAGCAGACCGCACGGGAGCACTTCTGGATATTGATATTAACCCCATTACTGTATAGGAGGCATATTTATGGCACTTCTTAAAATATTAAGAGATCCCGATCCTACCCTGCGTAAAACGTCCCGTCCCGTGGATGCTATCACTCCCCGTATCCGCGTTCTTATCGAGGATATGAAGGATACACTCCGCAAGGCAGAGGGAGTGGGTCTTGCCGCACCTCAGGTGGGCGTGCTCCGCCGTGTGGTTATAGTGGATATGGGCAAGGGGAAATTGCAGGAATTCATTAACCCCGAAATTGTTTTTACCGAAGGCACTCAGGAAGAGGTAGAAGGCTGCCTTTCCTGCCCCGGAAAAGCAGGTATTGTTGAGCGTCCCGCAAAGGTGACTGTTCGTGCCCTTAACGTGCAGGGACAGACTTTCGAAGCCACGGGAACCGAGCTTATCGCCCGTTGCTTCTGCCACGAGATAGACCATCTTGACGGTGTGCTGTATATAGACAAAGCAAAGGAAATGCTTGATCCGGAGGAAAACTGATGCGTATCGTATTTATGGGCACGCCGGATTTTGCCCTTACCGCCCTTAAAGCAATATACGAAGCGGGACACGATATAGCTTTGGTGGTGTCCCAGCCCGATAAACCCTCGGGCAGAGGGTACGTTCTCACTCCTTCTCCCGTAAAGCAGTTCGCTCTGGAGAAGGGCATAGAGGTGGTTACCCCCAAGACTATGCGTGATGAAGCGGCGGAGGAAACTCTCCGTGCCGTAAATGCGGACGTGTTTGTGGTTGCGGCATTCGGCAAAATATTGCCGCAGAATATACTTGATATTCCCCCTCACGGCTGTATTTGTATACACGCATCTCTGCTTCCCGCACTTCGCGGTGCGGCTCCCATTAACCGTGCGGTTATGGAAGGACATACCGAGGGCGGAATAACCATAATGCATATGGATGCGGGTATAGACACGGGAGATATCATCCTCCAGCGTTCTATTCCCATTACAGAGAATATGACGGCGGGCGAGTACCACGATGAAATGGCGCGCCTCGGCGGTGAATTGATACTGGAGTACCTCTCTCTTGCGGCTTCGGGCAACGTAACCCGCACGCCCCAGACCGAGGAAGGTTCCTCTTACGCCGCGAAAATAGACAAAAAAGAAGCCTACGAGGATTTCTCCCGTACGGCAAAGCAAACTCACGACCGCATCCGCGGGCTTTCTCCTTACCCCGGCGCATACGCGCTGTTAAAGGGCAAGCGTATGAAATTTCTTACCTCCGTTCTTTCGGACGGTTCCGGTGTGCCCGGTACGGTGCTTTCTACAGATAAGGGTATAGAGATCGCCTGCACAGAGGGAAGCGTTACCATAACCCACCTTCAGCCCGAGGGAAAAGGGAAAATGGATTACGCCAGCTTTTTGCGGGGCAATTCTGTAAAAAAAGGTGATATTTTCAATGTCTGATCCACGCAAAGTCGCTTTGGATATATTGTATCGCATATCCTCTTCGGGTGCATACAGCAATATAGGTCTTCTTTCCGCAGACTTAAGCGGTGTTGACCGTGCCTTTTGCACCGAGCTTATAAAAGGCGTAACCGAGCGCAGACGCACCCTTGACCATATTATTTCACGCTACGTAAACAAAAAGCCCGATGGAAAAATAACCGAGCTTTTGCGTATGGGCGTATACCAGATAATCTTTCTTTCCCGTGTGCCCGACCACGCCGTGTGCGATGAATCGGTAAAAATGGCAAAGCAGATAAACAGAGGCTCTGCAGGATTTGTTAACGCCGTGCTTCGAAGCGTGTGCAGAGAAAAGGAAAATATAATTTTATCTCTTTCCTCTCTTCCGGAATCGGTTTACTTTTCGGTTTCCGATAGTATTTTTGAGCTGGTGAAGAGCCAATATCCCGATGAATATAAGGATATTTTTGAGGCATTCTTTGAAAAACGTCCCGTTACCGTAAGGGCAAACACCTTAAAGGATACGCCCTATATTGACGGTGTGAACGAAAACACCAATATGGCGGACATAGAAAAGGGACTGTTCTTCGTTCAGGGACTTTCCTCCCAGCAAGCGGTAAAAGCGCTTGATGCCAAGCCGGGAATGACGGTTATCGACCTTTGCGCCTGCCCCGGCGGAAAAAGTTTCGGCGCGGCAATAGATATGAAAAACGAGGGAAGAATAATATCCTCGGACCTTCATAAAAACAAGCTTTCCCTTATACAGCAGGGCGCAGAGAAAATGGGAATAACCATTATCGAAACGCTTAAGCGGGATGCCCGTGTAACCGATGAAAGCCTTATAGGTTACGCGGACAGAGTTATTTGCGACGTCCCCTGCTCGGGAATAGGCGTTATAGGCACGAAGCCGGAAATCCGCTATAAAAACGCTTCGGATTTCACAGGCTTGTACCCCACACAGGAAAAAATACTGGAAAACGCGCTTTTATACCTAAAAAAAGGCGGCAGAGCGGTGTATTCCACCTGCACTGTAAACAAGTGCGAAAACAGTGATATTATAAATAAAGTTGTAAAAAACAAAGATGGATACCGTTTGGTATCGGAGCAGACCATTCTCCCCGGTAACGGGTACGATGGATTTTATATAGCAGTTATCGAAAGAGATTAAAAATGACCGACCTTAAAAGTATGCTTCCCTCGGAGATAGAGGAATATCTTGTAAATATCGGCGAAAAGCGTTTCCGCGCAAAGCAGATATTCCGTTGGATATCCGCAGGGGAAACGGATATAGATAATATGACAGACCTTTCCGTGTCCCTTCGTGAAAAACTGAAGGCGGAGTGTACGGTAACGAGGGCGAAGATCGTTTCAAAGCTTGTATCGAAAATTGACGGCACTGTGAAATATCTTTTCGAGCTTGCCGACGGAGAGAAGATCGAAACCGTATTTATGCGTTATAAATACGGAAATACCGTGTGTATCTCTACTCAGGCGGGTTGCCGAATGGGTTGCACCTTCTGTGCATCTCATATCAATGGCTTCCGCAGACATCTCACTCCCGCCGAAATGCTTGAGCAGATAATGGCGGCAATGCGTGATACGGGCGAAAAGGTAAAAGGCATAGTGCTTATGGGAATAGGCGAGCCTTTGGATAATTACGATAACGTTTTGCAGTTTTTACGCCTTGTCCACCATCCCGACGGGCTTAATATCTCACACAGACACATTTCCCTTTCCACCTGCGGATTGGTAAATAAAATAGATATGCTGGCGCAGGAAAAACTGCAGATAACACTTTCCGTGTCCCTTCACGCCCCTAACGATGAAATCCGCAGGCAGACTATGCCGGTGGCAAGAAAGTTTCCCTATGAAACACTTATCGATGCCTGCAAACGGTATATCGATATAACAAACCGCCGCATTTCCTTTGAATACGCCCTTATTTCGGGAGTAAATGATTCGGAACGGGATGCTCACCAGCTTGGCAAGGTGCTTTCGGGTATGCTTTGCCACGTTAACCTTATCCCCGTAAACGAAGTAAAGGAAAGAGGATACAAAAAGAGCACCCGTGAGCAGGTGGCGCGTTTTACGGAAATACTTAATTCATATAAAATAAACACCACAGTCCGCCGTAAGCTGGGCGGAGATATAAATGCTTCCTGCGGACAGCTCCGCGCGGAGCATAGAGAGGAGTGATGATCTTGCGCATTTACGGCAGTACTGACGTAGGAAAGCAAAGAAAGAATAATCAGGATTATTTCCACATATACAACGGAAGAGATTACGTTTCCGCCGTTATTTGCGATGGAATGGGCGGTGCCGCAAGCGGAAACGTTGCAAGCCGTCTTGCCTGCGAGATATATCAGGAAACTCTGTCTTCTTCTTTAAAGGGAGTTAACTTATATACAATCACCCGCGAGGATATAATAAAGATACTGCGTCTTTCCGTGGTTTGTGCAAACAAGGCTGTATATGCAAAAGCCCAAACGGATAACGATTGCTTCGGAATGGGCACTACTCTGGTAGCATTCTTTTCCTGCCCTGCAATAAACGTTGCCGTCAACGTGGGCGACAGCCGTCTGTATACCATAAGCAATCATATGGCAATACAGATCACCAAGGATCATTCCCTCGTGCAGATGCTGGTGGATAACGGCGCATTAAGCGAAAAAGAGGCGCTTCAGCATCCGAAGAAAAACATAATCCTCCGAGCTTTGGGCGTGGAAGATATGGTAGAGCCCGATATGTTTTTCAATATTGAATTCGATTATATACTTCTCTGCTCCGACGGACTTTCAAATCTCGTGTCCGGACGTGAGATGGAGGATATAATATATGCAAAATCCCGTTGGCGCACCATTACGGACGAAAAACGGGTAAAAATGCTTATTGATCTTGCAAATAAAAAAGGCGGTACGGATAATATTACCGCAGTGCTCATCGGAAAGGAGTAAGCTGATGAACAACAAATATCAAAGTTTTGTCGGCAAGGTGCTGGACGGCAGATATAAGATTATCGAGCTTTTGGGCGTAGGCGGAATGGCTTTCGTCTTAAAGGCAGAGGATCTGCTTATGGATCGTACCGTTGCCATAAAGATACTCAACGATGAATATAACGGAGATAAGCAGGCTGAATCCAGATTCATAAACGAATCCAAGGCTGTTGCTATGCTGTCCCACAAAAACCTTGTAAGTATATACGATGTTGCTATTTATCCCGATATGAAATATATCGTTATGGAATATCTTGACGGTATAACCTTAAAGGAATATCTGGATAAAAAGGGTGTGCTTCCCTGGAAGGAAGCGTGTCTGTATACCGTACAGATACTCAAAGCTCTGGAGCACGCTCACAGCAAGGACGTTGTCCACAGAGATATTAAGCCCCAGAATATTATTCTGCAAAGAAACGGCGAAATTAAGGTTACCGATTTCGGTATTGCCAAAACGCCTCACGAGGCTATGAATTCGGACAGAGAGCGCGCTATCGGTACTGTGTACTATATCAGCCCCGAGCAGGCTTCCAGCAAGGAAACGACCTTCGCTTCCGATATCTATTCCGTGGGAATTATGCTTTACGAAATGGTTACCGGTGTTCTTCCCTTTACTGCGGAAAACCTGCTTGAGATCGCAATGATGCAGATCAACGATGAGCCGGGCAACCCCTGCGAGCTTAATCCTCAGCTTCCCTTCGGTGTGGCGCAGATAATCCGCAAGGCTATGGAAAAAGATCCTTCAAACCGCTTTGCATCTGCTCACAGTATGATAAAAGCTATAGATATGGTGCTTCGCAATCCCACCGTGACCTTCGCTTTGGGTAATGATTACCCCGTCGGCGAGGCACTGCCCTATAACGTTGTTCCCATTGATTCTATCGCAACCTCCGAGCTGGAATATGACGATGTTTCGGGCAAAAAGCCCGTTGTCGGCGGAGGAAGCGCAAAAACACGCTATGTAAAAAAGCGCAAGAGAAAAAAGCGCTCCGTTCGTGAAAGCCGTTCTCTTCTCCCCGTGATTTCCGCAATCGCTCTGTCATTTTTGCTGGTGTGCGCATCCTGCGGCGTATATTACGTTATTTACGCCTTGGGACTTACCACGGGTCCCGCTACCGGAAACGAAGTTGTTGTTCCCAAGCTTGTGGGACAGATATGGTCCGATGAGCTTTCAAGTAAGCTGATCAACGGTAATTATGATACTTCGGGCGTTAAGTTCAAGGTGCTTGAGGTTATAAAGGTATATAAATCAGGCTACGGAAACGGAGAGATCATCGAGCAGGATCCCGTTGCCCATCATATAGGCAAGCTTCCCGACGGTCAGATATTCTTTGAGATAGATTCTATAAAAATAAACGTAGTGCCCGATGACGTTGCTATACCTTATATCCGCGGATACACGTATAAGGAAGCGGAAATAAAGTTAACGGAAATAGGCTTAAAGGTAGAAAAAGAGATCGTTTACGATGAATATGGTTTTGCAAATCAGGTCGTTCGTACCGAGCCTGAGTTTGGCACGCTGGTGGATGCCGGAAGCACCGTAAAGGTGTTCGTTTCTATGGGCAAGGATATCACTACCGCTCATCCTGTTCCCGATCTTAAAGGTATGACACTTAAAGAGGCAAAGGTTGCGCTTGAACGTGCAAACCTCGCTTTAGGTGAAGTAACCTATGAATATGACGGGAAATTCACCAACGAAGTTATAAAGCAAAGCGTAAAGCCCGACCGTGAAGGTCTTGAACCCTTTACCGAAATTGATATCGTTATTTCCGGCGCATCAAACGGAAGCGAATATACCAAGGGCGATATGCCGGATCTGTTTGGTTTATCACAGGAAGAAGCAGAGGATTTCCTTATTGCTATCGGTCTTGTGCCTAACCGTATAACCGAGATATATTCCGATAAATTTGAGCCCGGCACAGTTTGCGGTCAGAGTATGGAATACGGATTGCCCGTAAACGATGGCGATAAGATCGACCTTATCGTATGTGTCGGACCTGCCGAAGACGGAACCGACGTTTCGGATACGGAGGAATAACCGTGCCTACGGGAATACTGCTTAAAGGTCAAAAAGGGTTGTATACCGTTTTTGACGGAGAAAAACAGATCCAGTGCCGTGCGGGAAGCCGCTTGCGCAAAGGCGATATGCGCCTTTCCCCCGGCGATAACGTGGAATTTACGTTAAACGCCGACGATACCGGATTTATTACAGAAATACTGCCGCGGAAGAACGCATTCGTGCGTCCTCCCGTGGCAAACATAGATGTATTTGTGATCGTAACTGCCGCTGCTTCGCCCGATCCGGATATATATTATCTGGATTCCCTTTGCGCTATCGCAACGCTTTCGGGAGCGGAGGTAATGCTGGTAATAAATAAAACGGATATAAAATCCCCCGAGTTTCTCACGGATATATACGATAAAACACCTATAAAGGTGTTCTGCGTACAAGCTGTAAACGGCATAGGCGTGGACGAGCTCCGTAAAGAATTACGCGGAAAGACTGCCGTGTTTGCAGGTCCTTCCGGCGCGGGAAAATCAAGTCTGCTCAATGCGTTGTGTCCCTCGCTTTCCGCAGAAACGGGCGAACTTTCCGAAAGGCTTATGCGGGGAAAAAACACCACCCGCGTTTCGGAGCTGTTTTTGCTGGAGGGAGATATACGGCTTGCGGATACTCCCGGATTTACTATGCTGGATTTTATTGCCTGCGGAATTACAGATTACAAAAACGTTATAGATGCATTTCCCGAAATGCTTCCCTATACCTGCGATTGTAGGTGGAGGGATTGCGCTCATACCGTAGAGGAAGGCTGTGCTGTACTCGAAAAGGTAGAGCAGGGGATAATACCAAAATCACGGCACGAAAGCTTCGTTCGAATTTATACGGAGCTTAAACAAAAAACTACTTATTAGAGGTGTATAAAATGTTTATAGGTTTTATCAACCTTGCAAACGTAATAACCCTGGGAGGATTGTGTTCTTCGGCACTTGCAATGTTTTGCGCCGCAAACCACAAATATTGCCTTGCGCTTACGTTCTTTCTGCTGGCAGGTATCTGCGATATGACAGACGGCACGGCGGCACGGCGTACTCCCGGCAGAAGCGATCGTGCCAAGGTTTACGGAATTCAGTTGGACAGCCTTTGCGATATGGTGAGCTTCGGCGTTACTCCTTGTATTATCGCTTGGTTTCTGGGCTACAATACGTTCTTTGATATTATCGTGTATATGCTCTTCCTCATAGCATCTGCCACCCGCCTTGCATATTTTAATACGCTTACAATGGAAAAAGCAGACCTTTCTTCCAAATCCTTTGTGGGTATGCCCATTCCGTTCTCTTGCTTCTCCACGGCGTTTCTTATGATGCTTTTGTCCATTGGCGTATCTTCCGCCGCAATGGCGTGGGCGTTCAGGCTGGTATTCTTGCTTGTGGCTATGCTGTATGTACTCAGAATAAAGATACCCAAGCCCTCTTTGAAGGTTGCAATCGTCTTTGGCGCGGTTATAGCGGTAATTTACGTTGTAACCCTGATACAGTGGAGCGGGAACTCCGTTACCACCGGTGTAGAAAACTATATAACCTTAACTGCATAGTTCCTTCATATATTAGTGAAACCCCGAGAGTGATTTCTCGGGGTTTTGTCATATTTTATATTTCTACTTCCATTCCGTCGTAGGAGGTCAAAAATCCGTCCTTTGCCGCAATAGGAACAAGCTCATCGTATATTGCTCCGCCGTTATGGGAAAAATGATTAACGCAGAATACAGTATTATCGTCGGCAATACCTTTTTCCCGCATCATATCTGCAGTAATCTTGCAGGTATCCAGTCCCAGATGTCCGCCTGCGCCGGGCAGGGTAACGAAGGTACAGTCAAGGGAAACGAAATCTGCTTTTATCTTACTCTTTTCAAGATATTCCCAAACGTCATCATACAAAAGTCCCGTATCGTGGAGATATAAAAGGGTTTTGCCGCTTTCTTCTATAATATAACAGCAGGCGTTGTTTTCGTCCAAGGTATGATTAGCGCGGACGGGGGTTATCTTATACTGACCGAATTCGTAGGTAACGTAGTTTTCCAAAACCATAGGGGTTATGTATTGGCATCTCCGCTCATCGGAATAACGGCTGAAATAGTTTTCATATGCATCTATGACCTTTTGCGGACCTGCCAAAACCATCTTTTTTTCCGTAAGATTGTGTGCGTAATACGCTTCATCTCTGAAAGCGAGGTCCAGCGGCGCGAAATGGTCGGAATGGGGGTGTGTAACGATAAGATACTTCACCGCGCTGTAATCAATATTGTTCAGCAGCATATGCATATTTGCATCGGGCGGGAAATCTATAAGCAGATCGGAATTAATGATTGCCTGAGAACGGGTGCGGATATTCTTTCCGCCCGCAACTCTTGCTCTGTCGCAATGAGGGCATCTGCAAAACACCGCAGGCCAGCCTTCTGCCGCCGCAGTACCGAGATAACGAAGCTTCATATACAAAACCTCCCGTGTTTTTCTTGGTGTGATTACATTATAACTTAAATAATTTAAAAATACAATAAAAAATGTAAAAAAAGGTATTGCATTTAGTGTTTTTTTATGGTATACTTGCTCGGTGAGAAAGTGAGGTATAATGACATGAAGCAGGCTATTCATCCTGAATACAAGGAAACCGTAGTTAAATGCGCTTGTGGCGAAGAATATGTTACTAAGTCTACAAAACAGAATTTGAAGGTTGATATATGCTCTAAGTGCCATCCGTTCTATACCGGCAAGCAGAAGCTTGTTGATAGCGGCGGACGTGTAGATTCCTTTAAGAAGAAGTACAACCTTAAGTAATTTAAAGCATTTTCATTCGCATAAGGACAGCGGCTACCGCTGTCCTTTTTTACTTCTTTACAAAAGGAGGAAATGATAATGGAAAATATTTTTGACCAAAAAATAATCACCCGCGCTGTGCTGGTTGCCCTTACTCTGGATATGACAGAAGAACAGGTTTCTGTTTCTCTGGACGAGTTGGAGCGTTTGCTGGACACCGCCGGCGGTGAAGCGGTTGCACGTGTGGTGCAGTCCCGCGTTAATCCCGACCCCCGCACCTATATCGGTTCGGGTAAGGCGGAGGAGATAGCAGAGTTTATCCGCACTCAGGAAAAGGACGTAAATCTTGTAGTGTTTGATAACGAGCTGTCCCCCTCCCAGATAGCCTCTCTTGAGGATATTTTAGGCGTTCGGGTAATCGACCGAACAATGCTTATTCTTGATATATTCGCCCTTCACGCCGTTACAGGCGAAGGAAAACTGCAGGTAGAGATCGCCTGCCTCCGTTACACCGCACCCCGTCTTGTAGGTAAGGGAAAACAGCTTTCCCGTCTGGGCGGCGGTATCGGTACACGAGGCCCCGGTGAATCAAAGCTGGAAACTGACCGCCGTCATCTTAAAAGACGTATTGCGGCTTTGCAGGAGGAAATAGACGCCGTGGAAAAAGTGCGCGCCACCAAGCGCGCCTCCCGTGAGAGATCGGGAATTCCCACCGCGGCAATAGTAGGATATACCAACGCAGGAAAATCCACTCTGCTTAACCGTCTTACGGATGCGGGAATTCTGGCGGAGGACAAGCTGTTTGCTACTCTTGATCCCACCACCCGCCGTCTTACATTGCCCGATGGCAACGAGGTTTTATTAACGGATACGGTTGGATTTATCGACCGTCTGCCCACTCATCTTGTAAAAGCGTTCCGTTCCACCTTGGAGGAATTGGGATATGCGGATATTATTATCGTGCTTACCGATTGCTCCGAGCGTGATGAAGAACGCCGCCGCAAAAACGAGGTGACCTTTAAGCTTATAGACGATCTGGGCGCAAAGGGAAAGCCTATTTTGCAGGTATACAATAAATGTGATATGGCAGTGGATACGGATTTTATCCCCAGAGATGCGGTGTGCATTTCCGCCGCCACCGGTGACGGAATAGACGAATTGCTTAACAAGATAAGCGATCTGGTAAAGGAAGGTAAACGAATTCTCCGTATGCTGTTCCCCTATGATAAACAGTCGGAAGCATCCTCGGTGCATAGATTTGCCAGAGTGATAAGCACCGAATATCTTGATACCGGCGTGCTTGTTACCGCCGAGTGCGATGCCAAAGTGGCAGGCAAGTTTGCCGCATTTATACAAAACGATTAAAAGGAGTTGGCGGGTTTGGAAAAACATTCTGAGCAGTACCGTAAATATCTTGATATATTAAAAGAGGAATTGCGTCCTGCCATGGGCTGTACCGAGCCCGTGTCCTTGGCGTATGCCGCCGCCCTTGCGAGAGATGCTTTGGGAGAAATTCCCGAAAAGGTCGTTTTAAAGGTAAGCGGTAATATAATCAAAAACGTAAAAAGCGTGGTCATTCCCAATACGGACGGGCTTCACGGCATTTCCGCCGCAGTTGCCGCAGGTATCGTTGCGGGCAGGGCGGAAAGATGCCTTGAAACCTTGGGTAAGGTTTCCGACCGGCAAAAGAAGGATATCCGCGTCTTTTTGGAAAAAGCGGAAATTTCAGTTTCTCCTGCCGTGGACGGACTCGCCTTTGATATTGATATAACCGTGCATAAGGGCGGTAATAACGCCCGTGTGCGTATTGTAAACAACCATACCAATATTGTACATATATCCAAAAACGGTGTTGTGGAATCGGATATGCCCTTTACCAATCATTCCGAGGACAGCTTGACGGATAAATCATGCCTTAATATAGACGACATCGTTGCTTTTGCGGATATCGTGGATATAGCGGAGCTTAAAGAAACCGTAGGTAAACAGATCGAATACAATATGGCTATTGCCGAAGAGGGCATAAAAAACGATTGGGGCGCAAATATCGGCAAGGTTATTCTGCGCAGACAGGGCACGGGCGTGGAAAAGCGCGCCTGCGCATATGCCGCCGCAGGAAGCGATGCCCGTATGAGCGGCTGTGAAAAGCCGGTGTATATCATTTCGGGTAGCGGAAACCAAGGTATAACCACATCCGTTCCCGTGGCTGTATATGCAAAAGAGATCGGGGCAGACGAAGAAACTCTTCTTCGTGCCGTTGCGGTTTCGGATCTCGTTACCATTCACCAAAAAGCAGGTATCGGCAGACTTTCCGCTTTTTGCGGTGCTATAAGCGCGGGATGCGGAGCAGGTGCAGGGGTTGCATACCTTTGCGGCGGCAAAGCCCACGCAGTTGCCCATACCGTGGTTAACGCTATCGCTATTCTTTCCGGCACTATTTGCGATGGAGCCAAGCCCTCCTGCGCGGCAAAGATCGCTTCTGCTGTGGATGCGGGACTTTTGGGGTACGATATGTATCTGGAGCATCAGCAGTTTTACGGCGGCGACGGTATCGTAACCAAGGGCGCGGACAAAACCGTAGGTAACGTAGGTCGTCTTGCCCGCGAGGGTATGAAGGAAACCGACAACACCATACTCAAAATTATGTTGGAGGAGTAATACCGCTTTCCTTGACATACCTTTTAAAAGGTGATATAATCCCAGTAATGTTTGATAAAACGAGGCATTTTTTATGAACAAGGTTTACATCCCCGAAGGCTACTCGCCCGCTTTGGGCAGTTACGATACTCAGAGGGCAATAGAATTTATAAAAGAGAATTTCCAAAAAGCACTTTCGGAAAATCTCCATTTAAAGCGCGTTTCCGCACCGCTTTTTGTTACGGCTCAGTCAGGACTCAACGATAACCTTTCCGGTAAGGAGCGCCCCGTTTCCTTTGATATCCCCGCAGTTGACGGTGAGGGACAGGTAGTTCATTCCCTCGCAAAATGGAAGCGCCTTGCGTTAAAGAGATACTCTTTCGTTATGCACAGAGGTCTTTTTACGGATATGAATGCTATCCGCCGCGATGAGGAGCTTGATAACCTCCATTCCATTTACGTTGACCAATGGGACTGGGAAAAGATAATCTCTGCGGATGACCGCACCACGGAATATCTTTACAAAACGGTAGAGAGCATCGTTTCCGCTATCTGCGATACTTGCGATAAATTAAAGCAAAAATACCCCGTCCTTAAAACATCTCTTTCCCGCGAGGTGGCGTTTATCACCTCCGAGGAGTTGGAGGAAATGTATCCTTCTCTTACTCCCGATGAAAGAGAACACGAATACACCCGCATACACCGCACGGTGTTTGTTTCCCGTATCGGCGCACCCCTTAAAAACGGTAAGCCCCACGGTATGCGCGCCCCTGACTATGACGATTGGTCCTTGAACGGCGATATCCTTTTCTGGCACGATGCGTTGGATACTCATATAGAGATATCCTCTATGGGCATCCGTGTGGATCCCGCTTCTCTTGATGCACAGCTTACTTTTTCCGGCTGTGATGACAGACGGGCTCTTCCCTTCCACAGTATGCTTCTTAATGGGGAATTACCCCTTACTATCGGCGGCGGTATCGGACAGTCCCGTCTGTGTCTGCTTATGCTGGGCAACGTGCATATCGGTGAAGTTCAGTCTTCCGTGTGGGACAGCGAAACTATCCGTGTCTGCGCCGAAAAAGGAGTTCCTCTGCTGTAATGAAAGAACTTTGGAACGCATATACTGCTGACGGCACGCTGACAGACACCGTGCTTACTCGCGGAGAACCTATCCCCCCGGGGCTGTATCATATGGTGTGCGAGGTGCTGGTAAAACATACCGATGGAAGTGTTCTGTGTATGAAACGGGCTTCCACAAAGCCGGCGAACACTTATCCCGGATATTATGAAGCCACCGCAGGCGGCTCCGCACTCCTTGGGGAAACCAAAGAAGACTGCGTAAAACGGGAATTAAAGGAAGAAACCGGTATATGTTGTAATCTCTTCGAACTTATAGGAAGAACCGTTACAAAGGATACTATCTATTATACCTACGTGTGCACCACCGATAGAGATAAAACCAACGTGACCTTACAGCAAGGCGAAACGGAGGATTTTGTCTGGATGAGTGAGCGGGAATTTGCCGCTTTTGTAAATTCAAATGACTTTATCCCCGTGCATAAAGAACGATATAAAGAGTATTTTATAAAAATGGGATATATAAAATAAACAAACAAAAAGCACCGATTGCGCAACTTCCAAAGGAAAGTTGCGCAGTTTTATTCGCCATAAATACTTACGGCGAGTTATATTGCTTCGCAGTGGTATTTGTCTAACGACAAGTGATATTGCCTTCGGCAGTTTATAGGCGAATAAAATACCACTGAAACCGCAAGGTTTCAATAACACTATTGCCATAAGGCAATAATATCACTCCGACAAAGTCGGAATATAACTTGAATAATATTGATTGATATGTTATTATAAAATGAGTTTGGGCTTAGCCCGACTGCATTTGTACTTGCAAATGCGATGCCGGTTCTAAATCAGTAAGATAAACAAGGATTTATTGAGGTAAGGTTATGCTGGGAAAGTTGAGAAATATGACAACTGTCTATTTAATGCAAGGTGATAAGGTGTTGCTTTTATTTAGACAAGGCGGGAAAGTGGTAAATGATGTTTGGACAGGTTCTGCTGGTGGGCATTTTGAAGAATTTGAACTGAATGATGCAAAGGCATGTGTATTAAGAGAATTAAATGAAGAATTGGCTCTTTGTGAAAATGATATAGAACATCTTTCATTAAGATATGTAACTTTACGAAGAACAAAGGGAGAAATAAGACAGAATTATTATTTCTTTGCAAATCTGAAAGAAGATATAAGTGACGATTTGCATTCAAATGAAGGACTGATAAAATGGTTTTCTATTGGTGACGTCGGAACATTAGAAATGCCATATACAGCAAAGTATGTTATTGAGCATTATTGCAAAAAGGGGCAATTTTCTAATAGCTTATATGTAGGTGTAGCGAATGAAAATGGAGTAGATTTTATCGAATTATCAGAATTTTAACTGTTTGATAAATTCAAATTTGAATAGCAAGATTTTCGGAGATGTTATTGCTTGTTCATAACACACAGTAAAATGCTCTAAAACCATTGAAAATAAAGGGTTTTCCGCAAACAACTCATTTCATCCCAACATAACGTGTTACACCGTTTGGCCCTCACTCTAACAGATTATAAGGGCAAAATCAAGGGCAAAAATCATCAAAATCTTATGTTTTAGATTTGGGAAACGAACTGTTGCAATGTGAATT
>CAZAJX010000023.1:0-33583 GCA_964485815.1 uncultured Oscillospiraceae bacterium
GCCACCTCGACCTTGGCAAGGTCGCGCTCTACCAAATGAGCTAAATCCGCAAAAATATGGCGATCCGGATGGGGCTCGAACCCACGACCTCCAGCGTGACAGGCTGGCGTTCTAACCAACTGAACTACCGGACCAATTTGGTGTGCGCCTCAGCGCGCTTGCTTATAATAACACATCTTTTTTCATTTTGCAATACCTTTTTTAAAAAAAATTGAAAATTTCCTCACATTGACAAAACTGACAGCCTTTGGTATAATCCTTTTAGGAGGTAATGCACAGTGAAAAACAAAAAGCTTTACATTTTAATAGCTTGTATAGTGGCGGTTCTGGCGGTTTCCGTAACCGTAATGGCGGTTATAGGCAAAAACGGTGCCGGCGATTCCGTTTCTGCCGCAACAAAATATATAGAAGCTTCTATGCGCTACGATGCAAGCGGAATGGCTTCCGTCGCTTCCGATAAGGTAAAACAGATTCTTTACAACACGGGCGAGATACCTACTGTCAAACAGCTTACGGATGCGCTAAACAAAAGCTATGACGGCGTTCCCTCCGGATACGAAGGAAGTAAGATTACCTTCACAGTTACGGAGGAACGGATAAACGGCGATTCCGGATACGTGAAACTGAACGTATACGTTGACGGAGAAAAGCGTTTTACAAGAGAATGCGCCACTGTTAAGGTTGGCGGCAGATGGTATTATGACGGAGAACCGGAGGTAAATTAATATGAAGTATATGTCCGAAAACGGAAAAGCAACGATCACATTTGAAAAGCAGAATTACAATCTTAACTCACAGCCCTTTGACAATACGTTTTTAACCGACACCGTAGTGTTCGACGAAAACGACATTTCCCCCGTAAAAATAAACTGCAGAAAGCGTTTGGGCGGTACCTACGTTTACTGCAATAACCCCGAAATGCTTGCCGCGCCCGATATAGATACGGTTTTAATGGAAGATAAACATTTAAGCGGAAGTGTTGTTTTCACCTTCGAAAACAGCAACCACACGGGGACCGACCTTCGTCTGGGCTACAGATTATATAATAATTCCGGCAAGGATGCTACTGTTACCGTAACCAATATCGGCGTACAATGGGAAGGCGAATGGCTGGGACAGAAGGAATGGAGTGATTATTACTCCCTTAAATTTGATCTGCCCGAGGATTATTTCAATGAGGACGGAAGCGTACACGAGGCTTATTTCGGCTGTGATTTTGTTGATTACACCCCTGCCCCTTACATTCCCCAGACAATAACCGTGCCTGACGGAAAGTATGTTTACGTGCTTGGCGGTACAAGTGAAGATTCCTTTGGCGGATTTACCGCAGGCGACACAGGAGATAAATTCCTTAAGGTGGGAAAATGCGGAAACGGCGTTGTTAAGTTTAATATCGACGGCGAGATGGTGGGATCATTCCTTTGCTATACAAAGGCAGAGAACGTTCCCTTCGGCAAGGCACAGCAAGGATATATAATAAACCGCGACGGCAGAGATTATTCCGCACAGTACAAGGGCACGGACCACACCGCAGGTCTGATCGAAACAGAAGCGATATTCGTTTCGGGCAACGAAACAAAGGACGGTCCTATTCCCGTTACATATGATTACTGGTCTGACAATGACTGTGCAAGTAAAAACGCGCCATATCAGCTTTACGAAAGAGAAAAATTCACCTACACAGGTCCTGCATATCATTACGCGATCAATCCCAACGGAAACGATAAATATATCGGTACGGATATGATGGTGTTTGAGGGTGTGGATACCGAAGGAAATCCCATTATTATCGATAACGACCGTGCAGACGGCGCAGGAAAGCCCGCAAACACCGGCAACTGGATGATACAGTACACTGATAACCTTACCTTTGTGAATTCGAGTGATTGCGAAAAACGGTTCAGAGTCTATAAAAAGGGCTCGATAAGTGGTGTGCTTGCAACCATCGTAAGAGATACTGCAGGTAACGTACTGCGCGCGTTTATGAACGTTCAGCCTTATTCGTTCAATTCCCCCGAGGAAGCATTTGCGGGAATAAACAAGGAAGCGCTTGCACTGTCACACGGCAGATACTGGCCCGTAATGGCTGACGGAAGACCGTTTGCCGAATTACTGGAGGAACGCACTCTGGTTTATGAAACCGTCTTACAGCCCAAATCTGCGGTTCGTATAAGCATTGATGCGGTGATACTGGCAAACTCCTGCGGCGGATTGGAAACCAAAGTGACAAGCGAAAAGATATAAAAAGTTTAAGCGCACAAATATTTGTGCGCTTTACTATTGACAAAGTGGTTTACATAGTGTAAACTATACGCAAGTCTACAAAGAGTAAACCAAGGAGGAATAATTTGTGAATGAAATACAGCTCGGTGTTATTGAAAGTAAATTTGCCGACATTATATGGGAAAACGAGCCTATATCATCTTCTGCGCTGGTTAGATTGAGCGAAGAAAGATTGACCTGGAAAAAATCCACTACCTTTACGGTGCTTCGCAGACTTTGCGAAAAAGGTCTGTTTAAAAACGAAAAGGGCGTGGTTTCCTCACTTATATCAAAGCAAGATTTTTGTTCGCTGCAAAGCGAGAGATTTGTTGAAGAAACCTTTGACGGCTCATTGCCTGCTTTTATAGCCGCTTTTACTTCACGAAAGAAGCTTACCAAGGAGGAAGTTTCTCTTTTGCGGAAGATGATAAACGAATACAAGGAGGAACAGTAATGACAGATATTTTTATTAAGCTTCTTAATATGAGCATTGTTGCCGGCTGGCTTGTTATAGCCGTCTTGCTGTTGCGACTTGCACTGAGAAAAGCTCCCCGCTGGATATTCTGCGTGCTGTGGGCGTTTGTGGCTTTAAGGCTTCTTATTCCCTTTTCTGTGCAAAGCAAAACGAGCGCTGTTCCCAGCGTGGAAACCGTGCCGCCGGAGATAGTTTATACGGAAGTTCCGGAAATACATACCGGATGGCCTACATTCAACAGTTACTTTAATCCGTATATTTCTGAGATACTTTCGCCAAAAGAGCCAGAAAACGACACCACGGAAGAGCCCGAAGAAACTCCTGCGAAAAAGTTAATTGATATTGGGGCTACAGTATGGCTGTGCGGAATGGCGGGTATGGCTGTTTACGTGGTAATAAGCTACGCTTTGCTGAAGCGCAAGATAAGAGAAGCTGTTAAGCAGGAGAATAGAATATTTGTATGCGATAACGTTTCTTCGCCGTTTATTATGGGCGTGTTGTTTCCGAAAATATATCTCCCCTCTTCTATTACAGAAGCGGATGCGGAGATGGTGATCGCTCACGAGCAGGCGCATATCAAGCGCAAAGACCATTTGTGGAAACCTTTTGGATTTTTACTGCTTACCGTATATTGGTTTAATCCCTTATTGTGGGTTGCTTACGTTATGTTTTGCAAGGATATTGAATCCGCCTGTGATGAAAAGGTTATTAAAAAATACGGACTCCAAATTAAAAATCAGTATTCCGAAGCTTTGCTTAACTGCAGTGTTTCGGGAAAATGGGTAACGGCTTGCCCCGTAGCCTTTGGAGAAACTGCGGTAAAAAGCCGTATAAAAGGCGTGCTAAACTACAAAAAGCCCGCTTTTTGGATAATAATTATAGCGGTTTTGGCGTGTATCGCTACCTCGGTATTCTTTCTGACTGATCCTTTGTCAAACGAAACGAGCGATGATATGAGTAACGTTTCCGACAGCATTGTTAACGATGAAGATTCCATAGCTGCGCGTTTCAAGTTCAAGAGATTAATATACTCAAAAATTGAACTGCCAAATCAAATGTTAGTATCGGATTATACAATTTTTCTTTCTCAGTTGATTGTAACAACTGATAACCGTCTGCTTATAGAGCAACCGGATGACAGCACCTGGAGTGAAGCCGGCACGCCGGAAAAAAGCAAACTTTACAAAAACAATTTTGACGATATGCTACAGGACGGAACGTGGGAAGCTGACTACAACGCTGAACTCATAAGAACTAACGCATATGAAGTATATATGTGTAACAGAGAGGAAACCGGAACAGCTTACTTGATATACTTCACTGACGGCACGATCATGTTTATGTTTGGTACAAAAGAAAACGAGTATTCCGAGACATATGATTCCGTAATTATAGCAGAATATTCTGTTGATAACGGAGGCGCAGGTTACATTCTTCCGTATACATTATATGACGTTTACACGTATAATTTCGGAAGCGACAACGCATATCCTGCAACGGAAGCGTCGATATATCTTGAAAAATACGGCAACCATTTTACATACGGATACCGTGCCCACTCTGCACAGCAATATTGCCCTTACGGCACTTACCGCTATGACGGCGACAAGCTGTATCTTGAAACGGCTGACGGGAAAAACACCTATGTTTTTGAACGAACAAACGAAGGTTTAAAGTATATGTCCCACCTGTCTTCGCCGTTGCCTATGACCGAAACCAATTCCGAAAACAAAATAGAGTATATTCCCGCTAATACGATCTTTATAAAAAGCGAAGATAACCGCGCAGGTCATTATGCACATGTAGCGGAATGGATATCACAAAGTGCATATAAAGACGTTGACGGTGATGGGCAATACGAATTGTGTGTTATATTACCTGTACCTGAATCCAACGTACCCGCGAACGTGCTTGCAATTTACGATGGTTGTGATCGTGTTGCTGAAGAAAGAATAATATTTAAAGTTGCCCAATTCGCAATCGGTACAGACGGCAGCATAATGATTAAATTATGGAATGAAGACACACATTACGATTTCAGGATTACCGATGAAGGAATAATCTGCACTAATACGGAAACCGGCGAGGAAATGCCGTTTTCCGAGATGGGAAGGAGAAAACAATGAAAAGAATAATATCCTTAGTTTTATTAATCCTTTGTATTACTGCTGTTTGTATACCCATGTATTCCTGTGAGAGCACGGAAAACACGGACAAAAAAGGCAGACAATACATCTGCAGTGAGGTTGTATGCAGTGAAACACTTGCTTTGAGCAGCGTTAATCCTTACTTATCCTATGTGCTCACAGAATCGGTATTTCTCAGCCAGAAAAAAGAAGCATTATACGTTACGCCGGATATGCACCTGTTTTCAACTGTAAGATATGAGGAGGACGTTCAGTCGGTTTGGGAAGAAAAAGGCATCCTGATCGAAGGTCCGCTCGATTTAAAGATCATAAATTCGGACTCCGACTGGCAAAACGGGCATTCCTTGCAATATGTTACCGAAAACTTTGAATGCGCATATTCCGTTAAGGACGGTAACGTAAAACTGCAGCTTATCTTGTTAAAGGATAATACCGTTTATTTTTCGGTAAGTTCACGCGATAATGAAAGTATTTTTCTGTTGGAAGAAACGGAAATAAGCTATTATGAAGATATAAAAAGACCTTCTTTTGAAGTGTTTACCTTCGCGGTGTCCGGTAACAAGGAAGAATATACGGTATATAAAACAAACGTACTGTGTTTTTATAACGACAGAACCGAGTTTTTCCTACAATGCGCCGAAAATAACACCGGCGGAATACACGGTAAAGTTGCCGAATTTACCGACGGTTATTTGCTGGAAACCTATGACGGCAAATATAAATTGACCGTTCATACAGATAACGACAGTATGTATTTTACCGCCGAATCACCAAAAACGATAAAATTCGGCGAAGATATTACCGCCGGCACGGGAACTGATTTGAAAAAATCAGGCGAATATTATACTGTGCTTAACCAAAATTCCGTGTGCTTTGATACTTGGGAAGCGGATTTTGACGGCGACGGCAACCAGGAGCAAATATCATTTCACCGTTTCAAGAATTATTATCCAAGGAGTATTTCATGTATTGAAGACCTGGCCGTCCCCTCGTACAGAATAAATGCGGCAGTATGGGAAAACGGCGAGATAAAGCATTTTGTTTTCCTTCCGTTTGAAAACATAGTAAGTGACATACGGTTTTACGAAAGCGAAAACGGCGAGCTGTTTGCAGAGGCAGACATAATCGAATACAGACTGCATCATTACAGCGGTGTCAGTCTTCCATCTTATTGGGAGCCGTATACCGAAACGGTAATATATAAGGTAAACGTGAATGAAAACGGTTTAACCTTTACAAAAACGCAATAAAGCATAATCACCCCGCAGTTCAGACCGCGGGGTAATTTTTTATGTATATAGGTTTATCTTTACACCTGCGGGAAATACTACGGACAGTCGGAGGTGCAATATGGAAATAATAAAGGTTATATTAACGTCGGTGCTGTCAGCGGGTGCACTATTTGTTATTGCAAAAGTGCTGGGACACAAGCAAATGTCCCAGCTTGATTTTTTCGATTATATAACGGGAATAACCATCGGATCCATCGCAGCAGAGCTGGCGACGGAACTGGAAAAGCCCTGGAAGCCCCTTATTGCAATGATAATCTACGGCGGTATCACCTGGGGATTAACGCTTATTACAAGCAAATTACCGAAAATGCGGAAGTTTGTTAACGGTACGCCCACAATAATTATGAGCGGCGGAAAGATATACCGTAAAAATATGAAGAAAGCAAAAATGGACTTAAGCGAGTTTCTGGTAATGTGCCGTCAGGAAGGATATTTTGATCTTAACGATATTCAAACCGCGGTTTTCGAATACAACGGGAGGCTTACCGTTTTACCGAAATCAACAAAGCGCCCTGTAAAGCCCGAGGATATGAATATCGTTCCCAAGGCCGAAACCATAAGCACCGAGGTTATTATGGACGGACGCATACTCGAAGAAAACCTTAAACGTATGGGACTTGACGTAACGTGGCTGAACAAGGAAATAAAGGGTATGGGATATAAAAACGCAAAGGAGATTTTACTCGGTCTGTGTGATGACAACCATCAGCTCACTCTGTATAAAATGACATAACGTTCGAAAAAAACACAAAAACCGTACTTGATAGTACGGTTTTTTTGGAGCTGATGACGGGAGTCGAACCCGTGACCTCATCCTTACCAAGGATGTGCGCTACCTACTGTGCCACATCAGCATATATTAAAATGTGTGGTGGGCCATCAGGGACTCGAACCCCGGACCGACCGGTTATGAGCCGGTTGCTCTAACCAACTGAGCTAATGGCCCACATTGAATAAACCTTTGACCGTTGCTTTTGCCGGACAGCTTGGTTATTCTAACACACGCAAGGCAGTTTGTCAAGTACTTTTTTTAATGAAACACAAGTATTTTTTTAACGGTCGCTTTTTGTACCGAAAATACGCCTGATAATGGGACGTAAAAGCTTCGGTGAACGTAAGACTAATATTTTCAATACGTTTTCCCTCCTATCTTAAATATAACAAAATACCTGCGGCTACCGCTACCGCCGCAACGGTAAAACTCACCGCAACCCACGGCAATATACACGCAATGATTATTCCCAGTCCGAAAGCGGTTACGCAGCATCCTGCCCATCTGTAATTATGTTTGCACATCACAGCATCACCTCTTGATATCAATTTATGCGGATATCGGATATGTGGTACTAAATTCGATGCCTTACTCATATACATAAACTAAAAACAGAAAGGAAATTAACTATGGACATATACACGAAGGAGATACCGTTATACAAAAACGTGTTTTGCGGCGACGTTGACAGAGAGTTGGAAAAGGAGATGTCGCTTCCCGATTATTCCCCTGATATAACAAGGCTTGTAAAGCTTGATGCAACACCTTACATTGAAAGCGCCGTATTAAACGGTGACAAGTGTCTGGTAAGCGGTATATACATTTTTTCAATGCTGTATGAAAGCGACGAAAGCAATTCGCTTTCGTACACCACGTTCAACATACCGTTTAACGAGAAGATCGATATTAAAAATACCGCGAAGGACGGAACGGTAAACGCAAAAGCAACAGTAAAAAGAATAGGCTGTAAAATAATAAACCCGAGAAAGTTTGCCGTTCGTGTAAAAAGCGTGCTGAATATATCTGCACAAGGAACAGAAAAAGTTAAAATATGCGATACTTCCCTTTTCCCTCAAAACATTCATTCTAAAAAGGACAGCTTTGTTTACTTGGAAAAAGCCGACGAGCGCACAAACGAATTCACATTTGAGGAAAGCTATAATTTATCCGAAAAAGATATTCCCGCAGATGACATACTTATGAACTGTATGAGTATAGAAGAACCTGAAAGCTATGTTTCGGACGGAAAAGTTCAACTGAAAACAACTGCAACAAGCAAGCTGATATACACCGGTGAAGGGGAAAACGGAAAATATATGATGTACAAAAAGTCCTTTCCCGCCAATATGATATTTGATGATATCAGCGTAAACGATAATTCTCTTGTATGCGCATCCGCATCCGTAATCTCTTCGGAAACCGATGTGGATGTAGATTCATACGGAGAGAATCGTGTTATAAGGTTAAAATTCATAATAAAAGCAAAAGTAAACGTTTTTGAAAAAATAAACTGTGAATTTGCTACCGACGCTTTCGCTTGCGGAAAGAAGAACCACCCCGTTTTACAAAAATTCACTACCCTTACTGACGATGACCCGTTAACAAGAGTTTTTCCCATAGATTTCCGCTTTACGCCCGAAAAAGGATTAACGGAAATAATCGATTATAATGCCAAAACAAACGATTGCAAGATAAAAAATGACGATATGGGTGCAAAGCTGTGCGGTACATACACACTTTCGGTTTTCGGAAAAGCAGAAGACAGATATGAAAACATTGATTTTTCCGATAGCTTTGAGGAAAGATTAACAGATACCGCCCTTAGCTTTGAAACCTGCGATACAGAGTGTGCGGCGTTTGAAGCAAACGTAATTCTGACATCCGACGGGGAGCTTAACGGAAAGATGCTGTGCCGTACGAGAACAGTGCCTAAATGTTACAAAACATTTTCAGCAGTAACGGAATTAATCACCGATGAAGAATCCGACTTGGAAAGTTGTAATCTTATATGCTGCTATCCCACTTCCAAAGACAGTCTGTGGAGTATTGCGAAAAAATATTTTGTTGACCCCAACGTCTTATATGCCGATAACACAGAAGTGTTCAACGCCGCAGGAGAATTGATCAAACCATCTCCCGTAATAATTAAAAAATAAAAACATACGCCCTCCTTTGTCATATACTGATAAAAAGACAAAGGAGGGTTTTATGTCGGAAAAAAAGATAATTGCCGCAATAGGCGGCGACATGCGTTTGGTAGAAGCAACACGTAGGTTTGCGGACGACAATACGGTTTTGTGTTACGGTTGGGATAACTGCTCACATATTCACGGCAAGATAAAACGTTGCGGAAGTATGAAGGAAGCTGTGGAAAATGCCGATATAATTTTATTGGGACTTCCCTGCTCACCCGATGGTACAATTATTGCCGCCCCTCTGTGCGATGAGGCGATAAAAATAGAAGAAATTTCCGAATACGCAAAAAAAGACACTGTGATCTGCGGAGGTATGCTGCCGCAAGCTATCACCGATAATTTCAATAAATGTATTGATTATTACAAAGATGAGCTGTTACAGACGGGGAACGCTGTACCGACTGCGGAAGGCGCTATAATGATCGCAATGCAGGAAACGCCGTTTACCGTTGACGGAGCGCGGTGTATGGTATACGGAAGCGGCAGGATCGCAAAGGCTTTGGTTCCAAGGCTTAAAGGATTGAACGGTGAAATTACAGTTGCCGCGCGAAAAAAATCCGACAGAGCGTATTGGGAAACCCAAGGTATAAAGGTATGTACATTTGAAAAGTCCATTACTATGCTGCCGTATACAGATATTCTTTTTAACACAGTGCCGGCACTTGTAATAGGAAAAAATGAATTGGATAACTTTAACGAAAGCGGTATTATTATAGATCTGGCATCACGACCCGGAGGAACCGATTTTGAATACGGGAAAAAGATAGGCAGGCGGATCATCTGGGCGCTTTCCCTGCCCGGAAAAGTTGCACCCGTTACAGCGGGGCGCATAATTTACAACACGGTAGTATCACTGTTGAACGAGAAAGGAGTGTTGGTGTGAAAATAGTATTTGCTGTATGCGGTTCCTTCTGTAACCACAAGAACGCTCTGAACACGCTGAAAAAGCTTTTAAGCGCAGGACACGACGTAACCCCCGTGTTATCCGAAATCGTTTGTACGACCGATACACGCTTCGGCACAAAGGAAACATTTATTTTAAATATCGAAACACTGTGCGGAAAAAAGATAATATCGAGCATTAAGGCAGCGGAAGAGATACTTACGCCCCAAAAATACGATCTTCTGATAATTTGTCCCTGTACGGGAAACACTCTGGCAAAAATTGCAAACGGAATAACTGATTCAACGGTTACAATGACAGCAAAAATTTTCTTCAGAAACCGCACTCCGATCCTGATTGCTCTCGCGACCAACGATGCGCTGGGGATGACCTTGAGAAATATCGGTACACTTGCTGTAAGAAAAAACGTTTATTTCGTACCCCTTGCCCAGGATGACAGCGATAAAAAGCCGGATTCTTTGGTGTGCGATTTTGAAAAGATTGTTTGTTCTGCAGAAAATGCCGTAAAAGGAATACAGACTCAACCCTGCATAGAGTAAAGGCAAAGGCTGTCCGATGACAGCCTTTTAAAAATATCAATCAATGTAATTATATGAAAACATATTATATCCGTCGCATTTATCAAGACATTCTTCGGCTTGTCTTGCAAGCATGGTTTTATCGGTTATCCATTCGTCTTTAGCGTCGCCTGCGTTATTATCTACAGTGTCCTGCTTGTATGCCGCCAAACCGATATAAAGAGCCACACTTGGGGTTTTGATTATATTCTGCCAATCTTCAACCATACGGGAAAAGGGCGCAGTTGAATGGGAATATCCGAAATATATCTGCGGCATTATATAATCAACGTAGCCTTCTTCAGAACACCATTTATATACGTTTGCACAGCACACTGAAAAGGTATAATGCATATTTCCTGCAGGAGAGATACCAAATACACAGTCTTCATCAAGAGATTTGACAAGAGCGTAAACACGGCTCACAAAATCGCTTACGTTTTTTCTGCGCCACATTAAGAGTCTGGGCTCACCGGAAGCGGCAAAATCTTCGCTGTCAAACGCAGGATCTGCAGTAGGATAGAAATAATCATCAAAATGAATTCCGTCCACGTTGTATTTTGTAATGATTTCCTCAATTCCGTTTAAAACAAGGCTGCAGGACGCTTCATCGGAAGGGCGAAGATAATATCTGCCGTTATACAAGCTAAGCTTACCCCAAGCTTCAAGCTGGCGTATGGGAGAATCTTCGGGAAGAAAGATAAAATCTTTTTCCTCCATCAAGCGAAACGGATTTATCCAAGCGTGAAACTCAAGACCGTAAGTATGAGCAGCAGAAACAAATAATTCTATGGGATCGTAAATAAATTCGTTTCCGTATGCTCCCACAGCGTATTTTGATGGAGGATAAAATTCGGAAGGATAAAAGCTGTCACCAAAAGGACGCACCTGCACGAATATCGCGTTATATCCCTTTTGGCTCAGATCTTTGCATATGGCGTCTATTTTTGCGGCATAGTCACCGACAGGAACCTGTCCTTCCTTGGTACACATCGCAGAGGAAATATCATATTGTGATATCCACACGCCTTTAATTTTATTTTTCTGAACGGGAGTATACATATATCTGTCCTCCACGGGATTTTCAAGATTATCGGGATACGGAACAAAGACATCCTCAGTATTATCGGGAACGGGAGTAATATTGGAAACGTTTTCGTATCGGTATTCGCAGGAACATAATAATATAACAAAAACCAACAAAAATATTAAGATTCTTTTCATTTTAAACTCCTTGATTGATTTGCGTGCTGAAATGTGATAGAATATAAGGAAAGGAGGGAGAATATGTACAGAGAAGTTATAAATACGCTGAACAAAGCGGGGTACGAAGCGTATCTTGTGGGCGGAAGTGTAAGAGATATGATACTGGGCAGAACAATATACGATTACGATATATGCACATCCGCACTTCCGCAAGAAATTAAAAACATATTTCCCGAAAACAAAGTTATTGAAACCGGAATAAAGCACGGCACTGTTACGCTTTTATATAAAAATACCGCATTTGAAATAACCGTATTCAGAAAAGAAAGCGGATATTCCGACCACAGACATCCCGACACCGTGGTATTTGGCGCATCTCTTGAGGATGACCTTATGCGCAGGGATTTTACCGTAAACGCAATATGTTTTGACGGTAATGAATATATTGATCTTCACGGCGGGATAAATGACATAAACAACCGATTGATACGCGCTGTGGGAGAGCCGAGAAAAAGATTTGAAGAGGACGCTTTACGAATTCTTCGCGGCTTGCGCTTTGCAAGCACTCTGGGTTTTGAGATTGAAGAAAACACGCTGTCCGCTATGAGAGAATATGCGGATGATATTAAGAAAATATCAGTAGAGAGGATATTTTCAGAATTCGGAAAGGCGGCAGAGGGAGAGCACTTCCGGAGTGTTTACAAAAAATATTATGATATATTTGCATATTTTATACCGAAAGCCGCTCCGGTAAAAAGCGTATTTTCAAACGGAGAAGATGCGGTATATTCACTTAAAGCACTTAAAGCCGATAAAAAATCAATAAAATTAGCAACCGATTATTTTAAATTCGCGTCTTGCAATCCTATTGAACTTTTGCGGTATTGCGGTGAAGAAAGTGCAGAATACATCTGCAAAAAAAGAGGCGATAGCGAGGAATTGAAAAGGATTTTGGACCAAGGAACTCCTTACAAGCACTCTATGTTAAATATTCGCGGAAATGATATATCTCCCCTTACCGAGGACAAAAAGAAAATAAATTACGTTTTGGACAGGCTGTTGGATGACGTAATAGCGAAAAAAACAGAAAACAAAAGAGAAATATTGCTGCAAAAGGTAGTTGACATACTTTGATTTTTTTGTTATAATGTCAGCCGTGCGCTGGTGTAGCTCAGTCGGTAGAGCAGCTGATTCGTAATCAGCAGGTCGTGTGTTCGAGTCACATTACCAGCTCCATTATTTAAAAATTCCGTACACGTTATGTGTGCGGAATTTTTTATTACTTATTTAAATATTTTTTTATGGCAGAAAACGTTTCATCGCTGATAACGTGCTCTATACGGCAGGCGTCTGCGGAAGCGGTTTCTTTATCCACCCCAAGACAAACCAAAAAGTCTGTTAACGCACTGTGACGGTCATAAATCTTCGCCGCAGTTTCTTTACCGATATCGGTAAGAGTAATATTTCCGTCCTGGGCGATATTTATATATCCGCCGTTTTTTAAAAGTCCCATCGCTCTGGAAACACTGGGCTTGGAATAACCGAGTTTATCGCTTACGTCAACGGCGCGGACAAACGCACTTTCAAGGGTTAAAACGTATATTGTTTCAAGATACATTTCGCCGGATTCCTGCAAAAGCATAATATCGCCTCCTTTAAGTATATTATAACATAAAAAAATATTTTTTTCAATGATATTTTTTTAACAAAAGTATTTATCCATATGTACAAAGAGCGGGTATGTTGTTTGTGTAAAATGCCCAAAATTCAAATATGAACTTTTAAGTTTGTTCACACTATTGACATTTTTTGTGTTTGATGTTAATATGTTCACAGAGTTAATAACCATTTTAGGAGGAAAAAAATGAAAAAACTCTTAAGCATTTTAATCACTTTAACCCTCGTACTCGGTCTTACCGCCGCATTTGCTCTTGAAAGCTCTGCTGCAGGCATTGTCGGTATTTACGAAGCAGAAACTGCACCTGTCGTAGACGGTGTTGTAGACAGTGAAGGCTACAGACTGGTTTGTAAAACCGGTGAAGACCCTACAGGCTACCTTAACACTTGGGAAGGCTGCGAAGTTGAAGAAGATATGGAACTGTGGGCGTGCTGGAAGGGCGATTTTCTTTATATCGCTGTAAAAGTTGTTTGCAATGAACCTCATGTTGCGTACGACAGCTGGACAACAAGACAAGAAGAGCATTTTATCTTTAATGCACATCATATGATGACTTGTATATGTCCCGATGATCCCTACAAGGCATGCTACGTTAACCCCGATTCCGAAGACGGTTCCTGGGATTGGGGCGGACTCTTCAACAAGCAGTTTATTTTTGAATGGACTATCATTAATCCTTCTCAAGAATCTGACACTGATGTTTGTGACCATTTCTGCGGAATGTCCGGACTTGAAGGCTTCGAATACAAAGTAACCACCGAAGGTGGCTTCGACGTATACGAGCAGAAAATCCCTCTTTCCAAAATGACCACTTCCGAAGCCCCCAACGGTGTTAAGGGTCAGGTTGGTTCTCTGTTCGGCTTCGGCTTCCAGCTCGGTCTTTCCGACTACGGTACCGGCTATGCTAACTCCGGCGAAGAAAGAGATTTCAACGATTACGTTTACTATTCCGATTACTTTGCTGGCGCAAAGAAGGTAATCGGCATGGCTTACTGCAAGCTGGTTTCCGACCTTGTTAAGGATCCCACTCAGGAAGAAAGCACAGAAGAGCCTGAAGCTCCTACCGCTATGGATACCGTTTGCGATATATTCCCCACCCTTGATGGCCTTTGGACATATACTGAATGCAACGGCACTAACGTAAACATTGAATATTCTCAGGGTAAGACCGTAGTAAGCGGCAGTACCTCCGGCAACTGGCCATCCGCAACCGCTAAGTTCCCTACCACCCTTTATGTTGGTGAAGGTACTTACCTTGTTTACGATTTCTCCTTCGAAGCAGGTACCACCAGCCTCCGCTTCAATGATACTTATGCGATCCACACGCTGATTCCCGATGCACCTCTCGAATCCGGTTCTGATGACATTCAGGCAGGCGAATACTCCGGTGCTATATCCTACGAACAGCTCGTAGAGCTTATGGGCGCAAACGAAGACGGTCTTGTTGTTATTAACAGCTTTACAGTATACTCTGTAAACGGCGCAGAGATCACCTTCAACACCTTGAAGCTTGATCCCGCATACGTACCTCCCGTTGTTGAACCTGACGATACTTCTCTCCCCGAAGAATCCGATCCTGTCGACACCGAATCCGAACCCGAGGACGAATCCGTTCCCGCTACCGACGATTCCACCGCTGACACCTCCGCTCCCGTAAGCGGCGAAGAAGACGGCGGCAACACCGGTCTTATTATCGGTATCGTTGCAGGCGTTGTAGCTATAGTTGCTATCGTTGTTGTTGTGATCATCCTTAAAAAGAAAAAGGCATAATTTAATAAATGCTTTGCGGACGGGAAAGATCCCGTCCGCGTCTTTTGTTGTATGAAAGAGCCCTCGAAAGATCGAGGGCTTGAATTTTTATTTACCTGCTACGGGCATTTTGGGAAGATAAATATCGGGGGATGCAAAAACTGTGGGAGAGGTGGAAAGACCGATATCCACGGTATCGCCCAAAGCGGCAATATCTTTAAGAAGCTTAAAGAAATTACCTGCAACGGTAAATGACTTAACAGGCTTGCCTAAAGCGCCGTTCTCGATCATATAACCTGCGCTCTCCACCGAGAAATCGCCTGTGGCGGCGTTTGCGCCTGCGTGCAGTCCCTTGAACTCGGTAATGAAAATACCGCCGTCTGCCGTCTTTAAGAGCTCCTCACGGGTGGCAGTACCGGGCTTAATATAGAAGTTGTGATAACGGATACCGTTGGAATGGTTGCCGTTACCGGTAGTGGTCTTCCCTGCCTTCTTAGCGGAAGAAAGGTTATAAAGCAGAGTGTTGAGAACGCCGTTTTCAACAACATTCTTGGTATAAGTAGCAACGCCCTCGCCGTCAAAAGCGGACTGAACGGAGCCGGGTCTGAAGGGATCGTCAACAATAGAAACACACTCTGCGGCGATAACCTCGCCTTCCTTACCTTTGAGAAGAGAAAGTCCTTTTTCTGCATTCTTTGCGGAGAACACAGGTGCAAAGGTGGAAAGAAGACTGCGCATGGTTTCGCTTGCAATAATGATAGGATACTCGCCTGTAGGAGCGGGCTCTGCGCCGATCTGGGAAAGTGCTTTGTTCACTGCTTTATCGCAGGTGATTTCAAGCTCTTCAAATGTAGATCCGTTTGCGCCCTTAAAAGCGGAAACACTTTCTTCGCCTTCGCGTACCACAACGGAAACGTAACCGTAATTTACGCCGTAACGCTCAGATAACTCCAGACCATGGGAATTATACATATGGCTTCCGCTTATTGCGGCGCCGACAGCAGACTGAGTGCCGTCCGCGATCTTATCGGAAAGAGAATAAGTCTTTTTCTGAAGTGCAAGAGCCGCTTCGCGGAGAGAAGCCGCAGAAGGGATAACGGGTTCGGGCATATTCACTTCGCCGTAAGATTCGCTTCCCGCAAAGAACTCGAGCTCGTCTTCGCTTTCGCATACCGCTGCATTTGCGGCGGCTTTTTTTACAAGATCCGCAATTTCGTCCTCTTCAAGAAGCTGAGTAGAGGCGTATCCTGCTCTGCCGTTTATAATACAGCGGAAATCCACGGAAGAAGCGTTTTCGGAGGTAAAGGAGCTTATTTCATCCTTAAGTGTTTCGGTGCTCATACCTTCGCTTTCAGAATAATAAACCTCGTATTGTGTAACACCGTAAAGCTTTGCCGCTTCGGCAACAACGGTTTTAATTTGTTCAAAAGTCATTGTGTTTTACCTCCTTATTAACCTACACCGCCCACGGTAATTTTGGAAACTCTGATAAGAGGCTGACCAACGTTGGTGGGAACACTTCCCGAGCTGGAGCCGCACATTCCCTGCCCAAGCTCAAGATTCTGACCGACCATATCGATATCCTGAATAATCTGGCTGCCCGTGCCGATAAGAGATGCGCCGCGTACGGGTTCGCAGATCTTACCGTTGCGAATAATATATCCTTCGTTAACAGCAAAGTTGAAAGCGCCGTTTACGGGATTTACGCTTCCGCCTCCCATACTTGCGGCATAGAGTCCGTATTCAATAGAAGTGATAATATCTTCGTTTTTATCGGGTCCGTTGGCGATATAAGTGTTTGTCATACGGGAAGTGGGCTCATACATATATCCCTGACGTCTGCCCGAACCGGTAGAAGGAACGCCCATACGGCGGGAACCAAGACGGTCAACCATATAGGATTTAAGAATACCGTTTTCGATAAGAACGTTTTTCTGTGAAGGATGACCTTCGTCATCGATATTTATAGAACCCCAAGCCTTGGGAATGGTGCCGTCATCTATGGCGGTAACCTTTTCGTTTGCGATCTTCTGTCCCATCTTACCGCACATCTGAGATGCACCGATAGCAACGGAGGTCGCCTCAAGAGAATGTCCGCAGGCTTCATGGAAAATAACGCCGCCAAAGCCGTTATCAATTGCTACGGGCATTTGTCCTGCGGGACAAGGAACTGCGCCAAGGTTTACGATAGCCTGACGCGCGGCACGAACGCCGGTTTCTGCGGGATTGACGGTTTCAAACATTTCCAGACCCATAGCTCTGCCGGGACCGAAAAAGCCGTACTGGTTTTCCGTTCCGTTGGAAGCGATAGCGGAAACCGCAAGACGGGTGCGCACGTGGCGGTCGGTAGTATACAATTCTTCGCTGTTTGCAACGAGAATAGAATGATCGATGGAAATGAGATTGCCCTGAACCTGAACGATACGCTCATCGTATTCCTTTGCGGCAAAACAAGCTTCTTTAAGAATACCGATACGCTCGTTTACGGGAGCATCACCGGGAAGACGTTTTACGCCGTGAACGTTGGGGAAAATACGCTCGGTAAGGTTGATGGAAATCTCTGCCTTGGACTGAGCGATGGTATCCGCAACTGCGCAAGCACAGCGAAGCAGACCTTCACGGGAAAGATCGGTAGTCGTAGCGTAAACGGTACGTGTTCCGAGAAAAGCGCGGACACCTACACCTGAAATTACGGTATCGTCAATAGCGTCAATTTTACCGCCGATGAGCTTGATCACGTTACCGCGGGTAAGCTCCTGATAAACTTCGGCGAAATCAGCTCCGGTAGACATAGCCTTTGCTATAATATCGGAGCATAAAGCTTTCGAAAGCATATATTGTCCTCCCTAAATGTTTAATGAATATATTTTACATCATAATGTATAAATTGTCAATGAAAAATAGGTTAAAACAGATTATCGCACACCGATGAAACGAAGGCGAATTCATCTTCGGATATGGTTTTAAGCTTTCTTTTTCTCGGCAAACCCCAGATATCGAAAACACGCGGTCCTATCCACTCGAATTTTTCACAGGTATCAAAAACGCCTTTTACAACCGAAAGACAAGCCTTTCGGGCAGACATAAATATCACCTTCATAGGATGCTTTATAACAGCGAAAATAAGCGGAGGATAATGGGCCGTGATATTTGTAAAGGTGATACCGGGATGCGTTACCGAGATATTCACACCCGTGTCCATACCAAGCTTATACATTGCACACATCAGATACCGTTTTGAATTTCCGTACACGAGATTGGATCTTTCACGGGTGGAGAAATCGATATCGTTTTTATCGATCACTGAGTAATTATGAGCTATGCTTCCCACAGCGATGATCTTGCCTTCCCTTTCTTTTAACAAAGGTGCAAAGGTGCGGGCTATGTAATACTGGGACACGAAGTTGATCTGAAACACGTTGTTATATCCCGTTGAGCAGTTTTTTCTCGGAATTGCGTATGCGCCTGCGTTAAGAATGAGATAAGAAAAGTTTATATCTTTGAGAACTGCGCAGGCGGACTTTACGGATTCAATATCCTCCATATCCGCAGTAACGAGAGTAACAGATATATTCGGGTTTAAAGAATGCAACAAATCCCGATGCTGTGCGGATTTATTCAGATTTCTGTCCACAAGCACAAGATCAGCGCCGAGGGATGCGAGTATCTTACATATCTCCCTTCCCAAGCCGCCGGTCGAACCGGTTATTACAGCGGTTTTCCCACTAAGCGAAGAAGTGCTTTTTTCTATCCAACGTTTAACGCTCATATTTACCTCTTTAAAAATCATTACCCCGCAAAGTGCGGGGTAAAATATTATAAAAGCTTTTTACGCAATTGATCAGCGGGAAGCGGGCTTAAATATGCGGGAGCAACGTCCAGCATAGTTTTACAGCCTTTCATTCCCTCCCCTGCCATTCTGTAGACTGCACGGGCGCAGGATACAAGAACGGAAGAAGTAAACTCGGGGTTGGAATCCAACTTCAAGCTGTATTCGATAACGTGGTTATTACCGCCGCCGGTCTTGCCTGAACGTATAACTACTCCGCCGTGATACATTGCGGAATGATTAGCTTTAAGTTCCTCTGCGGAAATAAAGTGTACGGTAGTATTATAATCTGCGAAATATGCAGGCATAGTTTTGATCTCGTGCTCTATGCGGGCTTTATCCGCGCCGTCCTCTGCTACAACGAAGCATTCACGGGTGTGCTTTTCACCTGCGGAAAGAGTGGGGTTTTCCCTTCTTCTTACAGACTCGATTGCTTCCTCAACGGGAATAGTGTACTGACGAGCATCCAAAACGCCTTCAATACGTCGGATAGCATCGGAATGTCCTTGGCTTATGCCTTTACCCCAGAAGGTGTAATCGTTTCCTTCGGGCAGTATAGCGGACGCGTACAAGCGGTTAAGAGAAAACATACCGGGATCCCATCCGCAAGAAATAAGAGTAAGATGACCGGTTTCGGTCGCTGTCTTGTCAACAGCGGCAAAATGCTCGGGAATTCGGGAATGATTATCGAAGCTGTCTACGCAGTTGAACAGACGGGAAAGCGCAGGTGTCTGCACGGGAAGGTCTGTTGCACTTCCCCCGCAAAGTATCATAACGTCAATATCATCCACCATATTTTCAGCTTCCTCGGTACGGAGAACACGGATAGAAGCATCATCAATTTTAAGAGAAGCGGGATCGCGGCGGGTGAAAATTGCGGAAAGTGTCATATCGCTGTTTTGCTTTATGGCGGAAACAACACCTCTGCCAAGGTTACCGTAGCCGTAAATTCCTATACGAATGCTCATAAATAAAACGACCTTTCAAAAAAACTGGAAAAAGTATAGCACATCCGAAAAATAATATCAATAGTTAAATAATTGTATATTCAAACATTTCGCAGTGAAGACGGGTACCGATATCCGCTCCCATCGGAAGCAGTGCAAGAGCAATAAAGACCTCTTCGGTGCCGTCATCCGGTTTGAGATATGCATATTCGCCCTCAATGCGTGTTAAGGTGTAATCTTTGGGTTCCATAAAGCTATCCTCTGTATACTGCGATTTCATAAGGTCTGAAAGATTCTTCCGCACCCGTGCGGTCCTTATAGTTTGCGAGAACAAGTTCTCCGAAAGAGCTGCAATCTATAGCGGTTTCCTGTTCAAAATTACATACTACGGTAAATTTCTCGCCGTTAAAGACACGGGCGTAGATAAAGAAATTATCTTCTTCGCGGGAAATAACGGAAAATTCACCTTTAATGAATGCTTCATTTTCTTTGCGTAGCTTAAGAAGCTGTTTGTAAAAGCCAAAGATCGATTTTTCGGAATTGATATCGTTTTCAAGATTTATCTCGTTAACGCGGGAGGAAAGCGGTATCCATGTTTTTGCTTGGGAAAATCCTCCGCCAACGCTTCCGTTCCAGGGAACAGGACGGCGGGCGTTATCTCTGCCTCCGAAATTGATCTTTTCTACAGCTTCTTTTTCGGTAAGTCCGCCTTCAACAAGACGGTTGAACATATCAAAGCTTTCGACATCGTCGAAGAAAGACATATCATCGTAATGGGAAGAAGCTATACCGAATTCCTGTCCTTGATAAATAAAGGGTACACCTTTGAGCAGATAAAACATTGCGGCAATGCAGGTTGCGGATTCATAACGCAGTTCTTTATCGTTACCGGCACGGGAAATAAACGGAGGGTTATCGTGGTTATCGGTAAACAACGAATACAGCAGATCGTGCTGACCGGTAAGTGTTTGCCATTTAACAAGTATATCTCTTACGGAACGGAGAGAATCCTCCATAGGAGTAAACTTTTCGCTTCTGCCCGCCTCAAGATGATCAAACTGGAACAGCGTTGAAAGCTCGTTTCTCTCCGCATCTATATGACGCTTTATTTCTTCTATATCATTTGCCCAGCATTCACCAACGGTGAATAAATGAGCTGTTTTCTCTCTCCCAAACAGAAGATTGATATATTTATGCAGGTTGGGACCGAAGCAGTTTCTTCCCTTTTCAAAATCCTTGGAGATCTGGTCGATAACGTCTATTCTGAAGCCGTCAGCGCCCATATCAACCCAGAAATCCACCACGTCCTGCATTTCTTTGATCACCTTGGGATTATCCCAGTTAAGATCGGGCTGACCGATGGTATATGAATGGAGGTAATACTGATCTCTTTCGGGAACATACTCCCAGACAGAGCCGCCGAAGCTGGCGCGCCAATCGTTAATGGGCTTATCAAACCAATAGTAATAATCGCTGTAGGGATTGTCTTTGGACTTTTTGGATTCCAAAAACCACTTGTGCTGATCGGAAGTGTGGTTGGGAACAAGGTCCATTATAAGCTTCATACCGCGGGAGTGCATTTCCCGTATAAGCTCACGCATATCGTCCATTGTTCCGAATTCGTCCATTATCTCGCGGTAATCGGCAACATCGTAGCCGTTATCCTTGTTGGGGCTTTTATAGCAAGGACAAAGCCATATGGCGTTTGCACCAAGCTCGCAAATATGATCAAGTTTATTGATTATACCGCGGATATCGCCGATACCATCGTTATTTGAATCCATAAAGCTGCGAGGATATATCTGATATATTACAAGATTTAAAAAGTTTTCCTGCTTGTTGTTCATATAGGACTCCCCTGATTTGAAATTTATATTGATATTATAAGACTTTGAGTTGTAATTATGCTTTTACATTCTTAAGCTTTTTCTTATAACGTAAATGTGCGGGTAAATAGACAAGATATGCGCCCAGACAAACCGTGGGAATATACAATACCGTGCTTACATACCAACTGAATCTCTCGGAAATCTGCTTGAATACTATTAAGGACGAATTTCTGGGACCGACGAAGAACATATTTATTCCGCCATCCGAAACTTCCCACAAGGAAAGATTTATGCAAAAAGCTATAACGCACAGTACAACAAACGTTGCAACGGCGCCCCAATAATCTTTATTGGTTTTGGCGTATCTGCCGGACATAAGCAGATATGCACCTACGAAAATGAGGGTGAGATGCCACAGAAAGGCGTGAATTGTAAGTGTTAGATGGCCGTGAACGATGCCGGACGGCTCAATAAATGCCATTATTCCGCCCAGAAGATTAAAGGTGGTCATAAAGGAATACATACCGTCCCTAATCTTTCCCGGCTTGATAAGGGCGGCGATAAGACACAAATACATAGGCACACTACAGAGGTGAAAGGGAAAAATGCCGAAGTTGTACTCTTCGTTTTCTATATGAAAATAATAAAAAAGCTGTTTATACACTTCCGTTATTATCAAAAACGAGCTGACGCTGATAAGAAGCATCCTGTTGCCCCTCTCGCTGATATTGCGTAATTTCCACGCAAGAAGGAGAAGCAAAGAAACGCCTGCGAAAGTGAAAATGAGGTGAAATGGGCCGTAAGCTTTGGGTTTTGTCATTTCCCAAGCAGTAAATTCAATAAATCGGTCTAAACAATCACTTAAACTGTCCAAGAGATACGCCTCTTTTCTGTTTGATTTAATACATTATAGCATATAATAACCGTATTTTCAACAAAAAGCGTACAGAATAACAAAAATACGCCTTGTAAACAACAAAGCGTATCAAGTAAATATATTACAGCGGAATATAAGTGAAATTTTTGTTTTCGATGAGTGCCTTTTTATATTTGCTTATATAATATTTTGCAATATTGAGATTTTGCTCGCTGTAGTTTCCGCATTGCTCGGGGGCGGCGCCGGGTATATCGCCCTCAAAGGAAATAATAAAATCGCACAGCTCAATTACGAGGTCATATACGTCCTCAGAGCAAAGGTCCCCGAACATAAGTATATAACAGCCGGTTCTGCATCCCATCGGTCCGAAATACACGATATCCTCTTTGTATTTTGAATTTCTTAAATAAGTGGCGCCGAGGTGTTCGATTGTATGAAGTGCGGGTATATCCATAACGGGCTCTCTGTTGGGCGCGGTTATACGCATATCAAAGGTGGTGATAACCGTATCTCCCCTTTTATCCTTACGGGAAACGTAAAGACCGGGAAGTAATTTGAGGTGATCCACCGTAAAGCTTGCAATTCGTTCCATAGTTACTCCTTTAGCTTATCCAAAGATTTTTTACAATGTTTTTAATTTCTTCATAGGACATATGCTGTATATCCTCAACAAGTCTGATATTCATATCGGATGCGCGCTGACGGAAATATTCACCGAATTCTCCCGTAGCGGACAACGCGGTTGAAAACAATACCTTCTTTGCATACCTGCCGCCGAATCTTGCCGCAACGGAATTAAGCTTATACAGCTCCTCCGTTTCCACAGCACCGTTTTTGCAGGATATAAACACGGGAATTAACCCTTGCATAAACATAACGTCTATTTCGTTTTTAGTATCGTATTTTTCGTCCGCGCCGTCCCAATCGATACAAACTCCGTTCATACAATCGGTATAAACCTGATTTCCGTCAGCGCTTTGTGATTCAATACCAGCAAGATATATTATCATTTCAAGCGCCATTCCGGCTTTTGTAAGACAGCGTTTAACTTGATTGTTTTTATACTGAATCTTATTATCTTTAACGGTTATAAGACCTTGCTTTTCCAAGGCTTTAAAAACTCCGCTGTCGCGTTTTCCGTTGCTGATCGCAGAGTTCCAGCCTTTCACGTTGACACGGCATATTTTCCATATTGACAGAATATCACGTTTGAAATCCTCTGTCATATCCCATCGGAAGGTGCCGTTTTCACCCATAATAACGTCCCCGCCGTAAATAAGCACGTTTTCTCTTACGGAAAGACGGGTGTTTTCGTTTACTGTAAGCGCTTTCCCGTCGTTATCGCAATCGTAGATTTTATTATTCTGAACATTAAAGCGGTGAAGCTGTATATTCTTGTCTTTATATCTTTCATATACGATACCCGCCGCCGTTAAGAACAGATCGTCGCCGCCTGTAAGACCGAAAGCGCAGTTATCGTATTCTTCTACAATTTCCGAAAGCACGTTTACAACGCTTGACAGATTGTTTCTGTTTATGCTTTTACAGATAAACTCCACGTTTTGTCCACGCAGAGCAAAGACGCTCTTATATCGTTCCGCATGGCGGATAAGTGTCTTTTTCTTATCTCCCAAAAATATAACACGCTCGGGAATAGTGGAAAGGCAAGCGCAAATATTTTCCACCGCGGTTTTATCGAAAAATTCAACAAATGTCATAGTGCTTCACCATTCAGCAATCTTTCAAGAATCAAAGCCACACCATCGTTATCATTGGTATCCGTGATTGTATCGGCGCACCGTTTGATATCGTCAATACCGTTTGCCATAGCGACTCCCAAGCCGCATTGTTTCACGGGCTCGATATCGTCGTAATCGTCGCCGAAATACACGGCGTTTTCAAGAGAAATATCAAACATTTCAAGCAGCGACAAAACACCGTTTATCTTGGTTGCTTCCCTGCTCATTATCTGCAAAAGCTTTCCTGCGGCAACTGTACAATACATTGAAGGAGGCAAATGCCTTTTTACAAGCTCGTGCATTTCGCCGCTGTAGCTTATAAGTATTTTGTGCAAAGCTCCTTTGGGCAACTCGGGAAATTTATCCCAATAAACGGATTCCCATTCTTCGAAAACAGTGTTTGTATACAATATTCCGTCTGATTCCGCAGAGATCGTAGGCGTAAAATCGGCACACACTTGGGCAAGAAAGCGCTCTGCCTCTTTTATATCAATACAATGCTCCGTCTTGATTCCGTTACGGCAGACGTATGCTCCGTTAAGGCAAACGACCCCGTCAAAGCACAAAAGCTGTTCGTATTCGTGTATGCTTCTGTGAGGTCTTGCCGTTGCGGCAAGCAAAAGCGCGCCCGCTTCTTTACACCTGCGAAGAGCCGAAAGTGTACGGTGGGAAACGGATTTGTCTGTACGAAGCAAGGTACGGTCAAGATCGGTAATAATAGATTTGTATTTCAAGTTTTCACCCCGTTTTGTAAAATTATATATCGCACTTTTATAAAAGTCAAGGGACTCCGCAAAGAGTCCCTTAAGTATTTTATTCGGTACGCAATGCCACAACGGGATCTTTTCTTGCCGCGCTGAAAGAAGGTATAATACCGGAGATCATGGTAAGCAATACACTTATGGCAACAAGGATAACCGCAGTAACTACAGGCAAAGCCGCGCTGAGATTACCGATACCCGTAAGATGATGCAGCAGCATATTTATGGGTATACAGAGCAGATAGGTAACAACTACACCGACAAGACCCGATGCAAAGCCGACAATGACTGTTTCTGCATTGAACATTGAAGAAACGTTGCGTTTGGAAGCACCCAACGCACGAAGGATGCCGATCTCCTTTGTACGTTCCTGAACGGAAATAAGAGTGATGACACCGATCATGATTGAAGAAACTATGAGAGAAACCGCAACGAAAGCGATGAGAACGTAGGTAATTGCATTGATGATCGTGGTGATGGACGACATCATAAGTCCCACATAATCGGTATAGGAGATCTGCTGAAGATCTTCGACGGATTCATTATACTTTGCTATGGCATCTTCGATGATATCTTTATTTTCAAACGAGGAAGCAAAAAGGTTTATAGTAGAAGGAGTTTCGATATCCACATAACCCAGTTTTACAAGGTTATCTTCATAATTTGTTTCGGAAAACTCAAGTACGGATTCATAGTAGATCGCGCACTGCTCGGTGGTGTAATCGGGAAGCGCCGCATCAAGCATTGCCGCAAGCTGGAAAGCCTCATATCCCGCAAGCTGCGCCTGAACCTTTGCGGCATACTGTGCGGTAAACTGTTCTGCAAGCAAAGCAAAGAATATTTCACGGATCTCTTCATCGCTCATAACGTCGATATATTCGGCAACGCCCTCTTCGCTCATTCCCATCTGCTGTGCCAAGCCTATTATAAGATTAGCACGCATCTCTTCCATTGTCATGGATTCAAGCATAGTGTTAACCGTGAGAGCGATCTCGGTTTCGGAGGGAATGGACATAATGGTAATATAAGCTTTTGCTTTTTCTGCCTCGTCAAGCGATGCGATATGGTTACGGAAAGCCTCTTCCTTCTCAGAATCGGAAAGGTTAGCGGAGGTATCCTTGAAGGGTAGACCTGTGAATATATCCGTATCGGGAGAAGCAATCTGGGATTGAACGGCATCCGATGCCGCGCCTTGCTCAATAATATGCTCGGTAAGCTTGCTGGTATAGCATATCGCTCCGGTAAGCATAGAAGATACAGAATCGTCATTGGGACGGATAATTCCCGATACCTTCAAAGGAATTCCGTTATCGTACAGATAACGCAGACCTGCATCTGTGTCACGGAGATCGATATAAAGTCCCGAATCTTTATCAATAGTATAGCAGGAAGAATTAAGCACGGTACGGAACTGCATATTGCAGATTTCCTCATACGTCCAGCGGTTGGTGGTCAGTCCCAGTTCAGTGCCGTTGATTACCGCATCAAAAACGGTTTCCATTTCCGCCTTGGTAACAAGTCCCAAAGCGTATAGAGTCATATCGTCAAGCTCGTTATTTTCGTCAAGCACAAGGACAATTTCGTTATATTCGGTAGGCCAGCTTCCGTAGACAAGATCGTACTGCTTTTCAACAAGCTCGCTTACAAGCTTGCCTTTTTCACCGGGAAGCATTTCCTGCCACATTGTAACTGTGGGCGTAGTTGAAGACATTCCGGAGAACATTGATGAGCCCGCAAGTCCGCCGCCCATCATAGAGGACATATCCATACCGAAGTTTTCAAGCAAAAGCTCACTTAAAAGAGTTTGAGTGTCGGATTGGATAATCTTACCGGTTTCGTCTTTGGTATATACAAGAAGATTAAGATTGTAGGTATACTGAACACCGTTTAACGCTTCTTTAAGCTGTTCGTTATCCGAAGCATCGGACATTTCTTTTTCAATATATTCTTTGAAGGCTTTAAGATCGTTTTCGTCCGCCTCGGTATTATTGAGGGCGTTTATCATTGCCGCCAGCATTGCTTTTTGGTATACGGCGTCTTTTTCGTGCTCTTCAACGGATTCAGCCTGACCAATAAAGGTCTGAAGCAGAGTGCTCATATCAAGATGCTGCGCTTCGATGGTAAGCGGATAAGAGGACAGCGTTTCTTCCTGCACCGTATCAATATACGCAGTCATACCGTTTGACACGGCATAAATAAGCGCAATACCGATAATACCGATGCTTCCCGCGAAGGAAGTGAGAATAGTACGTCCTTTTTTGCTGATAAGGTTCTTTAATGAAAGACCGAATGCGGTGGAATAAGAAAGAGAAGGCATTTTGGTTTTCTTCTTTCCCGCCAACGCCTTTTCCTTAAGATGCTCACGGTCAAGTTCTTCTTTGGAAAGGGGCGCAGAATCTCCCTTTATAACACCGTCAACCATTTTAATGATACGGGTGGAATATGCTTCTGCCAATTCGGGATTATGGGTTACCATTATAACGAGTCTGTCACGGGATATTTCCTTGAGTATATCCATTACCTGAACGCTTGTTTCCGTATCCAAAGCGCCGGTAGGTTCGTCTGCAAGAATAATATCGGGATTATTTACAATAGCACGGGCAATAGCAACGCGCTGCATCTGACCGCCTGACATCTCACCGGGTTTTTTCTTTATATGGTCCCCAAGTCCAACCTTCTCCAAAGCTTCTTTTGCTCTTCTGCGGCGTTCGCGTTTGGAAACACCGGACAAAGACAAAGCAAGTTCCACATTTTGAAGCACGCTTTGGTGAGGGATAAGATTATAACTTTGGAAAACAAAGCCGATAGAATGGTTACGGTATGTATCCCAATCTCTGCTTTTGAAATCCTTTGTGCTTTTTCCGTTTATATACAGATCTCCCGAGGTATAACTGTCAAGACCGCCGATAATATTCAACATAGTTGTCTTGCCGCAACCCGAAGGGCCGAGTATGGAAACGAATTCGCAATCGCGGAACTGAAGGTCTATGCCTCTTAATGCATATACCTTTGTGTCGCCCGCGGAATATTCTTTCTTAATGTTTTTGAGTTCGAGCATAATTTTTCTCCCGTATATATTAACAATGACTATTATGTGTTTTGTCCGAGCTATTTCCTTTTTTCGCTAAGAAACAGACGGTAATAAAAACAAACGTACAAGCCGAGGCTGACAACCAGCGATGCGGCAGAAGACACAACGATCAGCGCAGAATACAGCGGAGGCATATCCGGAAAGATAACGAACAGTATCATTGCGGCGTAAAGTATAACCGTATTAGCCTTTCCGTACCATCTTGCGCTGTTTACGGAATCCAGTTTTTTGATAGCCGCCATACCCATTACCGCCATCACCGCTTCTTTCGCAATGAACATTCCTACCAACAGCCACACCTGTGAAACACGGGTCGCTATACAGAATATAACAGTAATCTGCGTAAGCTTATCTGCGATGGGATCAAGTATTTTTCCGAAATCCGATACCATATTGAATGAGCGCGCTATAATTCCATCTATAATGTCGGTCAATCCCGAAATAACGATGATCGCTACAGCCGCAAAGTACTGCTTTTCAAAACAGTACAGATACACGATAACGGGGATGAGCATTAACCGTATTATACTTAACAAATTTGGCAATGTGAATATCTGGTCTTTTTTCAGTATTCTGTTCATTTCTGTCCTCAGTAGATTAATTACCGTTTAGTATTTCTGTAAATTCTTTTCCGTTTACGGTTTCGTTATGATAAAGAAACAAAGCGAGTTCATCAAGCTTTTCACGGTTTTCTTGCAAAATGCTCACCGCTTTGTCATATTGTTTTTTAATAAGATCCGCTACAAGGCGATCCACACGTGTCATAGTTTCGGCAGAGCAGTTGGAAACGGTATCTCCTCCAAGATAACGGTTTGTTTCCGTTTCCAGCGACATCATTCCGAATTCATCGCTCATACCGTAGCGCATTATGGCGGCACGGGCAAGCTTGGTTGCCTGCTCGATATCATTGGAAGCACCGGTCGTAACGGTACCCACACCTACCTGTTCTGCGGCACGTCCTCCGACAAGGGTGGCGATCTTGTTTTCAATTTCGGTTTTTGAAAGAAGATAACGGTTGTTTTCTTCGGTTTGCAAAGTGTATCCCAGCGCGCCTGATGTTCTGGGAACTATAGTGATCTTTTGCACCGGCGCCGAATCCGATTGTTTTGCGGCAACTATAGCGTGACCTATCTCGTGATATGCAACTACAAGCTTTTCGTTATCTGTAAGCAATGAATTTTTCTTTTGGTAACCGGCGATAACAACCTCGATGCTTTCCTCGAGATCCGATTGACTCACAGTATCCCTGCCTGAACGGACGGCTCGCAACGCCGCTTCGTTTACTATGTTTGCAAGCTCCGCACCCGAGGCGCCGGATGCCATTCTGGCAACCGTGAGGTAATTTACACAACCGTCTGTTTTTATCCTTTTGGAATGGACCTTCAGTATCGCTTCCCTGCCTTTAAGATCGGGAAGCTCAACGGGAACGCGGCGGTCAAACCTTCCGGGGCGTGTGAGCGCAGGATCGAGAGTTTCCGGTCTGTTGGTTGCCGCAAGAATAATAACACCCGTGTTTCCGTCAAATCCATCCATTTCGGTAAGAAGCTGATTAAGCGTCTGTTCTCTTTCATCGTTTCCGCCTAAGCGTCCGTCGCGGCGCTGACCGATAGCGTCAATTTCATCAATAAATACGATACACGGTGCCTTTTCTTTTGCCTGTTTAAACAGATCTCTTACCTTGGAAGCACCCATTCCCACAAACATCTCGACGAATTCTGAGCCCGATATAGAGAAGAAAGGAACGTTTGCTTCCCCCGCAACTGCCTTTGCCAGCATAGTTTTACCCGTACCGGGAGGCCCGACAAGCAGAACTCCCTTGGGCATTGAAGCACCGATTTGGGTGTATCGTTCCGGTTTGTGAAGATAATCCACAACCTCGGCGAGATTCTCTTTCGCTTCATCTACTCCAGCAACATCGGAAAATTTGATGCCATCGGAAGATTTTACATATATTTTGGCGTTGCTCTTCCCCATATTGAACATCATGGAATTGTTTCCGCCCGCTTTTTTCATAAACACTTTGGAGATCACGTTTCCGAGAATTATAAAGAAAAGCAGAGGAAATATCCAAGAGAAGATGAAGGAAAGCAAAGGCGATGCTTCTTCGATTATTTCCCCTGAAAAGACGGCGCCTGCCGAATGAAGACGGTCGATCAATCCCGGATCCTCAAGTACGCCGGTTTTGTAAACGTTTTTTTCGGCTTTATCAGTAAATACGATACGATTTGTCTGTATTTCGACTTTGCCGATATTTCCCTCGGCGGTCATAGACATAAAGGTTCCGTAATCAACCTGTATTATTTTGTTTTCCGCCAAGCGGGGCATTGCTATTAAATTAAACAGCAATAACACCGCAAAGGCAATTCCGTAATAAAGCAATAACGGCTTTCTGGGCCTTTTGACTTCTCTCAAGATCATTCCTCTTTTCGTTTCGGTAATGCAAACATATTATGCTCAGTTTCTAAGCCGAAAATAAACACGGAAGAGGAAAATTTAATCTATTTTTGTTCTTTTGGTAAATTAATTGTGAACATAGTCATATTGTTTTCGCAGTTAACGGACACGCTTCCGCCGTGAAGATCAACAACGCGTTTTACCACAGCAAGACCGATTCCGTTGCCTTCGGTGCCGTGAGAAACGTCCAACTGGTAGAACTTATTGAATATACGCTGACGTTTATCCTCGGGTATAGGATCACCGACGTTAATAACGGAAACGTATATCCTATCTTCATTTGATTTGATATTTATCTCTACGATTTCTCCCGCGGGAGAAAACTTAACGGCGTTATCTATAATATTGATCCAAACCTGTGCAAGCAATTCCTGATCAGCGACTATAGTGTGCTCCCTGAAATCCAATTTGAACTCTAACTGTTTATCAGACCATTTTTCCTCCAACATCAAAATACAAACACGAAGCTGCTCGGAAAGATTATATTCAGAAACGTTCGTGAGAATATTCTGGTTTTCGATCTTGGTCATATTAAGCACGTTGGTGGCAAGTCCCGACAAACGGAGCGATTCCTCTTCGATAACGGAAAGGTATTCTTTTTTTTGCTCATCGGGAAGATTGCCTTTATTAATAAGCTTGGCAAATCCTGCAATAGACACTATGGGAGTTTTGAATTCGTGAGAAAAATTATTGATAAAATCGGAACGAAGCAGTTCTGTATTCTGAAGCTCTTCGGCGAGCTTATTGAAAGAATCGGTTAATTTTACGAACAACGGAAACTTTTTAAAAATGCCCATTGGAGAAAGGCGTACACTGTAATTTCCGGATGCAAGAGTATTTAATCCGTTGATCAGGTTGTTGATAGGCTTTAAAGGTATTCTTACAATAAACCCTGCGATGACCGACCCCACCAAAAGGCTGGCAACGCTTATGGTGATCATAAACATTGTGATACCGTTATATCCGTGTAATTCCGGACGGTAAATATCGGTCGATATAAGCAATATAATAGCACAGTTTACAAGCACAAGTGAAAACAGAAATACAAGAAAAACCAAGGTAGCCAGCAATAAAGTTAGTGCGAAGCGAGAACTGCCTTTTTTGTTTTTCATATCTTTTTCACCGCCTTATAACCAAGACCTCTTACGGATTCTATCTCAAATTCTTTGCAGTTTTCAAATCTTTTTCTCAACCTGCCGATATGTACGGTTACGGTTTCCCAGCCGGTATCGCTGTCCGCACCCCATATCTCATCCATAAGCTGTATACGGGTAAAAATCTTTCCGGGATAAGAAAGAAGCTTATACAAAAGCAGAAATTCCTTTTGAGGAAGTTCGATACTTTCGCCGTTTCCTATAACGGTGTAAGAATCGTAATCGAAAATCATATCGCCGATAATTATACGCCGTTCATTAACTATCTGTGCACGGCGGAGAAGCGCTTTTATACGGAGGAGCATTTCTTCTTCGTCAATAGGCTTGACCATATAATCGTCTGTACCCACCAAAAAGCCTTTTCTCTTGTCTTCTGCCTGCTGTTTCGCGGATACCATAAGCACGGGCAAAGAATTGTTGTTTTCTCTTAACGCTTTTGTAAAAGCGTACCCGTCCATTTCCGGCATCATAATATCCAAAACCACGAGGTCTATATGTGTTGACTCCATTAGAGTAAGTGCTTCTTTTCCGTTGGAAGCGGTGGATACGGTATACTTTTCATTTTCAAGCACCGTTTTAAAAAACAACCGTGTATTTTTGTCATCGTCAACAACGAGAATGTGAAACATATACATACCCCTTTATGATAAGATAACACAGAAATATAAACTCAAAATAAACTTTTAATACAATATAACAATTTTAGCGAAAAAAATCAACGATAATCGTAGTTTTTCCAACACAAAATAAATTTATTGTGTATTTGCATAAATAAACACTAAAAACTAAGGGATTCTGTATTAAAAAAGTAAAAAAAGCAGTTATTCTCTTAATATTGTTGACAAATCGGCGTGTTGATTGTATAATATTTCACAAATTCAGTTTTAATTTCGGAGGCATATATTATGAACAAAGAAAACATTAAAAAGGTCGTGCTTGCCTACTCCGGCGGTCTTGACACGTCCATCATCATTCCCTGGCTTAAAGAAAACTACAACAACTGCGAAGTTATCGCCGTTTCCGGTAACGTAGGACAGGCAGATGAGCTTGAAGGTCTTGAAGAAAAGGCTCTTAAGACCGGCGCATCCAAGCTTTACGTTCTTGACCAGACCGACGAATACGTTGATGAATATATTATTCCCACCATGAAGGCAGGCGCTGTTTACGAAGAATATCTTCTCGGTACCAGCCACGCACGTCCCTGCATCGCAAAGGGTCTTGCTGAAATCGCTATAAAAGAAAATGCTGACGCCATCGCTCACGGCTGTACCGGTAAGGGTAATGACCAGGTACGCTTTGAGCTTGCACTTAAGCACTTCTGCCCCAATATGCCCATTATCGCTCCCTGGCGTGAATGGGATATCAAATCCCGCGAGGAAGAGATCGAATACGCAGAAGCTCACGATATTCCCTTGAAGATAAACCGTGAGACCAACTATTCCAAGGATAAAAACCTCTGGCATCTTTCCCACGAGGGTCTTGACCTTGAGGATACGGGCAACGAGCCGCAGTACGAAAAGCAGGGCTTCCTTGAAATGGGCGTTTCCCCCATCAACGCGCCCGACGAGCCCACCTACGTGGAGCTGGAGTTTGAAAAGGGCATTCCCGTCGCGCTTGACGGCAAAAAGATGTCCGCAAAGGAGATCATCCTTGCCCTCAACGTCA